>JADLFU010000157.1 GCA_020849655.1 Polyangiaceae bacterium | reverse complement strand
GGGCGACGACAGTGACGAATCGTCGGCGTGGCCGCAGTTGCTGGAGCTGGCTGGTCTGCATCGCCCAGGCGCGCACGTTCCGCGCCGGCGATGACAGTCATGAAGCGCGGCGACAGTCCTCGCCGTCACGGAACCTGCGCGGAGGATGGGCATGCAGTCCAGCCAGCTCCAGCACATCGTTGTGTTCGCGATCGAGATCGTCGCCCGGGTCAAGCCCGTGGTCGATAGGTGCGACAGGGCCCTCGCCGACCAGCTGCGTCGCTCGATCAACAGCGTCGTCCTCAACCTCGCGGAGGCCACGGGGAGCGACGGCGGCAACCGGCGCGCGCGGCTCTCGACCGCGCGTGGCTCCGTGTACGGGAGCCGCGCCGCGATCCCGCTCGCTCGAGCCTGGGGGTACGTCACGCCCGACGACGCGCGACGACTCGACCACGACCTCGACAGGCTCGCCGCCAGGATCTTCGGCTTCGCCCGGAGCTGATCCCATCGTGCGCCGGGCATCCACCCCGGCGCACACCTCGCACGAGCGCACCTCCCCAGCGCCGGTCCGTGGGCCAGCGTGGTACGAACCGTCCGATGAAACTCGAGGTCCGACAGGAGACACGGGAGGACGAAGCGGCGGTCCACGCGCTGAACGCGTCGGCGTTCGAGTCGGACGCGGAGGCGCGGCTCGTCGATGCCCTCCGCGCGGCAGGCGCGCTCACGCTGTCCCTCGTCGCGGTCGCGAACGGCACGGTCGTCGGGTACATCGCGTTCTCGCCCGTCGCAGTGGAGGCCGCTGGCCGCGTCGTGCATGGCGTCGGCCTCGCGCCGATGGCCGTGGCGCCTTCGCACCAGCGCCAGGGGATCGGCGGGAGGCTCATCGAGCGCGGGCTCCGGCGCCTCCGCGCCGAGGGCCACCCATTCTGTGTCGTCCTCGGGCATCCCGGCTACTACCCGCGCCACGGGTTCGTTCGGGCGAGCCTCCACGGGCTCCGATGGGAGCAGGGGCACGACGAAGCGTTCTTCGTGCAAGCCTTGACTGCGGACGGGCTCAGCGGCGTCTCAGGGGTCGCCCGCTATCGACCTGAGTTCGACGCCGTGTAGCCCCTTCACGCAACGGCAGCGTCGTGGATCGGCAGAGGCCGTGGCAAGGCGGGAAGCCGGTGCCAACCCGGCTCGGTCGCGCGCTGCCAGACGCGGGCGCCGCCCTGCCAAGATGTGGCACGCTGGAGCAACATGAGAACTCGGATCAAGGTCTGCTGCATCGCCTCGATCGACGAGGCGCAGCTCGCCATCGACGCGGGCGCAGACGCGCTGGGGCTCGTCGCTCGCATGCCGTCTGGGCCCGGCCCGATCGAGGACGAGCTGATCGCACGAATCACCGCGTTCGCCCCCCCGCCGATCTCGACGTTCCTGCTGACGGCAGAGACGACGGCCGACGCCATCGCCGAGCATGTCGCCGCGACCAGGCCGACGACGGTGCAGGTCGTGTCGCACATCGATCGGGCCGAGTCGGAGCGCCTCGCCGCGCTCCTTCCGAGCGTTCGCCGAGTGCAGGTCATCCACGTCGAAGGCGAGGACGCGCTGGCTTCGATTCACGTCTACGCACCCTACGTCCACGCCTTCCTGCTCGACTCAGGCCGCCCGAGCGCTGCCATCCCTGAGCTTGGCGGCACGGGCCGAGCACACGACTGGTCGATCAGCGCGTCCTTCGTGAAGGCGAGCCCGCGCCCCGTGTTCCTCGCTGGTGGCCTCACGCCGTCCAACATCGGCGAGGCGATCCGTCGCGTTCGTCCGTACGCCGTGGATCTCTGCTCCGGCGTGCGCTCAGGCGGACGACTCGATCCGGAGAAGCTGCGAGCCTTCGTCCGCGCTACGGGCGACGCCGATCGCAAGTGAGCACCGTCTCCGGCGCTCCGAGATCGACGCTCAGCTCGCCTCCAGCCCGGCTGCCAACCTCCCCGTGAGCCTCCGTCGCCCGCTGCGGCGAAACGGCGCCGTACGCCAGCGCCAGGCGAGCAGTGACGCGGCGATCGTCGTCTCTCCGACGAAGCCCAGCCAGCCTCCCACGGCGCCCCACCCGAGGCGCTTGCCGAGCCACCACGCAGCGGAGGGGACGCACACCCAGGAGGCCGCGATCCCCACCACCGCTACGAAGCGGACGTCCTTCGCCCCCCGGAGGGCACCCCGGAGCACGATGGTGACGGCGTCGACCGTCTCGAACAGCGCCGCGACCCACAGGAGGCGCGCCGCGATCCTCGCGACCTCCGCGTCGGCCGTGAACAGCCCGAGCACGCGGGGGCTAGCGAGCCCGAGGCCGACGCTGGTGAACGCCATGAACCCCGCCGCGATCCACAGGCCAGCGCGCACCGCGCGATCGGCGCGGTCGGGTCTCCCCTCGCCGAGCGCCCGGCCCACGAGGACGCTCGCCGCCTCCGCGACGGCGATCCCCGGCAAGAAGCACGCGCGCAGCAGGCTGAGCGCGATCTGGTGCGCGGCGAGCTCCGCGGCCGCGATCGATCCGAGCAGCGCCGTGAACGTCGTGAACGCGAGCGTCTCCAGCCCGAACTGCGCGGCGGTCGGCGCGCCGAGCGACAGCACCTCTCGCAGCGACGGGCCGAGCGGTCCGAGGGCGAGCCTCCCGCGAGCGCCGCGCCACACCCAGAAGGACAGCGCGATCGCCTGCGCGGCGACCGACAGGCTCGTCGCCAGGCCGGCGCCCGCGACGCCCAGCGCCGGCAGCCCGGCGTGACCGTGGATGAGCGCGTACGCGAGCGCCGCGTTGAGCGCGTTCGCCGCGAGGCCGGTGAGCATCGGGGTCCGCGTGTCGCCGCGGCCCTGGAGGTGCTGCACGAGCGCGACCGTCACGCCGAGCGCCGGCGCGCCGAGGCCGTGCGCGCGAAAGAACTCCGTGGCGGGCCCGACGAGCGCGGCGTCCGCGCCCATCGCGACGAAGATCCAGCGCCCGTCGCGAGAGAGGAGCAGCACCGCGAGCCCGACCGCCGCGCCGAGCAGCGCGCCGGCGACGGCGGCCCGCACCCCCTCGTCCTCTCGCCCCTCCCCGACGGCGTACGCGGTGCGGATCTTGACCGCGCGCATCAAACCGAACACCACGGTGTAGCCGACGAACAGCGCCGTCAGCGCCAGGCCGACGCCGGCCAGCGCGGCCGGGCCGAGCGCGCCGACCAGCGTGGTGTCCACGACGCCCATCGCCGCGTCGCCGAGCATCGCGACCACGATGGGCCACGCGAGGCCGAGCACCTCGCGCGCCTGTCCGTCGCCGCCGGGGTGGAGCCGCGCGCGTGCCCCGGCGGCGACGCCGGGTTTGAGCTTGGCAAACCGCTCTCGAAGCTTGGTGTTCATGTGTCGTCCGTGGGTGAGAACCCTGGCCAGAAATCCCGGCGTCGCCGGGGCTCGGGCGGACGACGAGGGAGAGGATCAGTCGGAGGCGCGGACGCGGTGGCGGTCGCCGTCGATCGGGGAGACCGTCCACGCCGTCGGCGCGAGGGGGCGCTGAGCGAGAGCCGCGTGGGAGGTCATCGGCGCTCAGGTGACAGCGCGCGCGCCCGGCGTCAACTCTCGCGTAGGATGGCGTCGAGATGACGAGCACGGCGAAGGCGGCGTGGGGCACCTGGTGGTTGATGCTGGGCGTCGCGTGCGGCTCGTCCGGGTCGTCCGGCGGGGGCGGCGCGCCGGGGGCGGCCGGGGGAGCTGGCGGGCGTGGCGGCAGCGGTGGGAGCGGGCCGGTGTGCACCACCTGCACGCCGACCGGGGAGCACACGTTCTCGCTCCCCGCGCCGGCGGGCGCGTCGCTGTGGACGACCACGACGATGGACAAGGTGCTCCGCGAGGCGGCACCGCCCGCGACGACGGGGACCGGGCTGCGGATGTTCGCCGCGAAGAACGAGCACGAGCCGCTCCAGATCGTGCTCCGCGCCGACGCGGCGGGCTCGGGGTCGGCGTCGATCGCCCCGTTCTCGGGCCCGGGGAAGCTCGACCGGATCACCTGGCACAGGGTCGACTACGTCAAGATCTCCCAGCCCTCCGACGCGTCGTCGATCCCGAGCGGGGAGGTGCCGGACCCGCTCGTGCCGGTCGCGGACGGCGCGCCGCAGCCGCTCGCGCCCGGCAAGAACCAGCCGATGTGGATGACAGTGTACGTGCCGCCCGACGCCCCCGCCGGCGACTACACGAGCCAGCTGACCGTGACCATCGGGGGCGTGCCGCAGGTGATCCCCGTGTCGCTGCACGTCTTCGACTTCGCGCTGCCAGCGAAGATCGGCTTCGATGGCAACTGGAACACGAGCTTCCAGGCGCTCGGGGGCGGCGCGAGCCTCGAGGCGGCGCGGAGGCTGAAGGATCACTTTCGTGAGCACCGCCTCGTCCCCGCGGGCGTCGCGTGGCCCGCCGGGCTCAACTACGACGGTGGCATCGACTACGACTGCGCGTCGGGCGCCTTCGTGGACGGCCCGGGCCCGTATGACTTCGCCCAGCTCGGCCCCCAGTACATCGACGGCGTGGGCTGGGACGGCGTGGGGTTCCCGTCGTTCGAGGTGATGCAGTTCGTCGACAACTCCACGCCCCGCCCGGACACCTTCTGCGGCGTGCCGCGCGGCCCGGGCCACGTCGGCACGCCCGCGTACGACGCCGCCTGGTCGAAGCTCCTCTCGGCGATCGACGGCTACGTCTCCTCGCGCGGTTGGCGACAGAAGGCCTACTACTACGTGCAGAACGAGCCGCAGGACCAGGCCGACTACGACACGGCTGCGCGCCTCGCGGCGCTGACGAAGGCCGCCGCGCCGCACCTGCGGATCGCCGTCAGCGAGGAGCCGAAGCCCGAGATCGCCGAGAACCCCCTCGCCGGGGGCGCGAGCTACGATCTGTGGTGGGCGAACCTCTCCGCGTTCGATCCCGCCTACGCGGCCACGCGCCAGGCCAGGGGCGAGCAGGTCTGGTGGTACTTTCTCTACGGGGACGCGCCGCCGAGGTTCAACCCGATCACGATCGACCACCCGGGCATCGAGTCGCGCATCGCCTTCTGGGCCGCGTGGAGGCACCGCATCGCCGGGTTCGCGTACTACTCTGTCACCGGCTGGGGCAGCGATCCCACCTCCAACCCGCGCCCGCAGGGCACCAAGCAGAACGGCGACGGGTTCCTGCTGTACCCCCCGACGAAGAGCGGCGAGCTCGTCAGCAGCATCCGGTGGGAGCTGCTGAGAGAGGGCGAGGAGGACTTCGAGTACTTTCTGTTGGCACAGAAGGGCAAGCGCCCCGAGACGCCGTCGGAGGTGGCGGGCGTCGACACGACGGTGGGCTCCGCGGTCGCGTCGACGACCTCGTTCACCCGAGACGCGGGAGCGCTGCAACACCTGCGGAACCAGCTCGGCGCGTACCTCGAGGGCAAGGCCGATGGGTTCCCCGTGCTGTCGTCGAGGCCGGCCGGCGCGCACCCGCGCGAGCCGGTGTACCTGAACTTTCAGGACCCTGACGGCGAGCCGAAGGCCGCGCCGCTCCTCGTCGACGGCAAGACGTGGCAGAAGATCGGCTGGGCCGCGTACGACCCCGCGAAGGGGTTCGGCTGGGCGGGCGAGAACATCGGCGATCCGTCGATCATGCTCTACCGCTACCTCCCCGACGCGCCGGTCGACGAGCGGCAGCGCAGCGTGATCTACGACGACTACGGGCGCACGGACACCTTCAGCTGGGACATCGAGCCCGGCCGCTACGAGGTCACGGTGTCCATCGGGTGGTACGGCAAGACCTACGCGAAGCAGCGGGTGGTCGTCGAGGGCGCGCCGCTGTTCGACGGCGCGGCGACGACGCCGGACGCCCCGTACAAGGTCGCGTCCGTGGTCGTCGACGTCGCCGACGGGAGCCTCTCCGTCGAGGTCGGCCAGAAGGACGAGTACACGATGCTGAACTGGCTCAGCGTCGAACCGAGATAGCCCGACCTCGCGCGCGCGTGAACTTCGTGATGGACATCCGCCCGGACGTGTCTAGTCTCTCGCGCTCGCTGGGGTGAGGGCGAGGCCCGTCGACGCCCGGCGAAGGAGGATCCCAAGTGAACATGACCCGCAAGATCTCGGTCGCAGCGCTGTCCCTCTCCGTCCTCTGCGTCGGCCTGCTCGGCACAGGGTGCAAGGTGCTGAAGATGGCCGCCAAGACCCAGAAGCACGCCGCCATCGCCTACGACGAGAAGACAGGCGGCTGGGGGTACAGCTACGACCAGCTGACCGAGGACCTCGCCAAGTCCGCCGCGACGAGCAAGTGCGGCACGTGCACCGTCCGGCTGTCGTGGAACCAGGGCTGCGGGGCGCTCGCGCAGTCGGAGACGAAGCGCGACATCATGACCACCGCGACGGGCGCGACCCGGCTGGCCGCCGAGGGCGCCGCGCGCGCCGCGTGCGTGGGCGCGGGCGGCGGCAATTGCAAGATTCTCGTCTTCTCCTGCAACAGCACCAAGTAGACGAGAGGACCGCCAGTCCGCGCGGCCCGCCGGTCACACCCGCGTCACCTCCGCGCGGAACACCTCGGGCCCGTCGCCGACCTTCCGGAACTCGAAGGTGTTGGGCGGCTGGGTCTCCTCGAGCGCGTAGTACATGCAGCTCGGATCGTGGTCGAGGGTGATCTTCAGCGTCGCGCCGCGCGGCAGCGCAGCGAAGGCGCCGAGGATGGTGCCGAGCCGATCCCGTGGCTCGACGTCTCGCACGTCCACCTCGTGCTCGTGCTCGGGCTGCGCGGAGCCGCACCCCGCGAGCTTGCGGGAGTCGAGCCACTCCCGCCAGCGCGCCAGCTCGGAGGGCGCGCTCGGCGTCAGCGAGATCGCCCCCTGAAAACCGCTCAGCGCGAGATCGACGAGCAGCGGGCCGACGCCCTTGCCGTCCTGGTCTCGCTGCTCAGGCCCTCCCCCGTGCAGTCGCACGAGCCGGAGGTGGCGATGCGCGGCCAGCAGCGTGGGGCCGGGCGTGCGCAGATCCTCGGAGCTCGGGCGGAGCTCCCAGGCGAGCCCGAGCGCGGGCGGCGATCCTGCCGCGTCGATGCGCGCGGCCGCCGCGACCGCCTGCTCGAGGCGGCTCTCGAAGCCCAGCAACAGTCGCCCCCGGGTGCCGAGGAGCGTCGTCGCGGCGGCCTCCAGCGCCGCCCGCCCGAGGCCCTCGCCGACCGCGGGGGGGACGGACAGCGGCACGCCCAGCTCCCGCGCCGCGATGAGCGCGCCGTCGAGCTGAGCTGGGTGGGTGGCGCGGAGCGCGCGCACCGCGACGGCGCTCGCTCGGGCCGCCGCGACCCCGCCCTCCGGGGTGTCACTCGGCTCGAGCACGAGCTCGACGCCGTCGAGCCCGCGGCCGGCGCAGCCGGGGGCGAGCCCGTCCAGCGCGACCCCGGGCGCGGCCGCCGTGCTGAGCCATAGCCTCATGACCGGGTCTTCTCGATGAGCACGCGCCAGACGGTGGGGCCCTCCTCGACGTACGTCCAGCTGAACTGACCGGCGCGCGTCGCCTCGAACTGCCGCCGCAGCGGGAAGGGATCGTGATCGTTGATGAGCGTGAAGCCCTCGCCGTCGCCGAGCGCGTCGAACGTGCGGAAGATCGCGGGGTGCTTCTCGCGGGGGGGGACGACGCGGATGTCGAGCTCGGTTGCCATATGTGTCTGCTCCTCTGTGGATGGGTTGGGTTGGTTGAGTTGGGTAGAAGAGATCGGGGATGAGTGACGCGACAGCCCCTCCCGGCGCGGGCCGGGGCCGCGTGCCTCCGCGGAGCGAGGGCCGACTCGGCGCTAGTCGGCGTGGCGGATGAAGACCCGCACGAGCTCCGGGGACTGCTCTCGGACCTCGTAGACGAAGCCTCGATCCGCGAGCTTGGGGAGCAAGAACTGCGGCGTGCGCACGTTGATCTGCAGCAGGGTCTTGCCGCGGGGCAGCGCCTCCAGCGCCTCGAACGTCCTCACCATCGGCTCCGGTGGCTCGAGGCCCCGGACGTCGAGCACCACCACGTCATCGGCCTCGGCGGGCGCGGCGGGCGCGGCGGGCGCGGCGGGCGCGGCGGCGGCGTCCTCGCGGCGGAACCACACGCGCCAGTCGTCGTCCGCCAGGCGCTCGGTGAAGTGTGTGAACCCCTGACGGCCGAGGACGGCGTACAGCGGCGCCGGCTCGAAGATGGCCCGGAGCCGGAGCACGCTGCCCGGACCGAGCGCTCGGACCGCCCCCATGATCCGCGCGAACGGCTCCTGCCCTGCGCGCAGCTCCTCGCGCACGTCGAGATCGACCAGCCGCTCCGCGGGCACTGCCAGCCACGCCTCCGGCACCGGCGCTCGGGGAGGGGCCGGCGGCCTGGCGATTGGCAACGGCGCCGCGACCCGCCCCGCGGTCGCGTGGTTGAGCCGCGCGACGAGCGTCTCGACGTCGAGCCCGGCGATCTGCGCCGCCTGCGACACGTCCACGAGCGCGCCCATCGCGCGCCGCGCGCCCGGATCCGTGAGGCTCTTGAACGCGGGCGACGCCGCGACGAGCACCTCCAGCAGCCGCGGATCACGCGCGAGCACGGCCGAAAGTCGATCGTGGGGGCCGATCACCGTGTTGTCAGGGTTGTCAGAGCGGTGGGTCATAGGGATCCTTCTCTCGCCAGGCCGGGGTGCCACGGCGGCTCCCACTCCAGGCACGGGGTCACGGTCGCCACCCCCTCCACGGCGCCCACTGCGCGCCGGATGCCGGCTGTGATCACGGCCTCCATCGGGCAGCCGCGCGTCGTGAGCGTGTAGGTGATCTCGACCTCTCCCTCGGGGTACAGCTCCACGTCGAACACGAGGCCGAGCGTCACGATGTCGAGGCCGATCTCGGGATCGATCACGGTGGAGAGCGCGTCGTAGACGGCCTGGGTGGTCGCCGGGGCCGGGCCGGCCGTGGGGGGGGAGGACACTGTCATGGGGACGTAGCAACCTTCGTGCGCGCCACCCGCGCGAGGATGACGACCTCGAGCAGCGCGCCCGCCGTGAACGCGACGGCGCCCGCGCGGGTGACGGCGACCGAGCCGAGCGCGACGCCGAGCGCGAGCGTCACGAGCCCGAGGACGAGCAGCGCCGCGTCCGCCCGCGCGAGGCGCTCGGAGTAGAGCTCCGCCACCTTCGGCACCTTCACCTTCCCGAGCAGCGGGCCGAAGCGGTGGTTCCACACCAGGAAGGGCACGATCTTGTAGTAGTGCCCGGCGATGAACAGCGAGATCGAGCCGAGGAGCACGGTGAAGTACGCTGACAACAGCCGGGGCGCCGTCACGCCGCGCGACAGCGCGAAGGGCGCGAGCGCCGCCGCGACGACGAGCCCCACGAGCCCGGCGGCGGCCAGGGTCATCCCGGGATCGATCGCGCGCCGGGTGCGGTGACGGTAGTACGCCGCCGCCTGCACCACCATCGCGCCGACGCCTGCCAGCGCCAGCACCCCGGCGACCAGCGCCACGCGGTCGCCTCCCCAGGGGAGCGCCAGCAGCACGGCCGCCGTGAAGTAGAGGCCGAGCGCCGCCCAGCCGGGGCGCGCGGAGACGCCGTGCACCAGCAGAAACATGGGCATCAGCCGGTGCGCGACGCCCACCATCACCATCAGCACGAAGCCGATGATCGCGACGTGCGCGTGCCTGCCGATGGTCGCGAACGGATCGGCGAGGCCGCCGTCGTGCACCTGGAGCGCGAGCGCCACGCCATACGCGGGCGTGACGAAGATGGCGGCCGTCGCGCCCACGAGCGCCCAGAACGTCAGCCCGCGCTCCTTCGCTCCGAACAAGGTGACCGCGAGGTTGCCGCCGAACGTGAGGAAGGCGAGCGAGAGGCCGGCCGCGCCCGAGAGCAACAGCGGGCGGCTCCCGACGAAGAGGCCCGCGACCATCAGCGACGCGCCGAGCGACAGCGACGCGAACGACAGGTGCGCCACCGCGTACGAGGCGAGCGGCCGCCCGACCGCGACCGGGAGGAACTGACAGAGCGCGCCGAAGATCGAGAGGGTGATCCAGCCGATGGTGAAGAGGTGCACGACCGCCGCCACCCGCGGGACGTAGAACGCGCCCAGCGCCAGGTGATCCGCGCACAGCACCAGCCCCGCGCCTCCCGCGACGAGGAAGGACAGCGCCGCGACGAAGTGCTCACCCACGAGCAGCGGCGGGGCGAGCTCGGCTCCGCCCGGGACCCCAGCGGGCGCCGGCGCGGCGAGGGGCCGCGAGATGGGGAGCGTCGGCAGCATCGCTGCGGCGCGAGTGCAAGTGATGGGCCAGTCAGGCGTGGCGGCGCGCGTCCGCGAGCTTGCGGTACAGCGTGCGCTCGGAGAGCCCGAGCGCGACCGCGAGCTCGCGCCTGTCGGATCGGCGCGCCGCCGCCCACGACAGGTAGGCCCGCTCGACCTCCTCGAGCGGGAGCAGCGTGGTGATCTGAAACCCCTCCGCGGCCGGCGCGTCGTGGGGGACGACGTCCGGCGCGCCCCCCGAGAAGTCGGCCAGCAGCTCTGCGCCGAGCGCGTCACCGTCCGCGAGCAGGGCCACGCGCTCGACGACGTTGCGCAGCTCTCGCACGTTGCCCGGCCAGTCGTGCGCCTCCAGCCGCGCGAGCGCCGAGGGGGTGAAACGCTTGTTGGGATACCTGATCGAGAGGAGCTCGCGCGCGAGCAGCGCGACGTCGCCGCGGCGCTCCCGCAGCGGCGGCAGCACCACCGGGAACGCGTTGATACGGTAGTAGAGATCTCGACGGAAGGTGCCCTCGCGCACCATCGACGCGAGGTCGCGGTGCGTGGCGCACACCAGCCGAAAATCGGCGCGGTGGGGCTCGGTGCCGCCCACCTTGCGAAACGTGCCCGACTCGAGCAGGCGGAGGAGCTTCACCTGGGCCGACAGCGGGACGTCGCCGATCTCGTCGAGGAAGAGCGTGCCCCCGCCCGTCGCGTCCACGAGCCCGCGCTTGCCGCGGGCCGCGCCAGTGAAGGCGCCCGCCTCGTAGCCGAACAGCTCGGACTCGAACAGCGTCTCGGGCAGGCCGCTGCACTCGACGGGCATGAAGGTGCGCTCGCGCCGCCCGCTCAGCTGGTGGATGGCCCGCGCCGCGAGCTCCTTGCCCGTCCCCGACTCGCCGAGCAGGAGGACCGGCACCTCGCTCGGGGCCGCGCGTTGCAGCAGGCCGAGCGCCCGCAGGAAGACCGGCGCCCGGCCGACCAGCTCCCCCTTCTGCCGCCCTCGCGCCTCGGAGATCTCGTGGACGCGCTCGAGGAAGCACTGGATCCGACCGTCGGCGCCGAGGACGGGCTCGACCTCGACGTCGACGTGCCGCGGCCCCGTCGCTCCGTGCTGGATGTGAAACACCCGCTGGCGGCGCCCGGACTCCATGCTCGCTCGCAGCGGGCAGGGATCTCCGTTGGCGTCGCACGGCGACTCGAGCTCGCGCGTCGCGGCGTAGCACCGCGTCCCCACGTCTCCGTAGCGAGCGCGGTACACGCTGTTCGCCGCGAGGATCCGGTGATCGAGATCCAGGAGGATCGCCGGCTCCGTCACGCCGTCGAGCAACGCCTGGAGCTCCGGGGTGATCTCGGGGGGAGACTTGCGAAGCTGCACGAGCATCGCCCCTGCCATAGTAGGCGCGCGACGGCTGTCAAGACTGCCAACTCCGTCAGGTGAGGGATCGCATGCGCGCTGGCCGGCCGGCGGTGAGTGATGGCGGACTGGCACGGACTTCGCTTTACTGTCGCGGATGAGCCAGACGCCTCTCCCCAACGTGACCGTGAGCCCGCGCGCGCACTCGGAGATCAAGCTCGCGCTCGCGGAGGAGGCGGCGACCAGCGCGCTGCGCGTCACCAGCGCGGGGGCGCAGCTGGGGCTGGAGCTCGCGCCGCCGGAGGAGGGAGACGTGGTGCTCAGGGTGGGAGATCTCGTGGTGGCGATGAGCAAGGGCGTCGCGCGCCGCGCCGATGGCCTCGCGATCGATTTCGTCGACGGCCCCACCGGCACCGGGTTCAAGCTCGAGACCGCCGGCGAGCGCGTCGCCGTCACTGGTGCGCGCCCGGCGGAGCTCCGTCGGGCGCTCGTGGGGCGTGACGCCGTCATGCTCATCGACGTGCGGCCGGCGCGCGAGCGCGAGATCACGGGGATCCCCCAGGCGCGCTCGCTGGAGGCCGAGGGTGAGTCGTCGCTGCTCGGGGCGCCGAGATCCACGCCGTTCGTGTTCCTGGGTCACCACTCGCGAGAGGGGCGCGACGTGGCGCGGAGGTTCGTCGAGCGCGGCTTCACGAATGTGAAGTATGTCGTCGGGGGCATCGACGCCTGGGCGACGGTCGACGCCACCGTCCGGCGGTACGCGCGCGCCCCCGGCTGACGGTCGTGGCGCGTCGTGGCTCACTCGGCCGGCGCGGGGCGAGGCCGCGCGAGGCGGAACACGGCGAGCGACAGCGCGAGCGCCAGCGCCGCCGGCAACAACAAGACGACGAGGCCCCAGCCGAGCCGGAGCTGGCCCGTCGCTGGATCCACGTCGAGGCAACGAAAGCGCGTCGACGCGTCGGGCGCCGCGTAGAACGGCACGAAGGTGCCCCGGGCCTCGAGGCGAAGCTCCTGGAACCTCGTCGGGGAGACAGTGTTGCCGAGCAGCACCCGAACGACCCGCCCGTCGCGCACCATCGCGACCAGCGACGGGTGGTCGACCTGGTCCGTCCCGGGGATCGCGCGGTACCAGAAGCCGACCGAGTCCATCAGGGGCTGGAGCTGAGCCGGCGAGGTCGTGCCCACCTTCCATGACTCGCCCGGGCCGAGCCCGAGCTGGGTTGCGAGCTCGTGGGTGCGCTCTGGCGTGTCCTCTGGATCGAAGCTCACGCTGACCACGCGGTAGTCGTCGCCGAGACCCCCGACCGTCTTGATCGTCGACGACAGCGAGCGGAGGAACGGGCTGCAAGAGCCCAGGCACCGCTGGTAAAAGAGCGTGATGAGCACGGGCTTGTCGTGCCACAGGCTCGACAGCTTCACTTGCTCCCCGCCCGCGACCGAGATCGTGACGTCGGGCACCGCCCGGTGGAGCGCCCGCGCCTCCGCCGTGACGACGCTCTCCGCTCGCACAGGCGGCGTACCGGTGACGGCGCAGGCGACGAGCGCGCACGCGACCGCCGCCCAGCGGAGGCTACGCATGGATCGCCTGGCGGGCCTTGTTCCACCGCCTGCCCAGCTCGCGCGCGTACACGAGGAGGCCGCCCAGGAACAGCGTGATGAACCCGAGCGCGACCTTCGACAGCGTGGCGCCGTGGGCGACGTTGGCGGGGTAGATCGCGAACCGCCGCGGGACGCCGAGCGCGCCCGAGAGGTAGAACATCGCGAGGAACCCGTAGCCGCCGACCACGATGAGGCACGTCGCGATCTTGTGCAGCCGGAGGTCCTCCTCGATGGGCGCCTCCTCCTGACAGTAGTGGTAGAAGTACCCGAGCACCATCAGCACGAGCCCCTCGATCATGTACGTGTGGAAGTGCGCGGGCACCCAGAGCGTGTTGTGCAGCACCGAGTTGACGGCGATGGTCGAGTCGATGACGGCGCCGATGCCGCCGATCCCCCAGCCCATCAGGCCGAGGAAGAAGAGCGCGACGGTGAGGTTCCACCGCACCGGCGCCCTGTACACGAGCGCGACGGCGCCGAACACTGTCACCACCGCCGACGGGATCGAGCTCACGTACGAGGCGACCTGCCCGAGGTACTGGAACGCCGGGGGCTGCGCGAAATCCATGTACAGGTGGTGGAAGTAGGCGAACAGCACGACCCACAGGACGACGTTCCACGCGACGGCCACCACGCGGTTGGCCTTCCACGGCCGGCCCGTGTAGGTGGGCAGCACGTCGTAGATGACCCCCACCGCGAGGTACAGGCTGAGGTTCACCAGCAGGTGCCCGAAGAGGAACGTGAGGTTCTTCATCAGGAGCGGATCGCTGCCGGTGCCGGTGAACAGCTCCAGGACGAAGAACACGACCGTCGCCGCGCCCGACACCAGGCACGCGATCGCGGCGATCAGGCTGACGGTGGTGATGAGCACGACGGGCGGCACCTCGGGCCCCTCGGCGCCGGTGATGTAGTGCCAGCCGAGCGCCCGCGTCAGCGGGAACTTCTTCGCGATCGCGCGGAGGAGATCGAGCACCCAGACGAGCCAGGTCACCGCGAGGACCGTGAGCGACGCGAGGAACACGACGGTGGACCAGCGCGGCCACGTCCCCTTCAGCGGCAGCGGATACAGGAAGTACCAGCCCGCGGCGAAGCGGCCCAGGAAGACGCTGACGAGCAGGAGCACGACGCCCGCCACCGTCCCCAGCATCGCGAACGAGGAGACCTTCTCGGACGGCTCGACGTACCTGGCGAGCACGCGGGACGCGCAGGCCATCGCGCCCACCCACCACAGGCCCGCCATGCCGACGCCGTGCAGCGTCATCATCGGGTAGAACCAGCCCTGCGCGGCGTCGAGCTGGTTCGCCTGGACGGCGCGGAGGAACATCCCCACCAGCAAGAGCACGAGGAACAAGACGACGGTGACCGCGATCCAGCCGAGGGTGTTTCGTTGTGCGTGCTTCATGACTGTCTCCCTCGGCTATCGGACGGTGAAAGAAGACTGCATGAGGTGGTGGCCCGTGCCGCAGTACTCGAAGCACAGGACGTGGTACTCGCCCGCCTTCGGGAGGCTCACCCGGAGCCGGTTGACGTAGCCGGGCATCGCCTGGGTCTGCGCGAACACGGCGCCGTCGGGGCCGTAGAGGCCGAAGGCGTGGTTCACGTCGAGGCTCGTCACACGAAACTCGACGACGCTGCCGGCGGCGAACGTCAAGGGATCGAGCTTCGGCGCGCGGGCGAGCTCGGCGTCGCTGGTGATGGGCTCCGCGCTGTAGAAGAACGCGAACTGTTTCGCCACGACGTACACGACCCTGTCAGGGGCGCGGGCCGCCGCGTACGGGGTGCGTCGGAGCGTCGCGAGCAACAGCACCAGCATCACCGTCCCGGCGACGAAGAAGAACACCCGGCGCACCGCGTACGCGCGCTTCGTGTCGATGGTGGGGACGGCGAGGCGCGTGCTCCTGGCGACGGCCGCGAAGACCCCGGCGACCACGAGTGACAGCAACACGAACAAGACGACCGCGACGGTCTGCACCTCGCCGAGGTGCGGCGACGGGGGGGGCGCCGCGGGGGTCGCCGGGCCGGCCGCGGCCGCGTCGCTCTTCGCCTTCATGTACGCGATGAGGTCCTTCGCCTCCGCCTCCGTGACCGCGAGGTTCGGCATCGGCACCTGGTTGCTCTCCTTCAGGAGCTGGGTGGCGACGGGGTCCTTCTCGGCAAGCATGCGATCCGGCTCGCGGATCCAGCGCTCCAGCCACGCGGGATCGCGGCGCTCGGTGACGCCCTTCAGATCGGGCCCGACGCGCCGGCCTCCGCCGACGGTGTGGCACGCGACGCACTTCTGTTGGAACGACGTCTCGCCCGCGGTGGGCTCGGCGTAGGCGGTCCCCGCCGTCAGGAGGACGGCCAGGATGATGAGCGCTCGCATCGTCACGGATCTCCAGGTTGGCTCGGGCGGACTCTCGCGGCGCGCGCGTGCGCGGCCCCGTGCGGACGCGTCGAGACGCGCGCCCCACCGCAGCGGAGGGGCGGACGCCCTCGAGCGCCCGGCCGCCGGAGCGATCGCTTGGATAGCCAACCTCATGCCAACTGCTCTGGTGCGGCGCCAGGGGGGGTCGAACGCCGGCGCGCGCCGGGGATGCCAGCGGAGGCGCCCGCGGGCTGTCAGCGATGGCGGACATGACAGGCGTCATTCCCTGCGCGCGCTGGCGCAAGGGCTGCGCCGATCAGCCCAGGTGGTCGAAGCCGCCAGGCAGCTCGACGGGGCGCCCGTCCCGCAGGACGGTCACGCCGGGCGGTCCGGCCTCGACGACCCCGACCCGCGCGAAGTGACGGGCGAGCGCCTGAGGCCCGGTGAAGAGGAGCGCGTAGTCGTCTCCTCCCGAGAGCGCGAGGTCGAGCGCATCTCGCGACAGCGCGCGGGCCGCCTCCTCGAGCGCCGCTCCCCCCGCTGCGGCGAGCGCGCCGGCGTCGAGCGACAGCGCGACCGAGCTCGCGCAGGCGACGTGGCGGGCGTCGGCCACGAGGCCGTCCGACACGTCGATCCCCGAGGTCGCGCCCGCCTCGACGGCGCGCAGCCCCGCCGCGATCAGCGCGACGGGGCGCAGGTGCGCGGCGACGCAGACCTCGGGCACCCGGATCCCGCGCCGCAGCCCCTCGAGCCCGGCCGCCGCGAGCCCGAGCGCCCCCGCGACGAACACCCCGTCGCCCGCGCGCGCGCCGGACCGCAAGAGGGGCCGCGGCGCTCGCCCGAGCCAGGTCGTCGAGATCGATCGCTCCCCGCCGCGCGTCAGGTTGCCCCCGACGATCGGCGCTCCGAGCCGCGCGAGCGCCTGCTCCTGCCCGCGTCGCACGCCGGCGAAGTCGCCCTCGTCGCGCAGCGTGACCGCCGCCAGCGCGAACAGCGGCGCCGCGCCCATCGCCGCAAGATCGCTCGCGGACGTCATCGTCGCGCGGAACCCGAGATCCTCGAGCGTCGAGACGCCCGAGAGCGCGTGCACGCCCTCGATCAGCGTGTCGATCGTCCAGACGAGATCGCCGTCGAGCCACGCCGCGTCGTCGCCGATGCCGAGCCGCAGCCCCGCCGACGACGGCCCCAGCACCGCCGGGAGCCGCGCGAGCAGCTCGTGCTCGCTCACGACGACGACGACGACGGCGGCGCGGTCGGCAACGAGACGACGAACACCGCGCCCGTGGGCGTGTTGCCCTCGATGCGGATGGTGCCGTCGTGCGCCTCGACGAGCCGCTTGACGATCGACAGGCCGAGCCCCGTGCCGCCGTACTCGCGCGTCGACGACGAGTCGACCTGGTAGAAGGCGTCGAACACCCGCGCGCGCTCGGCCTCCGGGATGCCGATGCCCGTGTCGGCGACGCGCACGACGAGGCGCTCGTCGGCCTCCGCGCCGAGCACGAAGCCCACGCCCTCGTCCTCGGCGTCGCTCGTCTCGAGCGCGGCGCTGAGCGCCACGGTGCCGCCCGAGGGGGTGAATTTCAGCGCGTTCTCGGTCAGGTTGAGGAACACTTGGCGGAGCTTCTCGCCGTCCGCGTGCAGCCGCGCGAGCCCGCGCGGCACGCTCGACTCGAGGTGGACGCCGCGCTTCCTCGCGGTCGGCAGCAGCGTGCTCACGACCTGCTCGGTCACCGTCGCGACGTCGAGCGTGGCCTTGCGCAGCGCCATCGTGCCGCTCTCGAGCTTCGAGAGATCGAGCAGGCTCTTGATGAGCGAGAGCAGCTGCTCGCCCTTCTCGCGGATGGTGCCGACGTACTCGCGCTGCTCGGCGCTCAGATCGCCCGCCATCCCCTCGGTGAGCATCTCGCTGTAGCCGATGATGCTGGTCAGCGGCGTCCGCAGCTCGTGCGAGACCGTGGCGAGGAAGTTGGATTTGAGGCGATCGAGCTCGCGCAGGCGATCGACCGCGTCGGCGAGGCGGCGGTTCTTGTCCTCGAGGGTGCGGTAGCTCTCGGTCACCGACGCGAGGTGCATCTGCGAGGTGAGCCAGGCCTTGTGCCCCGAGAACAGGATGAGATCGAGGGCGCTCTGCACGTGCGCGGCGATGAGCTCCGCGCGCTCGCGCGACAGGCGCGGCATCGCGGGGAGCAGGCGGGACGCGTCGGCCGGATCGAGCTGGTCGTCGACGAGCAGGAGGCTCGGCGGCGGGTCGGCGATCTCGGGCGAGAGGTACGGGCCGAGCACCGCGCGCCCCATCCGGCGCTGCTCGTAGGTGACGTTCACCACGAGGTACTCGGCGCCCGTGAAGCAGGGGTGCGCCGCGGAGCCCGCGCCGTCCGGGACGAGGCGCTTCACGTGGTCGATGGTCCGCGCGCACTGGGCGCGCGCGCCGGGCACCGACTGCAGGTGGTGACAGAGCGCCTGCTCGGTCACGCGGTCGGCGAGCAGCGCGCCGTCGGACGAGAAGAAGCGCACCGAGAGGCCGAAGAGCGCGTGCAGCGACTCGGCGAGCTCGCCGAGCGCCTCGCGATCGACCAGATCCTCGAGCCGGACGGCCCCCAGCGCCGGCGGCTCCGTCGAGGCGCGCGCGCCCTCGGGGATCACGCGCCCTCCGCGAGCGACAGCTCTCCGCCCGGCGCCGTCAGCGCGCGCGCGAGGTGGGCGTCGATGCTGACGTCGCCGAAGCGCGCAGCGACCGCCGACAGGAACGATCGCCGGTCGAAGCCGAACTTGCCGCGCAGATCGTTCTGTCGGTCGAGCGCGCGCAGGGTGAGGTGCAGGAGGCCGAGGAACGTGTCGACGACGCCGTCGTGCTTCACGGCGGTCGCGCGGAACACGGGCTCCTTGCCGCGCTCCGCCTGGGCCGCGAGCTCCTGGTCGGACCGGATGTCGGGCAGGTCGCGCTTGTTGAACTGGATGACCAGCGGCAGCGCGCGCAGCTCGAGGTCGTTCGCCTTCAGGTTGGCCTTCAGATCGCGGAACGCGGCGGCGTTGGCCTGCGTCTCGGCGACGCGCGAGTCGGCGATGAACGCGACGCCGTCCGCGCCCGACAGCACGAGCCTGCGCGTCGACTCGTGGATGACCTGCCCCGGCACGGTGAAGAGCTTCACGCGGACGGCGAACCCGCCCTCGGTCGTGAAGGTGAGCGGGAGCATGTCGAAGAACAGCGTGCGGTCGTCGCGCGTGTCGAGCGTCATCATGCGACCGCGCGTCTCGGCGGAGCTCTGATCGTGCAGCGACTGGAGGTTCGTCGTCTTGCCGGAGAGCGCGGGCCCGTAATAGACGAGCTTGACGGTGATCTCGCGGGCGGAGAAATCGATCTGCAAGGGCGCTCTCGGGGCGGGGCGGCGGCCGATGCTACACGCGCCCCACGCGCGCGTCACCGAGATCGCGCGCGGGCGAGGCGCGCGAGCACCGGGCGCTCGAACGCGCGAAAGAACAGCCACGCGGCGCCCACACAGAGCGGCGCGCCGACGAGCAGGCCGAGGCCGAGCGCCTCGTCGACCGAGCGCGAGAGCGCGAGGGGCGACAGCGCGACCAGGATCGGCTGGTGCACGAGGTAGAGGCTGTACGAGATGCCGCCCACCCAGGCGAGCGCGCGCAGGCCGCGGCCCGCGAACACCGACGGCCTCGCCGACGCGAGCCAGAGCGCGCAGCCGAAGCTCGCGCCGCACACGGGTCGATCGAGCGGGAACGCCGAGACGTCCACCACGTGCACCCAGATCGCGGCCGGGATCCACGCGACGGCGACGGCCGCGAGCCACCGCGGCGGCCGCGCGCCGCGCCGCACGAGCGCTGCCGCGACCATGCCCGAGGCGAACTCGAACCACCGCCCCGGCACCGACTCGTACAGCACGGCGTACGGCGCGCCCGTCAGCCGCGCGGTCGCCGGGTGCGCGCGGAGCGCGAGCGCCCAGACGAGCGTGATCGCCAGCGAGCCGAGCAAGAACCACCGCGCGCCGACGCGCCTCTGAGCGGCGACCGCGAGCGGGAACACCAGGTAGAGCTGCCACTCGAGCGCGAGCGTCCAGTAGACGCCGTTGATCGTCCAGACGGTGTCGGGCAGGAGGTTGTGCACCATGAGGGCGTGCGTCCACAGATCGCGCGCGCGCACCGGGACCCACGTGACGTGCGCGAGAGGAGGCCACAGCGACGCGAGCGTCACGAGCGCCAGCGACGCGTAGTACGGCGGCAGCGTGCGCAGCGCGCGGCGGGAGAAGAAGCGCGGCGCGTCGGGCGGCTCGCCGGGTCGCACCGACAGCTGCAGGCAGAACCCCGACAGCACGAGGAACAGGCTCACGCCGAGGAACCCGAGCCGCGACGGCGCGATGAACAGCCGCGCGAGCGGCGAGGCGCGCGCCGCCGTCGCCTCGAAGCCTGCGCGCCACGCGCCGAGCCAGTAGAGCGAGAGGTGGTACGCGACGACGCCGAGGCACGCGACCGCCCGCAGCGCGTCGACGTAGGCGTGGCGCGGCGACGCGGGGCTCACGGCGCGACGGGTACCCGAGTTGTCGTTCGCGTCGCGAAGGAATTCGTGACACGCGGGCGCGCGGTGCTGTCCGCGGTGCTGCTCGGCGCGCTGATGGGGTTCGTCGGGTCCGTCCCGGTGGCGGGGCCCATCTCGCTGCTCGTGGTGGCGCACGGGACGCGCGCGCCGCGCATGGCGCTGGGCGTCGCCGCGGGGGGCGCGATCGCCGAGTCGATCTACGCGTACGCGGCGTTCTTCGGGCTCGCCTCGCTGCTCTCGCGGTACCCGGGGCTGCAGGCCGCGGCGGGCGCGGCGGGCGCGCTCGCGATGACGGCGCTCGGCCTGCACTTCGTGCTCCGCAAGGGCGGGGCAGAGGGCGCGTCGCGCGCGCAGGGCGGCGCGTTCGCGCGCGGGGTGGCGCTCGGGTTCGGCGTCACGATCATCAACCCCAGCTTCCTCGCGACGTGGAGCGCGGCGTTCACCGTCGTGGTCACGAGCGGGCTCTCGCCGGCGCTGCAGCCGCGCGCGGCGCTGCCGTTCTCGCTCGGCGCGATGGCGGGGATCGTCGCGTGGTTCGCGCTGCTGATCGCGCTGTTGCGCAGGCTCGGCGGCAGGCTCTCGGCCCGGACGCTCGACCGGCTCGTGCGCGTCGTCGGCGCGGCGCTGCTCCTGCTCGGGGCGTGGTTCGCGTGGCGCGCGGCGACGGGGTAGCCGCGTCAGCCGCGGACGACGCGCGCCCAGCGGTCGCGGACGGCCCACGCGAGGCGGGTCGCCATGCTCATGATGGGCACCTGCGAGTTCACGCCGATGCTGGTCGGCAGCACGCTGCCGTCGACGACGTAGAGGCCCTTCATCCCGTACACCGCGCCCCAGACGTCCGTCACGCCGCGGCGCGGATCGTTCGACATCTTCGCGCTGCCGAGCGGGTGGAACGCCATGCACTCGATCTTGCGCGCGTCCGGCGGCGACGTCTCGAGCGCGCGCAGCGCCGACAGCGACGTGATCGGATCGAGGCCGAAGATGGGCGGGATGACGGCCTTCGCGCCCGCGGCGAACGCCATCTCGCCGAGCAGGGTGATCGCGCGGCGCACGCGCGCCAGATCGCGCGGCACCATCTCGTACGTGAGCAGCGGCTCTCGCCCTCCGAGCGGCGAGCGGTGCAAGACGCCGCCACCCTCGTCGTGCACCATGCCGCCCTGGACCGCGATGGAGCGGTTCTGCCGCACGATCGCGCGGTGCGACGGGCCGACGCCGGGCAGCCCGGACGACAGCACGTTCACCGGCGGGTACATGCCGACGACCGTGATCCCCTCGTGCTCATAGTGGTCGGAGTACGCGCTCTGCATCGCGCCGTTCCACGGGTCGAGCGGCTCGTCGAACAGCCCGCCCATGCGGAACGCGGGGTGCAGCGTGATGTGGCGGCCGAGGTGCTTCGAGCGCACCCCGCTGTTCGCGAGCACCTCGGGCGTGTGCACGGTGCCGCACGCGACGACGACGATCTTCGCGTGGATCTTGAAGCGATGCTTCCTCGCGCCGTAGTGGCCGGGCGGGCCTGTCAACCAGCCCTCGACGCCGACCGCGCGCGTGCCGTCGAACAGCACCCGCTCGACCTGCGCGTCGGAGACGAGCCGCGCGCCGCGCGCGATCGCCCCGGGCAGGTACGACAGATCGACCGACATCTTCGCGCCCTTCGGGCAGCCGAAGTTGCACCGAGAGTTGCCCTCGCAGCCGTCGGTGTTGCGCCGGAGGTTCTTGAACTCGACGCCGAGCTTGGCCGCGCCCTCGGCGAACTTCTGGGTGGAGCGCGAGCGCTCGTGAGGCTGCACCTCGACGACGTGCACGCGGCGCTCGACGTCGAGGTACGCGGCCTCGAGCGCGGCCTCGGACAGCTCCGGCAGGCCGTGGCCCTTCACCCAGTCGTGGTGCACGGCGGACGGGATGCGGAAGCACACGCCGCCCGTGTGCACGGACGATCCGCCGACGTTGCGGCCCATCGCGAGGCTGATGACGGGCGTCTGGCCGACGCCGAGCGCCGCGTACATCCCCGCGTCGCGCCACATCCGCCGCAGCACCTGCGACGGCGTCATCGCGCGGATCTCCTCCGGTGTGTAGTGCGGGCCCTCCTCGAGCACGAGCACGCTCTTGCCGTCCTCGGCCAGCTGCGCGGCGAAGACCGCGCCGCCCGCGCCGGAGCCGACGACGACCACGTCGACGGACTCCTCGAGCGGCCCCGACAGCTCGCGGCCGTGGAGGATCTCGCCGCTCATCGCGAGGCTCCGGCGACCGGGAGCCTGCGCCGCTCGGTGAGCGAGCGATCGAACCCGGTGACGCGGAGGTTCTCCGGGACCTCGTACGCGGAGATCACGAGCGGCACCTTCATCGCGATGAACGCCATCGAGAGCGGGCCGACCTTCGTGCGCTCGAAGCGCTCGAGGTAGGTGACGCGCACGTCGAGCGGCAGCCCGGCCACGGACGCGAGCCGGCCGACGAAGAAGAGCGGCAAGAGCGCGAGCAGCGCGATCAGCGCCTTGAACGCGGTGGGCATCGTCTGGCTGTGCGTCAGCCAGTCGGAGAGATCCTCGACGACGAGCCGGGTCACCTCGGCCGACGGCGGCGCGAGCTCGCCGCGCTCGTCGTGGTCGGTGAGCATCGCCTCGACGATCGCGCCGAGCTGGCGCTGGTGCCAGGCGCCGAAGATCATCACTGCTTCTTCAGCTCGGCGAGGACGCGCCGGCCGTCCTCGTCGGTGAACTTGAAACTGATCTTGTCGCCGGCCGCGAGCCCTTCGATCTGCGACGGCGTCTTCACCTCGAACGACATCGTCATCGCGCTCATGTAGCCGGGGATCTCCTCGTGGCGGATGTTGACGAGCTTCTTGTCGGGGGAGAACCCCTTGACGACGCCGGTGGCCGAGTACGTCTTGACCTCGGCCTTCTTCGAGCACCCGACGAGCGCCGTCGCGGCGAGGGCGGGCGTGGCGAGAGAGAGCGAGAGGGCGAGGGCGCGGGCGCGGATCACGCGACGTCCGTAGCGGAACGCGGCGCGAGGGCCAAGCGCGATGGACGCGGCGCGCGACCCGCGCGGGGCGGCCGCTGCGGTCGGTCAGTTCTTGGGGCCCGCGCCCTTCGGCAGGTTCGCCTTCAGCCGGTCGACGATCGCCGCGACGGCGGGGCGGTAGCCGTAGTCCGCCGCGGTCGGGTCGGCGGCGTTCGCGGCGCAGATGCTCGCCGGGATGGAGTTGCCGCCGTAGCGCTTCATCACGTCGAGGAACCGGAGGCCGGGGTACGCCTTCGCGCGGTATTGCTTCGCGTCGTACTTGCCGTACTGGCCAGGCCCGGCGGGGTTCGCCGCGTCGACCGGCGGCGCGCAGACGGGGTTCTTCGAGTCCTTCGCGAGGGGCATCGTCGCCGAGGGATCCTTGCGGAGCACGTTGTAGTCGACCTGGTTCGGGTCCTGGCAATCGGCGCACTCGCCCGCCAGGCAGTCCTGCGCGGCGACCTCCTCCTTCGGGAGGGGGAACACGCAGGCGAACATGAGGTCCTGCTTGTACGACTCGTACTCGTTCCCGTTCACGCTGTTCCACTTGCCGTCCTCGAGCGGCTCTCCCGTCACCACGTGGGTCAGTCCCGGCTTGAAGCGCGACGTGACGGCCTCGACCATCAGCGTGTCGAGCGGCGGCACGGGGGGGCTCGCCTCGGGCTTGCCGAGCACGCGGTCGTACGTGGCCGCGTCGGCCTGCGCGTAGCCGAGCTTCAGGTCGGGCTTGCCGTCGGGGCCCTTCTTCGCGAGATCCTGCCACGGGACGCCGACGAGGCCGGCGAAGAACACAATCTCCGGCGTGCGCTTGCCGCCCTTGTACAGCGGGTTCTGTACCTTGTAGCCGTTGCGGTCGTAGACGCTGCCGGACGACAGCCCCGCTGCGTACTTCTGCACCGGGTACAGCATGTCGACGCCGAAGCGCCGCTTCTGGTTCCAGCACCGGAGGCCGACGTAGTCGTCCTCCTTCGGGACGTCGCCGCAGCCGGGGGCGCTGGGCTGGTAGTAGCAGCTCTGGCACGCCGGATCGTTCGGGTTGGCCTTGCACTGCGCCGTGCCAGGCTTCATCGAGGTGCCGAGGGCGGAGACCAGGTAGCTCGCGGGGAATGGCGAAGCGGGGACGCCGGCGTCGGCCGGCCAGGGGTTGCGCGCCACCGCGCAGCCGACAGCGATGCCGTCCGCGTCGAGCTCCGGGCTGTCGCACACGTCGGGCGGCAGCTCGCCGTCCACCACCGAGCAGTCGTTCTCGTCCGAGAGCACCACAATCGCCACGATCGAGTCACTGCGGAGGAAGTCGGCGCGCTGCTTCAGGATGACCTGGTCGGTGCCGGAGACGGTCGCGGGGGTGTCGAGCGAGGCGCCAGGGTCGCGCGTGATGGTCGCGGGCGGGTTCGGCTCGATGAGGAACCGGTACATCGACTCGAGCGTCGCCTCGAACCCGCAGCCCGTCTGGTCGACGCCCTTCACCGCCTCGGCGAACGAGGTCTTCAGGACGCTCGGGTCCTTCAGGCCGGCCGGCTTGCCCGTCGGCGCCTTCTTCTGCGTCGGGTCCCAGAAGAAGAAGCCCGAGTCGGCCCAGAGGTTGGTCGCCTTGCGCGTGACCAGGTGGGCCTTGTCGTCCCTGTCGGCGGTGGTGCACGCCGTCCCGCCGTGGCCGCCGAGGCTCGACGAGACGATGCCGATGTGGATGTCCTCGACCGGGCTGAACTCTCGCTCGGCGCCCGCAGCGCACGGGTCGGTGGGGCTCGCGGGCTGGGTCGCCGCGGGCGCCCTCGTCTTGCTGTCGACGCAGGTGGGGTTGGTCAGGCGGTCGATGAGGTCGGGCACCGCGCGGGCGAGCAGCTTCTGCTTGTCCAGCATCGCCGCGGAGTTGTCGACGACGAAGAGGAGATCGATCTTGTCGGCGGTCTGGGTGGCTTGCGGAGCCCCACCAGCGCCCCCGCCCCCGCTCCCAGCGCTGCCCCCGCTGCCTCCGCCGCCGACGGGCGAGGACGCCTGGGCGTCAGGGTCGCTGGAGCAGCCGACGAGGGCCGTCGCCGCGAGGACCGAGGTGGACAACCAGAGCGTAAGGGCATGGGAGCGCAGCATGCGCGCGCTGTAGCCGAAGGCCCAGCGAGCGCAAGCACAGGGAAGCGCCGAGGGCGCGCCAGCGTCTGCCAGCGCGCCCTCGGGGCGCTCGACCCGATAGAGCGGGCGCTCAGCCGCCCGCGCCCGCCGAGCCGGAGCCCGCGGCCCCCGTGGAGCCGCCCGCGCCGGATGACTCCTTCGTGGTGCCGGACGCCGCGCCGAGGCACGTGATGAACAGCGACGTGTTCTGCGTGTTCGCGTCGAGGAACCGGATGGTGTGCGCGGCGTCACCGCCGCCGCAGGGCTTCACGATCTCCGTCGCGCCGGCGATGAGCTCGGCCTTCGCGGGCGCGCCGTTGACCGGGTCGACGTAGCACCAGCCGCCCTGGCCGGTCGACGTGTTCGACGCGACCGGATCGCCCTGGCACGTGTCGAGCGCGGGGCCCGTGAGCTGGAGCACCTCGCAGAGGCACTCGTAGTTCTTCACCTCGCCGGTGAGGCTCGACTCGAGCGCCGGATCGAGCTTGCGGCGGCGCTGCGTGTCCCCGCACTGCTTGCACTCGGCGACCTCGGCCGGCGTGTAGTCCGCCGTCTGGCCCTTGTCAGGCTTGCGGAACCTCGCGTCGATGATCAAGCAGGGCGTGGAGCCGTCGGGGTTCGCCTTGATCTGGCGCGGCAGGCACTTCGGCTTCAGACCCTCCTTCAGACGGTCGACGATCGTCGCGACGGCCGGGCGGTAGCCGTAGTCGGGCGCGCTCGGGTCGGTGACGTTCGCGGCGCAGATGCTCGCGGGGATCGACTTCTCGCCGTACCGCTTCATCACGTCGAGGAACCGCAAGCCCGGGTACGCCTTCGCGCGGTACTGCTTCGCGTCGTACTTGCCGTACTGGCCCGGGCCAGAGGGGTTGGCGGCGTCCACCGGCGGCGCGCAGAGGGGGTTCTTCGAGTCCTTCGCGAGCGGCATCGTCGCCTGGCCGTCCTTGCGCAGGACGTTGTTGTCGACGCTGCCCGGATCCTGGCAGTCGGCGCAGTTGCCCGCGTTGCAGTTCTGGGCGTCGACCTCCTCCTTCGGGAGCGGGAAGATGCAGGCGAACATGAGGTCTTGCTTGTACGACTCGTACTCGCTGCCGTTCACGCTGTTCCACTTGCCGTCCTCGAGCGGCTCGCCGGTGACCACGTGGGTCAGGCCCGGCTTGAAGCGCGACGTGACGGCCTCGACCATCAGCGTGTCGAGCGGCGGGATGGGCGGGCTCGCCTCGGGGGTGCCGAGCACGCGGTCGTAGGTCGCGCCGTCGGCTGATGCGTAGCCGAGCTTCAGGTCGGGCTTGCCGTCCGTGCCCTTCCTCGCGAGGTCTTGCCACGGCACGCCGACGATCCCCGCGAAGTACACGATGGCGGGCGTCCGCTTGCCGGCCTTGTAGAGGGGGTTCGGCACCTTGAAGCCGTTCCGGTCGTAGATGTCGACCGCCGAGAGGCCGTCCACGTACTTCTGCACCGGGTAGAGCATGTCCACGCCGTAGCGCTGCTTCTGGTTCCAGCAGCGGAGGCCGACGTAGTCGTCCTCCTTCGGGACGAGGCCGCAGCCGGGCGTGCCGTCCGGCAGGTAGTAGCAGCTCTGGCAGGCGGGATCGTTCGGGTTGGTCTTGCACTGCTCCGAGCCCGACCTCACGGGCGTGCCGCTCGCGGAGACCAGGTAGCTCGCCGGGAAGGGCGTCGCCGTGAAGCCCGAGTCCTTCGGCCACGGCTCGCGCGGCGTCGTGCACTCGACGGCGATGCCGTTCTCGTCGAGCTTCGGGTTGTTGCAGACGTCGGCCGGCGGGACGCCGTCCATCACGGAGCAGTCGTTCTCGTCGGAGAGCACGATGATCGCGACGAGCGAGTCGGGGCGCAGGAAGTCGGCGCGCTGCTTCAGGATGACCTGGTCGGTGCCGTCGACGGTCGCCGGCGTGTCGACCGACGCCCCGGGGTCGCGCGTGATCGCGGCGGGCGGGTTCGGCTCGATGAGGAAGCGGTACATCGACTCGAGCGTCGCCTCGAACCCGCAGCCCGTCTGGTCGACGCCCTTGACCGCCTCGGTGAACGACGTCTTGAGGACGTTCGGATCCTTCAGCCCGGGCGGCATCCCCATCGGCGCCTTCGACTGCGTGGGATCCCAGAAGAAGAAGCCGGTGTCGGCCCAGAGGTTCGTCGCCTTCCTGGTGACCAGGTGCCCCTTGTCGTCCTGCCCCTTCGCCAGGTCGCCGCAGATCGGCGAGCCGTGGCCGCCGAGGCTCGACGAGACGATGCCGATGTGGATGTCGTCGATGGGGTTGAACTCGCGCTCGGCGCCCGCCGGGCACGGATCGGTCGGGTTCGCCGGCTGGGTCGCCGCGGGCGCCTTCGTCTTGCTGTCGACGCAGGTCGGGTTGATCAGGCGCTCGACGAGGTCGGGCACCGCGCGCGCGAGGATCTTCTGCTTGTCCAGCATCGACGCGGAGTTGTCGACGACGAAGAGGAGGTCGATCTTGTCGACGACCGTCTGGACGACCTTCTCGGTCACCGTGTTGGTGGTTTGGGGCGTCGACGGCGCGAGGGGGCGGTCGAGGCACGCCTCCGAGAGCAGGGCCGAGCCCACGAGCGCGCCAAAGGAGATAAGAGGCGTGACCCGGCGGCTGAGAAGAGAACGATTCATCATGGCTCCTTCGACCCTGGTAGGGTCGGATTGAACGCGCAGAAGCTACCTGTTTCGGCCGACTCAGGTCAACGACTGACGAGGGTCTGACGCAAGCTCCGCTGACAGGAGAAAATTGGACGATGGCGTGAGCCGGCCGCCCGTCGATTGTGGAAGTTTGCGGCGCGCGCGGCAAGCCGAGCCCGCGCGTGGGCCGGGGGCGCGTTCAGCCCGTGGTGCGGAGCTCGACCGCGCGCCCGAGGCGCCGGGAGAGCGCGGCGGAGAGCGCGGCGTGGAGCTCCTCGCGCGGGGGCTTCGTCGCGACCCACCGCGCGCCGCCGTCGACGGGGTCGAAGTGCCACGCCGCGCGGTCGGCGGCGAGCCAGATCTGCCCCGCGGCCCGGTGGCTGTTCACGACGAAGGCGGCGCCTCCGGCGTCGAACGAGATGGTGAGCACGCCCATCGAGAGCTCCGCCTCGACGCCGTCCTCGCGGTCGAGCGCCGCCACGAGCGAGGTGAGCGTGCGGTCGGCGAGAAGATCGAACCCGGCGTCATCGGTGGTCATCGCGCCCGGCTTTTGCGATAGTTCGGCCCTCCGTGCAACCGAAGCTCCGCCCCCCGAACAAGCGGCCGCCGCGCCCGCAGAGCGGCCCCGAGATCACCTACGGCGAGGCCGGCGTTGGCCGCAGCACGCTCGCCGAGATCGAGAGCGATCTCGCGTCGGAGCCGTGGCCGCGCGCGCCGCTCATCACCGCGAGCTTCGAGGGGCGCGGGTCGGCGCCTCGGGTGCGACGTGCGCTGTCGGCGCCGGAGATCGAGATCCGGGAGGCCAAGCTCGGGCGCGAGTCGCTCGCGGCCATCGACGAGGAGCTGCGCGAGCCGCCGCCGCCGGGGCCGCCGCGCGTGCACCCGCTCGGCGACGCGCTCGAGCTGCGCACGTTCGTCGTCGAGGAGGCGAAGCTGTCGCTGCGGTCGTCGGACGCGGAGCGGCGCGCGTTCGTGCGCGAGCGGCTCGCGCACCGGCTGCCGGCGCTGTCGCGCATCCGGCGCATCGACACGAAGCTGCTCGAGCCGGGCGCGGTCGTGCTGCGGATCTGGTGCGCGGTTGACTGACGAGTGGCCCTCCCGCGCGAAGGCGCGCCGCACGCTGGGGCACTACGAGCGGGGCGCAGCCGAGTTCTGGGAGGCCACGCGCGCGCACGACGTGTCGCAGAACCTCGACGCCCTGCTCGACGCGGTAGGCGGCGCGCCCCCGCGCGACATCCTCGACTTCGGGTGCGGGCCGGGCCGCGACCTCGCCGAGCTGTCGCGCCGCGGGCACCGCGCGGTCGGCCTCGACGGCGCGGCGGAGTTCGTCGCGATGGCGCGCGCGCACAGCGGCTGCGAGGTGTGGCACCAGGGGTTCCTCGAGCTCTCGCTGCCGCCCGCGCGCTTCGACGGGGTGTTCGCCAACGCGTCGCTGTTCCACGTGCCCTCGACCGAGCTGCCGCGCGTGCTCGCGCAGCTGCGCGAGGCGCTCCGTCCCCGCGGGGTGCTCTTCGCGTCGAACCCGCGCGGCGACGGCACGGAGGGCTGGAACGGCGAGCGCTGGGGCGCGTACCACGATCTCGACGGATGGACGGCGCACGTCGAGCGCGCCGGGTTCGTCGTCGAGCGGCACTACTACCGCCCGACCGGGCTCCCCCGCGAACAGCAGCCCTGGCTGTGCACGGTGTCGCGCGCGCGCTGATCCGGCGTCTGCACGTCCATCATGGGTCGGCCCCCGTCGCGCGCGCGCTCCTCGACCTCGGAGGCGTGTGACTCCGCGCGCGGGACGTGCTCTGTTCCGCGCCTCCGATGAGCCGCATCCACAAGCAGCTTCCGCCCGCGGGGACCAAGATCGGCCTCGCCTTCTCGGGGGGCCTCGACACCCGCACCGCGGTCGCCTGGATGGCGCGGCGCGGCCTCGACGTCCACGCGTACACCGCCGATCTCGCGCAGCCCGACGAGGCGAGCCCGGCCGACATCCCGCCCATCGCGCTCTCGCACGGCGCCTCGCGCGCGCGGCTCGTCGACTGTCGCGACGCCATCGTGCGCGAGGGCCTCACGGCGGTGCAGTGCGGCGCGTTCCACCTCGCCGTCGGCGGCAAGAAGTACTTCAACACGACGCCGCTCGGCCGCGCCGTGACGACGACCGCGATCGTGCGCGCGATGAAGGAGGACGACGTCCACGTCTTCGGCGACGGCTCGACCCACAAGGGCAACGACATCCAGCGCTTCTTTCGCTACGGCATCCTCGTCGACCCGCGCCTCGAGATCTACAAGCCCTGGCTCGACCACGCGTTCGTGTCCGAGCTCGGCGGGCGCAAGGAGATGAGCGAGTTCCTGGAGCGCGCGGGGCTGCCCTACTCGATGAGCGCGGAGAAGGCGTACTCGACCGACGCGAACGTGCTCGGCGCGACGCACGAGGCGAAGGATCTCGAGCGCCTCGATCGCTCGATGCACATCGTCGCGCCCATCATGGGCGTCGCGCACTGGCGCCGCGACGTCGCGATCGAGCCCGAGGAGGTGACGCTCACGTTCGACCGCGGGCGCCCCGTCGCGCTCGGCGGCCAGCGGTTCTCGAGCGAGTACGCGCTGTTCCTCGAGGCGAACCGGGTGGGCGGCCGGCACGGGCTCGGCATGAGCGATCAGATCGAGAACCGCGTCATCGACGCGAAGAGCCGCGGCATCTACGAGGCGCCGGGGATGGCCCTCTGCCACATCGCCTTCGAGCGCCTGCTCTCGGCGACGCACAACGAGGCGACGACCGATCTCTACGTGACGCTCGGGCGGCGGCTCGGGAGGCTGCTGTACGAGGGCAAGTGGTTCGACCCGGAGGCGATGATGCTGAAGGACGCGCTCGTGCGCTGGGTCGCGTCGGCGGTCTCCGGCGAGGTGACGCTCGAGCTGCGCCGCGGCGACGACTACTCCCTCCTCGCGACGCGCGCCGAGCGCTCGGCGTACGATCCCGACAAGCTCTCGATGGAGAAGACGGCGAGCGCGTTCTCCCCTGAAGATCGCGTGGGCGCGCTCGAGCTGCAGACGCTCGCGGTCGCCGACAACCGCGCGATGCTCGTGCACTACGCGGAGCGCGCGCGCCTGACGTCGGCCGCGGCGGACGATCTCTCGATCGTCTCCGACGAGAAGCAGCTCGGTGCCTGACGCCGCGGAGCCCGACCTGCACGAGCGCGCCCGCCGGCGGGGCGCCAGGGTCGCGCTCGGCGTGTACTACGCGCTGCTCGTCGTCGTGATCGTCGGCGCGACGGCGCAGATCTCGGTGCAGGCGCTCCGCCGCGTCGACAGCCCTCCGGTCGAGTGCAGGGACGGCCTGCGCAGGATGGTGACCGCGCTCGATCAGGCTCGCGCTGCGGCCTCCACGGGGGAGCTCTCGCCCGAGGAGGCGCTGACGAGGTTCCGCGCGGCGCTCGTGCCCGCGTGGACCGAGCGCGATCGCGTCGAGCGCGCGTGCCAGGCGCCGCACGATCGCAAGCTCGAGGAGGCCTTCGACACGATCGAGCGCCTAAGGTACGCGGAGGAGAACGTGATTCGCCGCGACGCGCGCGATCTCTCGCCGCTGCGCCGCAGGGTGGTCGAGCTGCAGGCCGGCGTCCTCGCCAGGTAGCGAGCGTGGTCCACGAGAGCAACACGGCGGCGGGCCTCCGTGGAGACCGCGCCGCCGCGCGAGCTCGGGCGCCCTAAGGCGCTCTTGTTCACGACGTCGACGATCCCTTGCACGCTGGCGGCGCTCTTCGCGAGCATCGCCTTCTCGTCGTCGTTGAGCGAGAGCTCGATGATCTTCTCGACGCCCTTGCCGCCGATCACGCACGGGACGCCCATGTAGATGTCCTTGTAGCCGTACTGACCGGTGAGCCAGCAAGCGGCTGCGAGCAGGCGCTTCTGGTCGGAGAGGTACGCCTCGGCCATCGCGACGGCGCTCGACGCGGGCGCGTAGTACGCGCTCGTGCCCATCAGGTTGACGATCTCGCCGCCGCCGCCGCGGGTGCGCTTGACGATCGCGTCGAGCGCGTCTTTCGCGATGAACTGCGTCGCGGGCACGCCGTTGATCGTCGTCTGCGAGAGGATGGGCACCATGTCGTCGCCGTGGCCGCCGAGCACCATCGCGCGGACGTCCTTGATGCTGACGCCCGCCGCGCGCGCGACGAACAGCTGGAAGCGCGCCGAGTCGAGCACGCCGGCCATGCCCGCGACCATGTTGGGGTTCCACCCGGCGCGGCGCTGGAACTCGTACACCATCGCGTCGAGCGGGTTCGAGATGACGACGACGAACGCGTCCGGGCAGTGCTTCTTCGCGTTGTCGGCGACGTCGCGGATGATGGGCAGGTTGACGGCGACCAGATCGTCGCGGCTCTGGCCGGGCTTGCGCGGGATGCCGGCCGTCACGATGACGACGTCGGCGCCCGCGAGGTCGGCCCAGCTGCCGGTGCCGGTGATGCTGGCGTCGTAGCCGATCACGGAGCTGTTCTGCTCGAGGTCGAGCGCCTTGCCCTTCGCGAAGCTCTCCTTCGCCGGGATGTCGAGCATCACGACGTCGCCGAGCTCCTTGCTCGCGCACAGCCGCGCGAGCTCGCCGCCGATGTTCCCCGCCCCGATGACACCAATCTTCCTGCGCTGAGCCATGGTTGTTCCTCTTGTCTTGTTGGGATCGAGCTACATGTGCGAGATCACGGCACTGCCGAACTCGCTGCACTTCACTTCCTTCGCGCCCTCCATCAGGCGGGCGAAGTCGTAGGTCACGGTCTTCGCCCCGATGGCGCCGTCAATGCCCTTGATGACGAGGTCGGCCGCCTCCGTCCACCCTAGGTGCCGCAGCATCATCTCGCCCGAGAGGATGACCGAGCCCGGGTTGACCTTGTCGAGGTTCGCGTACTTCGGCGCGGTGCCGTGCGTGGCCTCGAAGATGGCGTGGCCCGTCGCGTAGTTGATGTTGCCGCCCGGCGCGATCCCGATGCCGCCCACCTGCGCGGCGAGCGCGTCCGAGAGGTAGTCGCCGTTGAGGTTCATCGTGGCGATGACGTCGAACTCGGCGGGGCGCGTCAGCACCTGCTGCAGCGTGATGTCGGCGATCGAGTCCTTGATGCGCAGGAGCTTCTTCCACTTGCCGTCGCCGTGCGTCGGGCGAAGCGCGAGCGCGGCCTCGACCTCCTTCTTCACCTCGGCCTGCAGCTCGGCGGGCATCATGTCGTAGCCGGGCTCGACCTCCTTCGCGTTGTCCTCGACGGAGAGCGAGGGGTTCTTCTCGGCGTTGCCGAGGATCCACGACTCGCGCTCGGTGACCACCTGGCCGCGGAACTTTGACTGCGACAGCGCGTAGCTCCAGTCGCGGAACGCGCCCTCGGTGAACTTCATGATGTTGCCCTTGTGGACGATGTTCACGCTCTTGCGGCCTTGCGCGAGCGCGTACTCGATCGCCGCGGACATCAGGCGCTCGGTGCCCTGCCGCGAGATGGGCTTGATGCCGACGCCGCTCGTCTCGGGGAAGCGGATCTTGCCGAACTCCTTCGGGTAGGTGGCCTTCAGGAAGTCGAGCAGCTTCTGGTTGTTCTCGGTGCCCGTCTCGAACTCGATGCCGGCGTAGATGTCCTCGGTGTTCTCGCGGAAGATCACCATGTCGACCTTCGACGGATCGCGCACCGGCGACGGCACGCCCTTGAACCAGCGGACCGGACGGAGGCACACGTAGAGATCGAGCAGCTGGCGGAGCGCGACGTTCAGCGAGCGGATGCCCTTGCCGACGGGCGTCGTCAGCGGACCCTTGATGCCGACGAGGTACGTTCGGTAGGCCTCGACCGTCTCGTCGGGCAGCCACGTGCCGAACTTGCGGAAGCTCTTCTCGCCCGCGTAGACCTCGTACCAGGCGATCTTCTTCTTGCCGCCGTAGGCCTTCGCCACGGCCGCGTCGAGCACCCGCACCGACGATCGCCAGATGTCGGGGCCCGTGCCGTCGCCCTCGATGAACGGCAGGATCGGCTGGTCGGGGACGACGAGCTTGCCCGCGTTCATCGTGATCGCGGCGCCTTCGGTGGGAGCGGGGAAGAGCGGCATGGGATCTCTCTCTCGGATCGTCTCGGGGGGTGGGCGCGAGGCCAGCCGGGGGGCGGCTCGGCGCGGGCACCGCGTAGCCCCTGGGTGCCGCGACGGCAACCCCCGACGGGCGCGCGTCGGCGCTACGCGAGCCCGCGCTCGCGGCGCGCGACGAGGCACCGAGGGCTCCCCGCCTCGACGAGCCGGCACCCCCTCGGCCGGTGCGCGTAGATGGCGCAGCTGACCCGCTCGCCGAGCCTGCCGCGCAGCGCCGCGCAGCGCTCGCTCGGATCGAGGCGGAGGTGCACGACGCCGTCCGCGTCGGCGATCGTGTAGCGCTTCACGAGGTCGGGCCTGCGGAGGATCGCCTCGCCCCGCGGCACCTCGACGTACGAGCGGAACCCCTCGCGGCGGTTCTCTTCGGGGTTCGTGCAGCACGCGCCGCAGCGCTGGCAGTCCGGCAGCGGCACGGCGCGCGCGTCAGGGCACGGAGAGGCCGACCGTGCCGCCGACCCAGTCGAGGTCGCGGTTCTGATCGACGCCGAGCATCTTGCCGCGCGACAGGCGCACGAGGTTCATCACGAGCTCGGGGCGCGCGGCGCCAGGCGGGCGCAGGAACATCATCCGCACCTCGGCCTTCACGGGCTCTCCGCGCGGCGTGTGGAGCGCGGGCGCGTAGTCGATCTTCTCCTGCAGCACCCAGCCGGCGCGCTCGGCGTCGGGGACGGCGTCGACGTCGGCGCGCGTGACGTCGACCTTCACGCCCGCGCCCGCGAACGAGAACAGCGGCTTCAGCACGTGGCGAGAGAGATCGCGGGGCACCTCGTCGAGCTCGGAGAGGAGCGTCGCCCTCGGCACCGCCGGGTGGGAGAGGAGCGGCAGCGTGACCTTCGACCAGGTCCAGTACCAGTTCGGGTGCGGCACCCACGTGACGTCGAGCGGATCGGTGTAGCGAAACGGCAGCGAGACGCCCTTCTTCTCGAGCTCGTCGAACACGACGCGGTGGAAGATGCGGCGCACCGGGACGCGCGCGCCGTCGACGACGCGGTAGAGCGCGCGGCCGTCCTTCACGAGCGACGTCGGGCACACGGCGTCGACGCCGATGAGGCGCTTGGTCGCGACGAAGTCGGGGTAGGTCTTCTGCGACGGCGGATCGAGGTCGAGCAGCACGACCTCGCGCGGATCGGCGTCACCGACGATCGTCGCGCGCAGGCGGGACACGTACTCGGCCTCGGTCAACCCGCCGAAGAACGGGGAGAACCCGCGGCCGAGCCCGATCTGCTCGAGCTGCTCGGCGAGCGCGCGCGACTGCAGCACGATGAGGCCGTACAGCGACGGGAACCCCTGCAGCTCGACCAGCTCGCCGCGGACGGCGCCCGACGCGTCGCGGGTGATCGCGAGATCGACCTGCAGGCACGACGCGAGGTCGTCCTCGCCCGGCGCGTCGAGGTGCGCGGGGATGGCCCGGCGCGTCCGCGCGATGAGCTCGGGGCGGCAGATCTCCTCGACGATCCCGCGCGCGTCGGCCTCGAGGCGCGCCCGCACCTCGGGCGGGAAGAACAGCGGCGTCTCGGCGACGCGGAACGGGATGTGGCAGCCGAGCTCGGCCTCGAGGCGCGCGAGGTACTCGCCGTGGCGAGCCTCGGTGAAGGACTCGTTGAACGCGCGGCGGAGGGCGGGATCCATGCGGCGCGCGAGCCTACAGGAGCGCGCGAGGCGCCGCGAGGGCACCCCGCTGCCCGCCGATCACTTGCGCATGCAGGTGGTGTTCATCTTGTTGACGAGCGCGTTCTCCTTGGCGGCGGCGGCGGAGATCTCCTTGCGCGCCATCGGGAGCTTCGCGGGCTCGGCGGCGTCGCGGGCGGCCTTCGCGATCTCCTTCGTCAGCACGACGTACTCGTCGACCTGCTTCTTCAGCTCGGGATCGGTGACGCTCAGCTTCGCCGCCTCCTGGCCCGTCGTCTCGTAGGCCTCGGCGAATTGCTTGAACCCCGCCGGCGACGAGAGGTTCGCGGCCTTCGCCCGGGTGACGCCGGCGTTGATGGTCTTGATGACCTCGGCGCACTCCTTCTGTTGCTTGATCTTGCCGCAGCCGACGGCGGCGGAGACTGCGAACGACATCGCGAGCACGGTCATCAGGCGTGTTTTCATGGGTCGGCTCCTCCTCTGGGGACGCGGACGGTACACGAGCCTCACGCCCAGTTAGCCCTGAAATCGACGTCGAGGCGTGGCGGCGCGCGCGGCGGCGCGATAGGCCCGCCGCGCCGTGCGTCGCTCGCTGCTCCTCTGTGCGCTGGTCGGCGCCTGCGCGGCGCCCGCCGGCCCCGTCTCCGTGCCCGCGCCCGGGCCCGACCGCGAGGCCGAGGCCGCCCCGCCGGAGCCGCGGCCCCTGGTCGCCGAGGCGGAGCTCGCCGCGCCCGCGGCGTCGGCGCCCGTCCCGGTCTCCTCGGCCGCGCCCCCGGACACCCGCCCGCGGATCGGCAGCGTGCGCGACATCACGTGGATCCACGCGAAGCCCGACGCGAGCTCGCGCAAGATCGGCCAGGTCCGCGTCGGCGCGAGCGTCGTGACGAAGGGGCGGCCGGCGGTGCCGACCCCGAGCTGCCCCGCCGGGTTCGTCGAGGTCGAGCCGGACGGCTACGTCTGCGCGAACACGACGACGACGCGCGATCTCGACGGTGAGCTGTTCCGGGCGCTCTCGCTGCCCGCGCCGCGCGACGACGCCCCGCTGCCGTACCGCTACGCGCTGTCGAACGGCGCGCCGATGTACACGAAGATCCCGTCCCGCGAGGAGCAGCTGAAGGTCGAGGGACCGGAGGACAGGCGCCCGAACCCCGGCCGCCTCCGGTGGGCGACCGGCCACGAGGAGCTCGCGAGCGACGAGCCCGGCGGCGTCGCGGCCGACTCGCAGGTGCCCGACGTCTTCGCGGGCGGCAAGAAGGCACCCGTCCCGTGGGGCAGGGAGCTGCGCCTCGTGAAGAAGTGGATCCCGCACGGCTCGATGCTCGCGTTCACGCGCGCGTTCGAGGCCGACGGCCGCGTGTGGCTGCTATCTACAGACCTGTCGATAGTCCCGGCGGATCGGGTGCGACCGTTCCGGGTGTCGACGTTCCGCGGGACGCCGCTCGGCGCGGACGTCGCGCTGCCGATCGCGTGGGCGCGGCACGATCCCGCGCGCCGGTGGGTCCGCAGGGACGGGGTGTTCGAGGCGGCGGGCGCGCCGCTGCCCCCTCGGTCCTTCGCCGCGCTCTCGGGTGGGAAGATCACGCTCGGCGAGCGCGTGTTCGTCGCCACGCGCGAGCCGGGCGTGTACCTCGACGCGGCGGACGTCGCGATCGTCGAGCGCCGCGAGACGCTGCCGGTCGGCGTGGAGGCGGGCGAGCGGTGGATCGACGTGCACCTCCGCGCCGGCACCCTGGTCGCGTACGAGGGCGAGCGGCCCGTGTTCGCGACGCTCGTCTCGCCCGGCGCGGGCGGCGTGGGGCCGTACCGCGCGAGCGACGCGGAGCTCGTTCGTCTGTCGACGACGCCGCTCGGCCTGTACCGCGTCGGGTGGAAGACCCGCGCCGCGCCGATGACCCCGGAGGGCGCCGACCCGAAGAAGTTCTGGATCGCCGACGTGCCCGACACCCAGTATTTTCGCGGCCCGTTCGCGATCCACACCGCGTACTGGCACGAGGACTTCGGGATGCCGAAGAGCGCGGGGTGCATCAACGTGTCGCCCGCGGACGGCCGGTACCTGTTCGGGTTCACCGGTCCGCGCGTGCCCGACGGCTGGCAGGGCGCGACGCCGAGCGCCGCGACGGGCCGCGGCACCACCATCGCGGTCTCTCCGTGATACCGTGCGGGATCATGAGCGCGAGGGGATGGTTCACGGGGGCGTCGATGATCGGCTGGCTCGCGGCGTGCGCCGCGGACTCCTCGGGCGGAGGCGTGAGGCCGTCGCCCGCGCCCGAGGTCGCGCCCGGCTCCGGCGCGAGCGGCGCGTCGGGCGCGCCGGGAGGAGGCGGCGCGAGCGGCGGCGCGGCCCCGGTCGGCACGGGGCTGCCGGCCGACACCCACTGCACCATCGACGGTTGCGTGGGAGGCCAGCTGCCCGGCGGTCAGGGCGGCGGCACGCAGGCGGGGGGCAAGGCGCAGGGCGGCCAGGCGCAGGGCGGTAGCGCGCAAGGCGGCAGCGCGCAGGGCGGCACCGCGCAGGGCGGCAGCGCGCAGGGCGGCAGCGGCGGGCCGCCGCCCGGCACGCTCGGTGGGCCCTGCCTCTCAGGCAAGTGCAGCGCCGAGCTGACGTGCTCGACGACCAACGTGTGCCAGCCCGAGACCACGGCGCTGACGCCCTTCATCGTCCAGACGGTGCCGCCGCCTGACACCGCGGGCGTGCCGACGCTGAGCCCGATCGTGCTGTTCGTGAAAGGGGGCACGGCGCCGCTGGCGATCAACGTGAAGTTGTTCACGCCCACGGGCTCGCCGGACGTGACGACCGACTTCTCGGTCGACTCCTCTCTCTCGACCGCGACCGGTACGCAGATCTACGTGCTCGCCCCGAAGCACGCGCTCCCCCCGTCGGCCGTGCTGATCGTCCGGGCGACCGACGGCGAGGGGCTGGCCACGCTCGTCTACTCGCTGGCGACCGCCCCGACGCCGTCGCCCACGGCGGTGACCCGGCACGCGTTCGACGATCCGACGCCGCAGCTCGTGCCGCTGAACGGCGCGCCGCTCGTGCCTGCGCTGCGGCGGCTGCCCGTGGGCTGGTCCTCGATCGGCGACGTGGCGGTCGTGGCGGACGCGGCCATCACGCAGGAGGGCGCGCCGCTCTTGCCGACGAGCGCGCCCGCCTTCGTCGGGCTCTCCACGGGGAGCGCCTATCCGCCGCTGAAGACCGGCGCGCTCGGCGGCCTCGCGGCGGGCAACACGAGCTCGCTGCTGCAGTCGGGGCCGCTCCCGATCCGCGATCTGATGACGTTCAACTACGTGCTGCAGTCCGAGGAGATCCCAACGTACTGCGATGGACAGTACGACGACACGTTTCTCGTGGTGGTCTCGGGGCCCGACGGCGTGCGCGCGCAGGTCGCGGACTCGGTCAATCGTGTCTGCGACGCGAGCATGGGCGTGTATCCGGACGTCGACCTGAAATCCTTCACGATGAAGCAGATGGATGGCACCGGGCGCAAGCTGGGCGCCCTGCCCACCACCGCCGTCGGCTCGCCGGCGGTCGTGACGTTCATCGTCACCGACGTCGCCGACACCGGGATCGACACGCTCGTCGCGATCGACGACGTCGAGTTCTCGTACGTCGAGTAACCCGCCCGCCTCGGGTGGTAGGCTGCGCCGGATGGGTTACGGCCAGCGCGTCGACACGGTCATCGGCTCCCTCTCCCGGTTCCTCCACGTCCGCAGCGCCGAGCACGACACGAGCGGCGATCTCGAGCCGTACCTCGATCGCGAGGTCGCGGAGCTGATGCCCGCGCCCCGGCACGTGCCCGCGGTGCGCCGCGCGACGCCTTTCCTGTCGGGCTCCCGCGTGACCGAGACGCTGTCGTGGACGAGCGAGCACGAGCCGCTCTGCCCGCGCTACGCGAAGCGCCACCGGTCGAGCTACGCGTCGAACCTCACCGCCTACGCGCGCTGGATGCACGAGCGCGGCAAGCGGCGGCGCTCGCTGCTGCTGTATGTGCACGGGTGGCTCGAGCCCGGCTCGTGGGTCGAGGAGGCGACGCTGATGCCGCGCTGGTACCGCGAGCTCGGCGTCGACGTCGCGCACGTCCAGCTGCCGTTCCACGGGAGGCGCGGGCCGCGCGGGCAGCTCTTCCACGGCGAGTGGTTCTGGACGGCGGACCTCGTGCGCTCGATCGAGTCGGTGCGCCAGGCGGTGTGCGACGTGCGCTCCGCGATCCTGTACTTCCGCGATCAGGGCTACGAGGAGATCGGCGTCACCGGGCTCTCGCTCGGCGGGAGCATCACGATGCTGACGGCGTGCGTGGAGGGCGGCCCCGACTACGTGGTGCCGATGATCGCGCACCTCGCGCTCACGGAGGCGGTCGAGGACGCGGGCATCCTGTGGAGGATGAAGACCGATCTCGAGCGGTTCGGCCTCGACCGCGCGCGCCGCAAGGAGCTGTTCTCGCGCGTGCGCATCGGCGACGCGCGCCCGGTGCTCGCGCCGGAGCGGCAGCTGTGGGTCGCGGCGCGGGAGGACGCGTACCTGCGCGCCGAGCTGGTCGCGAGGCAGGCGAAGGCGTGGGGCGATCCGCGGGTCCTGTGGATCGACGGCGGGCACATGACGTTCCCGCTCGCGCTCGACCGCATCATCGACGCGATGCGCGCGGTGCCGAAGCTCGCCGCGTAGCCCGCGGTGGCCGACGCGTCACCGCGCGCGCAGCCTCGCGAGCTCGGCCTCCGCGTCTGCGAGCCGCCGCTCCGCCTCGCGGAACCTCGACGCGAGCGATCGGACGAACGCGCCCGTCCACGACTCGAGCCCTAGCCCGTCCGCGAGCGACGCCCGAGACACGACGTAGACCGAGAGCTCGGTGAGCGCGCGCACGCTCGCGGTGCGGGTGCCGGTCGACGACAGCGCCGCCAGCTCGCCGAACACGTCCCCGGCCTGCATCTCGCGCAGGCGGTGCTCCTCGGCGTCCTTCGTGACGAACGCGAGCGCGCGCCCGTCGGTGATCACGAACGCCTCGTCACCGGCCTCTCCCTCGCGGACCACGAGCGCGCCCTCCGGGAAGACCCGCCGCTCGAACGCGCCGAGCCCGCGCACGAACCGCGCCGTGTCGGCGCGCAGCTCGTCGACGCTCGCGTACCGCTCGCGAGGGTCTCTCGCGGTCGCCCGGAGCGCGATCCGCGCGAGCAGCGGGGGGACGCGACCCCCCGCGACGTGCACGGCCGGATCGGGGATCTCGCCCGCGACGATCCCGGCGCGCAGCGCGGCGTCGTCCACGCCCGTGTGCGGCGGGCGTCCCGCGAGGATCTCGTACAGGATGGCGCCGAGCGCGAAGACGTCGGTCCACCGGCCGATCCCCTCCGCCTGCGGCGCCGCCTGCTCGGGGGCCATGTACTCGAGCGTCCCGCTGCCGTCGTCGCCGTCGCGCTGCAGCGACACGTCTACGCCCGGCTCGCGGTCGATGACCCGCGCGATGCCCCAGTCCATCACGTAGACCCGGCCGTACGTGTCCACCATGACGTTCGCGGGCTTGAGATCTCGGTGCACGACGCCGCGGCTGTGCGCGAACGCCACCGCGTCGCACACGGTCAAGAACACGCCGAGCAGCTCGTGCAGCGTCTCGGCCGGCCGCGGAGGCTCCGAGTCCGCGAGCAGATCGCGGAGCGTGCGACCCCCGACGAGCTTCATCACGATGTAGGGCGCCTCGTCGAGCACGACGTCGTGCACGGGCACGATGTTCGGGTGGTCGAGCTGCGCCGTGATCTGCGCCTCCGCGAACAGCCGATCGAGCTCGGGCGCGTCGCCGAGCAGCGAGTCGAGGCGCTTCACCGCGACCTCTCGGAGCAACAGCGAGTCGCGCGCGCGGTGGACGGTCGCGGTGCCCCCGCGTCCGAGCAGCTCCGCCGCCGCGTACCGCCCGTCGCGCGGTTCGCCCGCGAGGTGCACCCTCGGCCCGGACTCGACCTCGGCGCCCTCCAGCAGCGTGGACTGGTCGGACCGGCGGCTCCCCATCGACGTCGGAGGCTACACCGGACGGGCGCCGCCGCGCACGTTCTGCGCCGCACGGGCGCCGTTCTGCGTAGACGTCGCGCGCGCGGCCGGCGAAGATGCGTGCTCCGTGTCCCGCGAGAGCTCCACCTCCGGCGCAGGCGACCGCCTCGCCCCGCGCGCCTGTGCGTCGGGCCCCTGGCGCCTCACCTCCGCGACGTCGCCGTGAGCACCGACGACAAGGTGCGGCTCGCGCACGCGCGCGTGGGCCAGCTGTTCGACGGCAAGTGGCACCTCGCGCACCTGCTCGGCGTCGGCGGGACGGCGGCCGTCTACGCCGCGCGCCACCGCAACGCGAGCGTCGCGGCGGTGAAGATCCTCCACCCGACGCTGTCGCACGACGACGTGCTGTGCGCGCGGTTCCTCCGCGAGGGCTACGTCGCGAACACCGTCGCTCACGCCGGGGCCGTGCGCGTGCTCGACGACGACACGGCGGACGACGGCAGCGTCTACCTCGTGATGGAGCTGCTCGAGGGCGAGACGCTCGACGCGCGCGCGCGCCGCAAGGACGGCCGCCTCCCGCTCACCGAGGTGCTCTCGCTCACCGATCAGCTGCTCGACGTGCTCGGCGCCGCGCACGCGAAGGGCATCCTGCACCGCGACGTCAAGCCCGAGAACCTCTTCCTGACCGTCGATGGTCAGCTGAAGGTGCTCGACTTCGGCATCGCGCGGCTCGGCGGCGCGTCGACGTCGGCGACCATCACCGGCACCGCGCTCGGGACGCCGGCGTTCATGGCGCCCGAGATGGCGCTCGGCAAGCAGGAGCGCGTCGACGCGCGCACCGATCTCTGGGCCGTCGGCGCGACGATGTTCAACCTGCTGACGGGGAGGTTCGTCCAGGAGGGCGACACCGCGAACGAGGTGCTGGTCCGCGCCGCGACGACGCGCGTCGTGCCGGTGAGGAGCCTCGCGCCGGAGCTGCCGGAGGGGCTCGCCGCGATCGTCGACCGCGCGCTCTCGTTCGAGTCCGCGTCGCGCTGGCCCGACGCCGCGAGCTTCCAGGCCGCGGTGCGGGAGGCCTACTACGCGCTCGACGGTCGCCCTTCGGGCGGGCCGCCGCCGCTCCCGCGCACGGTGGCGGGCGACCTCCCTCACCCCGCGGCGCCGACCGACGCCGAGCCTGGCGTCGTCGAGGCCGACGCGGACGAGGACGTGACCGAGCTGTCGCGCACGGTCACGACGGAGGAGGCCTCCGCGGCGCCCGTCGCCAGATCCGATCGCCCCTCGACGGCGACGGTCGCGTCGGTCACCCGCACGACGGGCGCACCCCGCGCTCGCCGCCGCCCCGCGGTCGTCGGCGGCGTGGTCGTCGCGGTCGCCATCGCGGTCGCGCTCCTGCTCTTCGCTAGGCGTGGTCACGCGCCGGCGCCGCCGGTCACCGCGTCGCCAGCCGTGAGCGGGCCGTCGCCGAGCGCCGCGACGAGCGCGCCGCAGTCTCCTAGGAGCGTGTCGATCGACGACCTCGAGGTGGCCTCCGCTGCGCCGTCTGCGAGCGAGGCGCCGGCCGAGGCGCCGACGAAGGCCGAGCCGCGGCGCCCGGCCCACCGCGTCGCGCGGCCGCAGCTCACGCAGCCCGACTTCTGACGAGCGCGCCTCACCCGCGCCGCGCGCCGAGGAACACCGTGTGGCGCACCCGTGATCCCGGGCGCGCGGGCGCGCGGACGGTCTCGGCGTCGAAGCCCGCCGCCGCGAGCCGCCGCTCGAACCGCGCGTTCGGTCCCGAGGACCACACCGCGAGCACGCCGCCGGGCGCGAGCGCCTCGCGGCACGCGCGCAAGCCTCGCTCGCCGTACAGGGCCTGGTTCGACGCGGAGGACAGCGCCACCGGGCCGTTGTCGACGTCGAGCAGCACCGCGTCGAAGCGCGCGCGGTGCGCGCGGAGCACCCGTCGCACGTCGCCGATCACCACCTCGCAGCGGGCGTCGCGGAGCGGGTGGCCGGCGAGGTCGCCCGTGTGCTCCTGGTTCCACTTCACGATCGCGGGGACGAGCTCGGCCACCGTGACGCGGCACGACGGGCCGACGCGGTCGAGCGCCGCGCGCAGCGTGAAGCCGAGCCCGAGCCCCCCGATGAGCACCGCGCGCGGCTCGTCCACGCGCGACAGCGCCTCCTCCGCGAGCGCCTCCTCCGACGCGTGCATCCGGCTCGACATCAGCGTGCGCCCGTCGACGCGCACCACCCACTCGTCGTCGTGGCGCGCGAGCGTGAACTCCACCCCGTCGGGCTGCCGCGCCCGGTCGATCGTCGTCCACTCGAGCATCGGGCGCCGACCGTAGCAGCGTCGCCGTGCGGAGGCGCGCCGCCCGCGTCGCCTCGCCCCCGGTGCGCGCTTGATCGCGGGGGAACGCTCGCGTAGTTCGTCGCCGCCACCCCAACCCGCTGGAGCACCATGCCCGTCACCGACCGCGTCAAGCAGATCCTCTCCCACTACGCCTCGGACAACCCCGGCACGCTGACGAACCTCTGCAGGCTGCTGTCGTCGGGCGCGCTCGCGGGCACGGGCAAGCTGGTGATCCTGCCGGTGGACCAGGGCTTCGAGCACGGGCCGCACCGCTCTTTCTTGCCGAACCCGGCGGGCAACGATCCCGACTACCACTTCCAGCTCGCGATCGACGCCGGGTGCAGCGCGTACGCGGCGCCGCTCGGCGCGCTCGAGGTGGGCGCGGCGAGGTTCGCGGGGCAGGTGCCGCTCATCTTGAAGCTCAACAACAGCGACAGCCTCGCGAAGGTCGACGCGCCGTGCTCGGCCGTCACCGGCAGCGTCGAGGACGCGCTGCGCCTCGGGTGCGTCGGCATCGGCTACACGATCTACCCCGGCAGCGCGGCCCGGAACCGCCAGTTCGAGGACCTGCGCGAGCTCACCCTCGAGGCGAAGCGGAAGGGGCTCGTGGTCGTCGTGTGGTCGTACGCGCGCGGCGCCGGCATCTCCAAGGAGGGCGAGACCGCGGTCGACGTCATCGCGTACTCGGCGCACATCGCCGCGCAGCTCGGCGCGCACATCGTGAAGGTCAAGCCGCCGACGGCGCACCTCGAGCAGGCCGAGGCCAAGAAGGCCTACGAGAAGGCGGGCGTGAAGCTCGACACGCTGGCCGATCGCGCGCGCCACGTGGTGCAGTCGACCTTCGACGGCAAGCGCGTCGTCATCTTCTCGGGCGGCGAGGCGAAGGGCACCGACGCCGTGCTCGACGAGGTGCGCCAGCTCGCGAAGGGCGGCGGGTTCGGCAGCATCATGGGGCGCAACGCGTTCCAGCGGCCGCGCGACGAGGCGATCAAGCTGCTGCGCGACGTGATGGAGATCTACCGGCAGGCCTGAGCGCCGCGATCTCCACGCTCAGGCGCGCTTCGGCGGGGGGCGCGGCGGGCCTGGGCGCGGGACGGCGGGGCGCTCGACGTCCGGCGTCGACGGCGCGCGCGGCGCCGAGAACCCCGCTGGCGGCACGCGCGGGGGCGGCGGCCGCACCGAGGGCTTCTTCACGGCGCGGCGCGACGTCGGAGGAGCGTCGAGCTTCGACGTGGGGCTCTCGTGGGCGTCGAAGGCCGTGGGCCTCACCGTCGCGACGGTGTTGGGAGAAGGCGTGAACCCGGGCGGGAGCGCCGAGCCGGCGGGCGGGCGCGTCGATCCGAGCGAGGACGACGGCGCGCCCTCGTCCTCCAGCGCCGCGGCCTCGAGCAAGAGCGCGCCGATGCTGCCGCGCGCGTCGGGCGGGAGCGCCGCCTGGCCCGCGCGGAACGTGAAGCGCCCCGTCTTCCAGCGCAGCACGCGCCGCAAGACAGCGATCGGAGAGACGTCCGTGCCGGCGAGCGTCGCCTGCACCGCCGCGCCGCTCGCGAGCTCCACCGTCGCCGTCTGCCGCGCGCCCTCGACGGTCAGCACGCCCGACCGCCGCTCCATCTCGCGCACGGTGAGGATCGTCGAGAACGAGAGCTCCTCGAGATCGCCGGAGAGCGCGCTCGGCCCCTGACGGAGACTCGGCGCGTCCCAGCCCGCGTCGAGGTCCACCTCGCGCTCTCCGAGGCGCGCGCGCATCCGGAGGAGCGCGCGCAGCGACGCCACGACCTCCTCGACCTTGAAAGGTTTGTTCACGCAGGCGTCCGCGCCGGCGTCGAGCGCCTCGAGCCGCGTCTCCGCGTCCTCGGCGTGGCAGAGGACGAAGGCGACGATCCGCGCGCCCTGCTCGCGCTCGCGCAGATCGGTGAGCAGCCGCGTCGCCTGATCGCCGCGCAGGCCCGCGTCGAGGATGACCGCGTCGACGCCGAACAGGTGGGCCTCCGCGTCCTTGGCGCTGCGCCTGGCGTCGACGACGAAGCCCGCCTCCGCGAGCGCGGTGGCGAGCAACCGGCCGATCCAGTCGTCGGCGACGACGAGGAGCACGCGCGCGGACATGTGACGCGGAGGGTACCACGTGAGGGCGCATCACCGCGAACTGCCACGAATTTCGCTCACCTGAGCCGTTATCCTACACTGTGCGACAGGAGGTTCCCCCATGCCCCGCCGACTCATCTCCCTGTCCCTCTTCGCCCTCGCGTCTCTGTCCCTCTTCGGCTGCGCGAAAGGCCCCGAGAAGCGCCTCACCGGCAAGTGGGTCGGGGAGCGCATCGACAACATCCCGCCGGGCCAGGAGGCCCGCGCGAACGGCTGGGTCCGCGCGACCACCATGGAGATCAAGGGCGACAAACTCACCGTGATCATCCCGGGCGCCGAGCCGCGCAGCGGCGCGTTCAAGGTCGAGAAGGTGAACGGCAACAAGGTCACCGTCGGCGTCACGCGCGACTCGGGGGAGCGCGACGAGGCGGTCTTGACGATGGCCGGCGACGATCTGCTGAAGTGGGACGTCGGCAACGAGCGCGTCGTCACCTTCACGCGGGTCGCGAGCCGCTGACCTCGACCGGGGCGCGCGCCCGGGGAGCGCCCTGCTAGTCTCGCGCGGGTGTCCGTCGACCCGCCGCTCACCCCCCTCCACGATCTCGACGACGCCTGGGCCGAGCCGCTGCCGGGCGCGCGGGCGACGGCGCTCCGACGCGCGGGCGCGGCGCTGTCCGAGCGGATCTCGAGCGGGCCGCGCGTCGCCTGCGTGCGCGCGTTCGACGTCGCGCGGTGGGCGATGCCGGTGGGCCTCGCGCTGCCGACGGCGACGCCGCGGCTCGGGCGGCAGATCGCCCTCACGCACCGGACGATGCTCGTGCAGGTGCTCCGGGGCGGCGCCCTGCGGACGCTGCTGTTCAACCCGACCGATCCGCTCGCCGCGCGGCGCGCGCCCTGGTTCGACTCGGCGCGTGGGTCGCTCGCGTCGCGCCTCGTCGCGCGGGCGCACGCGCCCATCGAGGAGGCGCTCGGCGCGCTCGGCCTGTCGGTCGATGATGTCGATTTCGTTGCGTTCTCGACGCTGCACGCGCAGGATCTCCGCACGACGCTGGGGACGGCGGACGGCGGCGTGCTCGCGAGGTTCCGGCGCGCGCGGCTGCTCGTGCCCCGCGCCGAGTGGGAGTCGCTGGCCGCGCCCCACGCGCTGCAGCGGCGGTGGCTCGTGCCGGACGCGCGGGACGGCGTGCCAGAGGAGAAGGTCGTGCTCCTCGACGGCGACGTCTCGCTCGGCGACGGCGCGCTGCTCGTGCGGACGCCGGGCCACACGCCCGGCACCCAGACGCTCTTCGTCCACACGGGCTCCGGCGTCTGGGGGTGCTCGGCGAACGGCGTCGCGGCCGACTCCTGGAGCCCGCTCGCGAGCAGGATCCCCGGCGTCCGCCGGGCGGCGCGCCGGGCGGCGGCCGAGGTGCTCCCGACCGCGAACACCCCCGATCAGCTCGGCGCCCAGATCACGTCGATGCTGCTCGAGCGCGCGATCGCCTCGCGGGTGCGCGCGGCGCCGGCGTTCGCGCAGCTGTTGCCGTCGAGCGAGCTGACGCCGAGCGTCCTCGCGCCCGGGCTGCGCCCGACGTGGTGGCTCGGGGGGCTGGAGGCCGGGGTGGTGTCGCGACCGGCGCGCGCGAGCAAGCGGTCGACGGGGAGGGCCAGCCCGCCCGCCGTCCAGCTCCCCTGAGCCGGACCAGCTTCAGAGAAGCTTCCGGAACTGGTAGGCGGCCCGCTCGGCGAAGCGGCGCAGGAGCGGGCGCGCCTTCCACGTCTCACGGCTGAGCTCGCCCGAGCGCGCGATGTCGGCGCGGATCTCCCGCGTGAGCGCGGCTACGAACGCGGGGTCGTGGGTGGCGACGTTGAGCTCGAGGTTGTTGCGGAGGCTGACGTGATCGAGGTTCGCGCTCCCGACGGTGGCCCACCCATCGATGACGGCCGCCTTCGCGTGCAGGATGGGCGCTCGCAGGAGGTGCACGTGCGCGCCGGCGCGCTGCAGGCGCGAGACGATCGCGTGGCTCGCGAGCGACACGACCGTCACGTCTGACCACTCCGGCAAGACGACGCGCACCTCGAGGCCGCGCTTCGCCGCGCGCAGGATCGCCTGCAGCACCGCGCGATCGGGCACGAAGTACGCGTGCTCGATCAGCACCGTCCGCCGCGCGGCGCGCAGGGCGACGAGGTACGCGAGGCGCACGGCACGCGCGTGGTGGAGGCCGCCGGCCGCGAGCACCTCGATCTTCGGCGAGCGCGCCTCGCGCGGCGGCGGCGACGCGGGCGGCGCGCCCCCCGAGCGCCGCCACGTCGTGAAGAAGTGCCGCGCGAGCAGCCGCGCCACCCGCGGCGACTCGACGCACGCCGCGTAGTCGCGCCACGGCGGCCCGGGCGGCTGGGCGAAGTTTACGCCGCCGACGATCGCGCGCGCGCGGTCGATCACGAGCAGCTTGCGGTGGTCCCGCACCGTCACCGAGTCGGGCGCGAAGCGTGACGCGAACGGCGAGAGAGGATGAAACACCAGCGCCTCGGCGCCGCGCGCGCGCAGCTCGTCGAGCCGCGCCGATCCCAGCAGGATCGAGCCGAAGCCGTCGACCGACAGGCGCGTCGTGACGCCCCGCTCCGCCGCGCGGCCGAGCGCGTCGAGCACCCTCTTGCCGACGTCGTCGTCGCCGAGCCAGTACATCGCGAGCAGCACCTCCTCTCGCGCCGCGTCGATCGAGGCGAGGGACGCCTCGATCACCTCCTCCGATCCTGCGAGCAGCGAGATGCGTTCCATGCGCTCAGGGGCCGATCGCGCGCGCGTCGCCGAGGATCTGCTCGGCGTGCAGCGCGGGGTCGACGTCTGGGTACACGCGCGCGACGTGTCCTGCGCGGTCGAGCACGAAGGTCACCCGCTCGTACATGCCGAGCGTGGACGAGACGCCGAACGCCCGCGCCCACGCGTGATCGGTGTCGGCGACGAGCGAGAACGGGAGCGCGTGCTTCTCGGCGAACGCGGCGTGGGAGCGCGCGTCGTCGCTCGACACGCCGATGACCGTGATCCCGCCCTCGTCGAGGCGTCGCCACGCGTCGCGGAACGCGCACGCCTCCTTCGTGCAGCCAGGGGTGTCGTCGCGAGGGTAGAAGTAGACGACGACGACGCGCCCGCGCGCCGCCGCGAGCGACACCGGCCGGCCTCGCTGGTCGACGGCCGTCAGCGCGGGCGCGGCCGGGCCCGCGGGCAGCAGCCCGACGCCGCCGTCTGGCCGCCGCGCGCCGCCGCAGCCGGCGAGGAGCACCGCGACCGCGAGCAGGTACGCGCGCATGCGGGGAGCCTGCCCCACCTGCGGCCGGGGCGCGAGCCGCGGGCGCGCTACCATCGCGGGCGGTGACCTTCCTCCTCGTCGGGAACCCCTCCTCCCAGAGCGGCAAGAACCAGGCGCGCCTCGAGCGCGCGCTCTCGCTCTTCCGCGGCGCCGGCGCGCGGGTCGAGCTGCTGGCGACGCAGCCCGCGGGCCGGACCCTCCCGCTCGTGACGGACGCGCTCGACCGCGGGGGCTTCGACGTGGTGGTCGCGATGGGAGGCGATGGCACGGTCCGCGAGGTCGCCGCCGGGCTTCACGCGAGCGCGCGCCGTGACGACGTCGCCCTCGGCGTGCTCCCGACCGGGACGGCGAACGATCAGGGCAAGAGCTTCGGTCTGTCGGCGTCGCCCGGCGCGCTCGCGGACAACGTCGCCGTCGTGCTTCGGGGCAAGGAGACGCGCCTCGACGCCGGCCTGCTCCGCTCGAGCGAGGACGACGCCGGCGCGCTGTTCTTCGATTCGGCCGGGTGGGGGCTCTCGGCGCGCGTGCTCGCGACCCGCAACCGCGATCGCGACGTCGTCGCGAAGCTCGGGCCGGTGAAGGAGCTGTACCGCGACCACGCGGTGTACGCGGGCGCGTTCCTGAAGACGTTCGTCGACTCGTACGTGGTCGACGACAAGCTACGGGCCGTGGGCCACCTGGACGGCGTCGCGGTCGACCTCGGGGGCCTCACCGATCTCATCGTGAAGAACACCCGCGTGTACGCGGGCGCGTGGGTGTTCGACGCCAGCGCTCGCCACGACGACGGCCTCTTCGAGGTGGTGCCGTTCGCGGGCAAGCGCGACTGGGCCTCGAAGGCGATCCTCGACCTCGAGGGCAACCCGCTCACCGAGGCCGCGCTGAACGAGATCGGGGTGTCCCACTCGCGACACTTCCGCGCGTCGCGCATCACCCTCGAGCTCTTCCCGCCGCCGGGCGGCGCCCCGCTCGCCGCCCAGATCGACGGCGAGGAGTGGCCCGCGTCGACGCGCGTCGACGTCACCGTCCTGCCGCGCGCGCTGCGGCTCATCGTCCCGTGACGCGGGCGGCCGGCGCGGCTACGGGGCGCGCGTGTCCCTCTCGAGCGGCGTCCGCTTTCATGAGTGCGTCCACGGGGTCTATTTCGACGATCTCGACGCGTACAAGATCCTCCACAACTCCCGCTACCTGCTGCTGTTCGAGCGCACGATAGGATCGTTCTGGCAGCGGCTCGGCTGGGGCGGCACGCTCGACCTCGACGAGAACCCGGACAGCATGCACTACGTCCGGGCCAACCACATCGAGTACCACCGGCCCGTGGTCGGGGTGACCGAGGTGCGGGTGCGCATCTGGATCGAGCGCCTCGGGCAGACGAGCCTCACGTTCGGATTCTGCGTGATGCCCATGGATCACGACAGCGACTTCGCGACGGGCTCGCGCGTGCTCGTGCGCGTCGACCGCGACACGAAGCGCCCGGCCCCGTGGACGCCCGCGTTTCGTGAGCGCCTCCTGCCCTACGCGCGCGAGCCCGGGGCGAGCGCGGCCGGCGCCTAGCCCTTCACCCCGCCCGCCGTGAGCCCGCCGACCAGGTGCCGCTGCGTCACGTAGAACAGCGCCATCACCGGCGCGCTGACGACGAGCGCGCCCGCCGCGAAGCGCCCCCAGTCGGCGTCGTGCTCGCCGACGTAGCGTGACAGCAACACTGGCAGCGTGAAGGACTCCTCGCGGCCGAGGAGCGTCGCGGCGAGGATGAACTCGTTCCACGCGCTCATGAACGCGAAGAGGAACGTGATGGCGATCGCCGGGCGCGCCGCCGGCAGCACCACGCGCACGAAGGCGCCGAGCCGGGTCGCGCCGTCGACCATCGCCGCCTCCTCGAGCTCCCTCGGGATGGCCTCGATCGCGCGCTGCAGCTGGAAGACCGCGAAGGGGATCGAGGTCGACGCGTAGCAGACGACGAGGCCCGTCCGGGTGTCCAAGAGCCCGAGCGCGGAGAGGATGACGTAGAGGGGGATGGCGGACGCCACCGTGGGGAACATCTGCGTCGCGAGGAGCGCCGAGACCCCGCTCCGCTTGCCGACGAAGTCGAGCCGCGCGAGCGCGTACGCGGCCGGCAGCGCGAGCGCGCACCCGACGGCCGCCGTCGCGAGCGAGACGACGACGCTGTTCAGCAGCTGCACACCGAACAGCCAGTGACCGCTCGACGAGGTGGCGCCGACGACGGCGCGCAGGTTGTCGAGCGACGGTCGGGTGGGAAGCGGGAGCGCGGTCGGCTCGGGCACCCTCGACGACGAGAGCGCGAGCGTCACCACCCAGAGCACGGGGTAGAGCGCGAACGCCGTCGCCACGACGAGCGCCGCGTGCACGAGCGCGAGCTCCCACCACGGCGCGCGGCGGGTCACGAGGCGCGCCTCCCGAGCGCGCGGGAGCCGGCGAACAGGAGCGCGAAGATGAGCACGCTGTACGCGGCCGCGTAGCCGATCTGCGCCTCCCGCGCGAAGGCCCAGCGGTAGGCCTCCGAGACGAGGATGTCGGTCGTGCCGTCGGGATCGCCGCCCGACACGAGGAACACCACGTTGAACATGTTGAACGTCCAGACCGCGCCGAGCGCGACGGCGGGCGCGAGCACGGGGCGGATCATCGGCAGCGTGACGCGCCACAGGCGCTCCCACCGCGTCGCGCCGTCGACGGCGGCGGCCTCCAGCACGTCGTCGGGGACGCTGGTGAGCGCGCCCATCGTGACGACCACGAAGAACGGGAACCCGAGCCACACGTTGGTCGCGAGGTTGGCGGAGAACGCCGTCGAGAAGCGCGAGAACCACGACACCGGCTCGACGCCGACCAGCGCGAGGAGCGCGTTCACCGCGCCCAGCTGCCTGTGAAACATGCCCTTCCACGCGAGCGCGGTGACGTAGGAGGGCACCGCCCAGGGCACGATCAGCAACACCCGGTAGACGGCCTTCCCGCGCAGATCACGCCGCGAGAGCAGGAGGCCGAGCGCGCCTCCGAGCAGGACGTGGAGCGTGATGTTGGCCGCCGTCCACAGCACCGTCACGAGCAGCACGAGGTAGAACGATCCCGACGCGAGCCACGCGCCGCCGCGGGCTGTCAGGATCGTTACATAGTGCGCGAACCCGACGAACCTCGCGTCGTCGCCGCGCCCGGCGAAGAACGACGCCGCGGCGCCGGCGACGAGGGGCGCGACGACGAGCGCGAGGATCGCGATCGTGGCGGGCGCGACGTACCCGTAGGCGCCGCGCGAGCGCGCGAGGGCGCCGGTCGCGACGGCGTCCCGCGCGCGCCGGGCGGCGACCGCGACGAGGCCGAGGAGCGCGACGCCGACGAGCGCGGCGTAGGGCGCGGGCGCGGCGCGGGGCGGCAGCGGGCGCCGCACGTCGTCGAACCTGTGCGCCGCCTCGTCGAGCGCCGCCGCGGCGGTGGCGTCGCCGCGCAGCACCTTGCGCAGCGCGCGGTCGGCGGGCTCGAACACGAGGCGCATGGCCGGGCGCGAGGGCATCGGCTCCGCCGTGGCCGCCGCCCGCGCGAACGCGAGCAAGAAGGGGTCGGTGCGCTCGGGCGCGGTGGGCTCGGCGCGCGACGTCACCGTCCGGCCGACGCGCGCCCGGATCTCCGCCGCCTCCTCCGACGCGAGCCCGGCGACGAGCGCGCCGGCCGCGGCGCGCTCCCGGCCGCGCGGCGTGAGGAACGCGACCTCGACCGTCAAGAACGGTCGCATCGGGCGCCCGGTCGCGCGCAGCCTCGGCAGCGGCACGACACGGTACGGCGGCGGCGCGCGCAGATCGCCTGCCATCCACGGGCCCCCGATCGCCGCGGCGGCTCGCCCTGAACCAAACAATTCTGATACGAGCGACGGCGTCGCGTCGTCCGGGAGGAGGCCCCGCTTCGTCAGCCCTGCGACGAACTCGATCGACGACGCTCCGGCCGGGGTCGCGAGGCCGAAGGTGTCGCCGGGGCCGAGGTAGACGGCGCCGAACGCCGACGCGAACGGCGCGTGCGCGTACGCCGAGCCCGACGCGTGCCCGAGCACGACGCCGCCTTCCGCGGGGCGCGCGCGCTCGAAGAGGGCCTCGAGATCGGGGGTATCCTCGGGCACCTGCGCGGAGTTCAGGTAGAGCGCGAGGGTCTTCTGGGCGATCGGGACGCCGACCAGCTGGCCCTCCCACGTCACCGCGCGCACCGCCGCACGGGCGAGGCCGTCGCACGCCGAAGGTGACGGCAGCGGGACGATCAGGCCGCGCGCGACGAAGTCTCCGATGCGCTCGTGCGCGTCGAGGAACACGTCGGGCCCGTCGCCATGGGAGATGGCCGCGTGCAGCTTGGTCGCGTAGCCCTCGAACGGCACGGCGAGCACCTCGACGGGCTCGGGCGACCGCGCGAGGATCTCCGCGAGCGCGCGCTCCTCGGCGCCGCCCTGGCGGTACGCGTGCCACAGCGTCAGCGGGCGCGCGGCCTCCGCGTGAGCGGCGGCGCACCACACGGCGAGCAGCGCGAGGAGCGCCGCCACGCCGCGCCGGGCCTCACTCGAGATCATGGGGCACGACAGCGGACCGCGCGAGCCGCGGGATGGCCGCGGTGATCGGCGCGAGCTGCCGCGCGCGCGTCCCCACCACGGCGACGACGAGATCCTCGGGCGAGAGGCGGGCGCGGAGCGCGGCGTTCGCTCGCCCGGCGTCGACCTCGCCGATCCGCGAGAGGTAGCTCGCGTGGTACCCGGCGGGCAGCCCGAGCACGGCCGCGTCGAGCTCGCGGTGCGCGCGCTTCTCGGCCGTGTCGATCTCGAACACGTGGCTTCGCGCGAGGTACGACTTCGCGAACGCCACCTCTTCGTCGGTGAGGCCGTCCGCGACGAGGCGCTCGAGCAGCTCGAGCTGCAGCGCGAGGCACGCGGGCGCGTCGGCCTCGCCGGGCGCCGTCCACATCGACCACGCCTCGCGGTGGCGGTCGAGCGACAGGCGCGACGAGGCCCCGTACGACCAGCCGCGCTTGCCGCGCACCTCGGCCATCAACCGCGCCGTGAACGTGCCCCCGAACGCGGTGTTCGCGACGATGAGCGCGTGGTGATCGTCGTCGTCGCCGCGCGTGCCGAGCGTGCCGATGGAGAGCTGCGCCTGCGTGCGCTCGGGCTTGTCGACGAACACGAGCTCGCGACCGGGGCGGCGCGCTGGATCGACGACCGGATCCGGCGTGGGGGCGCCCGCGGGCAGGCCCGCGACGAGGCGCGCGGCGAGCTCGCGACCGCCGGCCTCGTCGACGTCGCCGTAGACCGTGATCCACGCGTTGTTGGCGGCGAGGTGCGCGGCGTGCCAGCCGGCGACGTCGTCGCGCTCGAGCGACGCGAGCGAGGCCGTCCCGCCCGCGACGCGGCGCGCGTACGGGTGACCGAGGAAGAGCGCGCGGCGCAGCGCCCGTGACGCGAGCCCGCGGTCGTTGTCGCGCGCCTCGACGAGCTCGGCCTGCGACTCGCGCACGAGCTTCGACAGCTCCACCGGCTCGAACGCGGGGCGCGCGAGCAGGCCCCCGACGAGCTCGCACAGCGCCGCCGCGTTGCGGGCGAGCACCTCCCCGCTCACCGTCACCGTCGACATCGACGCGTCGGCGCCGATCTCCGCGCCCAGGCGATCGACGGCCTGCTCGACGCCCTTGCCGTCGAGGCCGCCGCCGCCGCGCCGGAGCATGCGCATGGCCGTCCGCGCGAGGCCCTCCTTGCCCGCGGGATCGTGCGCGCCGCCGACCCCGAACGCGACGGTGAAGCCCACGAGCGGGATGGCCCTCGACGACTCGACGTGGACCCTCACGCGTCGGTCTCCTCGTCGTCGCCGGACGGCTCTTCGCCGGACGGTCGCACGAAGATGACGGTGCGCGAAGACGGCGTGAGGTAGCGCCGCGCCGCGCGCCGCAGATCGTCGGCGCGCAGCCTGCGCACGGCCGCGAGGCGGCGGAAGGCGTCGGACGGATCGCCCGTCAGCGTGCTCCAGAAGCCGATCTGCTCCGCCTTGCCGGCGACCGTCTGCAGCCCCGAGAGCGCGCCGAGCTCGAGCTTCGCCTTCACCCGCTCGAGCTCGTCGTCGGTGGGGGGCTCCTCGACGATCCGCGACAGCTCGCGGTCGAGCACCTCGAGCAGCGCCTCGGCGCGCACGCCCGGACGCGCCGTCACCGAGATCTCGTACAGGCCAGGATCGCGGAACGTGCTCACCCAGCCCCGGCAGTCGACCGCGAGCTCGCCGTCCTGCACGAGCGCGCGGAACAGGCGCGAGGCGCGCCCCGCGAACAGCACGTCGTTGACGACCGAGAGCGCCGCGTGGTCGTGATCACCGAGCGCGGGCCCGCGGTACGCGACGACGAGGCGCTCGGTCTCGGTAGGTTTGTGAGCCTCCACGTGGCGCGGTTCCGTCTGTGGAGGCTCGGGCCGCACGTCCTCGGCGGGCAGCGCGGCGGCAGGGAGCGCGCCGTAGCGCTCGGCGACGAGCGTCAGCAGCTCCGCGACGTCGACGTCGCCGACGACGACCACCGTCGCGTTGTTCGGCGCGTAGTAGGTCGCGTAGAACTCCGCGCAGTCGGCCGCGGTGAAGCCCTCGATGTCCTTCATCCAGCCGATCGTGGGCCACGAGTAGCCGTGCTCGCGGAACACCGTCGAGTACAGGAGCTCGCTCACGCTGCCGTCGACGTCGTCGTCGACGCGCATGCGCCGCTCGTTCATCACGACCTCCTTCTCGCGCGCGACCTGCGGCTCCTCGAGCACGAGGCGCGCCATGCGCTCGCTCTCGAGCTCGGTCGCGAGGGCGAGCGAGTCCTTCGGGAGGTTCTCGTAGTAGTAGGTCCAGTCGACCCAGGTGGCCGCGTTCGACTCGGCGCCGGCCTCCTCGAGCTTGCGGTCGAACGCGCCGTACGGGAGCCGCTCCGTCTCGTTGAACATCAGGTGCTCGAAGAGGTGCGCGAGCCCCGTCTTGCCCTCTCGCTCGTGGCGCGAGCCGACCGCGAACCACGTCTGGTACGAGAACACCGGCGCCTCGCGGTCGACGAGCACGAGCACCGAGAGGCCGTTCGCGAGCCGGTAGCGCTGCACCGGCTCGCCGCTGCCGAACGCGTGCGCCTCGACGAAGGCGACGCGGCCCTCGAGGTGCGAGGGGACGGCCGTCACCGGAACCTCACGGACGCGTTGAGGTTCACGTACACGATCGACTGATCGTAGCGACCGTCCGCGCGCGGCGATCGCGACGGCGGCGCGCCGGCTGCGTACTCGCTGCGACCTGCGGTGGACACCGGCGAGAAGTACACGTGGTTGTAGCTCGCGGCCACGCTGTACTTCTCGCGCCACGTCTTCTTCGCGCCGATCGTGCCGAAGATCTTCAACGCGTCCGGGTAGGAGGCGTCGAGCGTCGAGGCGGGCACCGCGGAGGTGTCGATCGCCGCGCTGCCGAACACCTCGAGCGTCGGATCGACGAACACGCTCGCGCCGAGGCGCGCGCCGTAGCTGTCGCGCCACCTGCGGGGCAACACGACGAGCACGTCGTCGAGGTTCGCCGAGCCGTCGGGCGCGACCGTGCACGCGCGCCCCTTCGCGACCACGCACTGGCGGTCGAAGGCGCTCCAGCGCGTCACGTTCGCGTCGAGCCGCACCTCGGTGTCCGCGGAGACGCGCGCGGCGCCCCCGACGAGGAGGACGTCGGGGAGCGTCTGCAGCAGATCGACGTCGAGCCGCTGCTCGTCGCTGAGGTTGCCCACCTGGTTGCGCAGCGTGCCCGAGAGCCGCGTCTGCCCGAACCCCGGCTTCGACTGGTAGCTCGCGCCGAGGCGCAGGGCCGCGGACGGCTGGTAGTGGACGCCGACGCTCGCCGCGAGGTTGGCGCCCGAGACGTCGACCACCGAGCGGCCCTCGATGAGCCCGCCGCCGAAGTCGCGCACGTCGTCGGAGCCGTCGGCGTTGCGGGCGCGCGAGGTGACGAGCGAGTGGCGCACGTAGCTGATCGACGCGCCCACGGCGAGCCCGGGGACGGGGAGCTTCGCGGCGACGGCGAGCGTGTTGTACCAGGCGAGCTGGCTCCCCGAGATGATCTGCCAGCGCTGCGGGCCGTCGACCGCGCCCGGCGCCGTGGTGCTGCCGGCGAACCGATCGATCTTCCCCCACGACGCGGCGCCGCCGTAGGGCACGTACGAGGCGAGGCCGATCGCGAGCGGGCCGAGCTCGCTCGTGACGCCGAGGTACGGCAAGGCGGCGAAGTTCTTCGCGGAGGCGTCGCCGGTGTTCGCGTCGAGGTACAGGCGGTCGCCGCGCGGCTGGCTGCTGCTCGGCGAGAGCGCGACCGAGTCGCGGGTGAAGTCGACGCGGCGGTACGCGATCGACGCGTCGACGGTGAGCCACGTGCCCTTCACGTTGCCGACGGCGCCAGGGTTGAAGAAGACCGCGTAGGGGTTGGCGGTCATCGGGTTGCCGTGGTCGGCGCCGAAGCGCCCCGTCGCGAACCCGGCTCCCGACGCGGCGCTCGCCCACGACCACGCGAGCGCGCACGCGGCCCACGCGACGCGGCGGCGCGCAGGGCGGGCGCTCGCGGGGCGGTTGAGGTTTCTGGCCAAGCGGGTTACCTACCAGACGTGCGGAGCGCGCGGAACCTGCTGCTCTTGTTCGCGCTCGCCGCGGCGTGCGCCGATCCGACGGCCGACTACGAGGACTACCGCGCGCGCACCGACACGCTCCGGTCGAGGCGGGGCGGGGGCGGGAGCGGCGGCGCGACGGCGACGACGGGCTGCTCGACCGAGGCCCCGCGCGCCGTGCCCGGCGCGGCGCCAGCCGGCGATCTGTCCGGTGTGAGCCTCGTGACGTGCCTCGCGAACGTCTCGGCGTGCGACGTCAACAAGGCCCTGAGGTTCAAGGCCGAGGCGACGCAGTCGGGGAGCGCGCTCTCGCTCACGTTCACCCCGCTCGCGCCGGGCGCGCGCACGGTCGCCGAGACGCAGCCAGGCGCGGCGTCGTTCGTGGTCGCGATCACGCTCGGCGCGGACGGATCGCTGAGCTCGCAGCCCTTCGGCGACGCGCTCGTGCCGGGGCCGTCCAACACCGCGACCGGCCACGCGCTGCAGCTGAGGGGCGCGACGCTGCGCGGCCTGCAGCTCACCGCCGACCTCGCGTGCGCGGAGCTCGACGGAGACGTCACCGCGGAGGTCGGCGGCGTGGCGCAGCCCATCTCGCTCGACGCCCCCGGCGACGTCTGTCTCTTCGAGCGCGTCGGGGCGCCCACCGAGCGGCGCGAGCCGGCCCGCGCGTCCTTCCACTGCCCGTGAGCGCGCGCGCGATCGATGGGTGACGACGCCGCCCGGCCCGACGACGACGGGCAGCGCGCGATCACCGGCCGCGCGGGGCTCGTCGCGCTCGGCACGCTCGCGTCGCGCGTCCTCGGCCTCGCGCGGGACGTGACGCTCGCGGCGGTCTTCTCGGTCGCGATCACCGACGCGTTCTGGGTCGCGTTCACGCTGCCGAACGCGCTGCGCCAGCTGCTCGCGGAGGGCGCGGTCTCGAGCGCCGTCGTGCCGGTGATGGCCGAGGTGCGGCGGCGCGGAGGGCGCGACGAGGCGGCGCGGTTCTTCGCGAAGATCCGCGGCCTCTCGCTCCTCGCGCTCGTGGTGGCCAGCGCGCTCGGCGTCGCGCTCTCCCCGCAGCTCGTCGCGCTGTTCGCGAACGGCCTCGAGGCCCGCCCCGACGCGATGGCGCGGACGGTCACGCTCTCGCGCTGGGTGTTCCCGTACATCCTGTTCATGGGGTCGGCCGCGCTCGGGATGGCGGCGCTCCACACCGAGCGGCGGTTCGTGGTCGCGTCGTTCGCGCCCGCGCTGTTGAACGTGGCGCTCGTCGTGGCCGCGCTCGCGCTGCCGACCTGGCTGATGACGACCGGGCGTGACCCGTCGCTCGCGCTCGCGGTGGGCGCGCTCGCCGGCGGCGCGCTGCAGGTGCTGGCGCAGCTGCCGTCGCTGCGCCAGATCGGCTACCTCTCGCGGCCCCGGCTCGCGCTCGGCGACCCGGACGTGCGCCGCGTGCTCGCGCGCATCCTGCCGATGACGCTGGGCCTCGGCATCTACTACGTCGACCTCATCGTCTGTCGGCGCCTGCTGTCGACCGAGGGCGAGGGCGCGCAGAGCTGGTTCTCGTGGGCGCAGCGGCTCTGTGATTTCCCCCAGGGCATCTTCGTGATGGCGCTCTCGACGGCGGCGCTCCCGTCGCTCGCCTCGCTCGCGGCCGACGGCAAGCTCGACGAGGTCGCGGCGACGATGGCCTACGCGCTCCGGCTCGCGCTGTTCGTCGCGCTGCCGGTGACGGCGCTGCTCGTGGGGCTGTCCGAGCCGATCGTCGCCGCGTTCTTCGAGCGCGGGCAGTTCGACGCGCGCTCCACCCACGAGACGGCGCGCGCGCTCACCGCGCAGGGCGCGGGCGTGTGGGCGGTCGCGGTCGTCCGCACGCTGGTGGGCGTGTCGTTCGCGCTCGGTGACACCCGCACGCCCGTCATCGTCTCCGGGCTCGATCTGCTCGCGCTGATCGGCATCGCGTGGCTCGCGACAGGCCCGCTCGGCCACGTCGGCGTCGGCGTCGCCGTCACCGGATCGTCGATCGTGCAGATGTTGCTATTGTGGGTTCTGGTCGCGCGGCGCCTGCCGGACGCCCGCACCGGGGAGATCCTGGGCTCGGCCGCGCGGACGGCGCTCGCGGCCGGCGTCGCCGTCGTCGGCGCGAGGCTCGTGGCCGGCGCGGTCAGGGGCGCGCCGGGCCCCGCGTGGCTCGCTCGGCCGCTGCCGGCGATCGCGGGCGGAGCGGCGTTCGGCGTCGTGTTCGTGGTCGCGGCGCACCTGTCGAGGAGCCCCGAGTGGCTCGCGCTCTGGCGCGGCCTCCGCCGGCGCCTCGGGCGCGCGTGACCGTCACGCCGCGGCGGCCTCGGCCGGGGGGCGCCGACCGAACACCTCGTAGTCGGCGGCGTGCTCGGGGCGGACCTTCCCCGACGGATCGGTCATCCAGGAGGGGGCCATGCGGACGTGCAGCCTCACGGGGCCGAGGAGCGGCGTGTGCGTGCCGAACGCGAGATCCCACAGCGGTGAGGTGACGCCGTGGTTCGCTCTCGGGTTGACGTGGTGGTGCAGGTGGTTGCGGTCGACCCAGCGGGTGAAGGCGCCGCGCGGCGCGTGCGTGTGCACCCGGCGGTGGATGACCTCGTACCCGAGGTACGCGCCCATGAAGCCGATCGCGAACGAGACCCCGCGCCGCGGCCCGACGCCCAGCGCCGTCACGCCGCCGAGCACCGGCACGCCGACGACGGCGGCCGCGGCCTTCTTCCACGCCGGCGCGAAGTAGGTGGGATCGACGTGGTGCGCGACGTGCTCCTCCTGGAACCCGGCCGCGAAGCCCGCGGGCGTGAGCCACGACACGAGGCGACCGTCGTGCTTGCGGCGGGGGCCGTGGCCGGCGAAGCGGTGCAGACAGTACTCGGCGAGCGACCAGGCGGCCGCGCCCGCGGCGGCGAACGGGAGAGAGAGCATGAGCGACGATCCTTGGGTGAACGGGTGGGAGCCGGGATGAGTGTGCAAAGTGATGGGGCGCCGTCAGCGGGGAGCGGTGAGCGCCCGCGTGGCGCGCGCCACGGCCGCGGGCTCGGCGCCCCAGCCGCGGAGCAGCGTCGCCACCGCCAGGAGCCCGAGCGCGTCGACGTCGCCGAGGCCGGGATCGAGCCGCCCGAGCTTCGAGAGCGAGAGCGTGCCCTGGAGCGAGGCCCACAGGACGATCGTGCGCCGCCGCGCGTCGCCGGCGTCGAGCGCGCCCGCCGACGTCGCTCGATCGAACAGCGCGCCGACCTCCGAGAGGAGCGCGCCGAGCAGCGGCGCCGCGCGCGCGGCGGCGTCGTCCGAGAGCAGGGGGGCCGGATCCCCGAGCAGCGTCATCACCAGCCGCATCTCCTCGGGGAGCGCGCGGCTCGTGGTCGACAGGAACCCAGGCAGCGACAGGAGCGCGACGAGCGCCCGCGCGCCGGGCTCGCGGCGCGTCGTCGAGGCGTCGACGGCGGCGAGATGCGCCGCGAGCCGCGCGTGGAGCGCCGAGATCGTGCGCCGCTGGAGCGCCGCGAGCAGGGCGTCCTTCGACGGGAAGTAGCGGTACAGCGCGGCCGGGACGAGCCCCACCTCGCGCGCCACCCGCTGCAGCGTCAGCGCCTCGACGCCCTCCTGCCCGAGCAGGCGCATCGCGGCGTCGAGGACGCGGTCGGCCCGCGCGAGGCGGCGCTGGCTCGCGCGGAGGGACGTTTCGTGAATCATCTTCTCTAAAGTGAATCACGTTCACGTTTCTGTCAAGCGCCCCCCCGCGGAGCCGCGATCCGGCCCGCGTGTCCGACCCCTGGCGTCCGCCGCGCGCCGCTACTCGCGCTCGCAGATCGAGTCGCGCGGCTTGTTGCAGGAGTCGTCGCCCCAGAGCTTGCTCCCGCTCTCGACGCGGACGCACGCGGGGCCCGACGAGTTCGGCTGGGACGGCGCCCAGGCGGTGAACCCGAGCGGCTCGCCCGTCACCCACGCGAGCGCGCCAGGCGGGCCCGACAGGCCGATCCACGCGCTCTGCTGCAGCGAGAGCGTCGCGAGCGCGTCCTGCTCCCCCTGCGAGGTGATCGTCGCGAGGTGCGCCGGCGGGGCGAGGGCCGCGCAGGCGTCGCTCGCGGACATCCAGCCGCGCTCCGGGCCGGGCAGCACGAAGTAACAGTGCCCGGTGGCCGGATCGACGACCGCCCCCGGCTCGGGACACATGACGGCGCTCGATCCAGCCGCGCCGCCCGTCGCGTCTCCTCCCGCGCCCGCTGCGCCTGCGTCGCCCGCTGCGCCCGCGTCGCCTGCTGCGCCCGCGTCGCCTGCTGCGCCCGCGCCGCCCGCCTTGCCTGCCGCGCCCGCGACGCTCGAGCCGGCCGCGCCGCCGCTGCCGCCGTGCGCGCCGCCTCCCGCGCCCGCGGAGCCAGGCGGGGGCGCGCCGGTCGGCTCGAGCGCGTCCCAGTTCATCGTGCAGCCCGAGAGCGCGAGGACGAGCCAGACGTGCGCTGCGCGCGCGCTCACTGGAACCTCCCCTGCACCGAGACGCCGCCGAGCCCGCCGGCGACGGTCACCCGCGGCGATCCTGCGTGCCCGGCCTTCGGCTCGCGACCGAGCACCAGCAGCGTCACGCCAGCGCCGACCCCGATCGCGCCGACCGCGAGGCCGATGTTCGCGATCCTGGCGTCGCGCCGGCCGGCCGAGACGTCGGACGCGCGGTCGGTCGGGCAGGGGCCGCCGGCGCAGTCGTCCTTCAGCTGATCGTAGCGAGAGCGCGCGCGCGATCCCTCGAGCGCGAACACCCCGAGCCCGACAGCGCCCACCGCGCCGGCGACCCAGCCGCCCACGCGGAGCTTCTTTCTCGTGGACGCGCCGTCGTCCGCGACCGGAGCGGGTGGGGGAGCGACGGCCGCCGCGGCGCCGCCGAACACGACCTCGCGGCGCTCGCCGAGCGCCACCGTGACCGAGCGCGCGTCGCGACCCCGCGGGGTCGAGAGCGCCACCTCGACGACGCCCGGCGGCACCGCCCAGCCGGCGGTCAGCCTGTCGCGAGGGCGCGCCGTGCCGCCGATGGTGACCTCGCCGGTGAGCGCGGCGTCCTGGAGGCGCACGTCGACGATCGCCACCTTCGGGGCGAGCTCGGCGCGCTCGGCCTCTGCCGCCTGGCGCGTCTCGTCGTACTTGACGTCCTTCGCCGCCTCGGCGCGCGCGTCGAAGGTGACCTCGGTGAGCTCCCGGTGCGCGTCGAGCTCCCTGCCGAGCGCGGCGAGGCACCGCGCGACGAACAGCCGCGAGATCGGGCTCGCTACCACGTCGTAAGACTTGTGGAACCCGGCGAGCGCCTCCTCGACCTTGCCCTTCTCCAGCAGGGCCTTCGCCTTGTCGAACAGCCCCTGCGCCTTCTGAAATTCGGCCCGGCTCGCCTTGCTCGGGGGCGGGCCCGCGGCGGCGGGGTGCGACAGAGAGAGCGCGAGGGCCGCGACGACGATGGATGGGAGCCTCTTCATCGACGAGCCGCATGTTGTCACGGTTCGCGTGGTAGCGTGGCGTGGTCTTTGAGGACCGTGCACACGCACTCGAAGGACCGACCCCCGCGCCTCGGGCGCTACCAGCTGGTTCGCCAGATCGGCGAGGGCGCGGCCTGGACGCTGTGGACGGCGAAGGACGGCGTCGGGCCGAGCGCGCGCGACGTGCTCGTCCGCTGGGTGCGGCCTAGCGTCGCCGAGGATCTCCAGACCCGCCTCACGCTCGCCCAGTCGGCCCGCGCGCTGCGGGAGCTGTCTCACAGCGGCGTCGCGCGCACGATCGATCTCGTCGAGGCGGCCCGCACGCTCGCCGTCGTGCACGAGCCGCTGGAGGGCGCCACGCTCGAGGCGCTCCTGGCGCGCGCGCGCGAAGCGAAGGTGCCGATGCCGGTAGGCGTCGCCGTGCGGATCGCGATCGAGGCGCTCTCGGCGCTCGACGCGCTGCATGTGGCGCTCGGAGAGGGCGCCCGCCCGAGCGATCTCTGCGCGAGCTCGCTGCTCGTCTCGACCTCCGGCAATGTAAAAATAATTGATTTCGAGCTGGACGCGATCGCCGACTCGCCCGCGCGCGTCGCGCGTCGCGCGCCTGAGCGCGCGGGCGGCGCGGTCGTCGACGCTCGCCGCGCCGACGTCTACGCGGTCGGCGTCCTCCTGTGGGAGTGCGTGACGGGGCGCGCGGCGTTCGCCGACGGCGCGGGCGCGCTCGGTCGCGCCGACTCGGCCGGCGTCCGGGAGGTCGACAGGTGCCCCGCGGCGCTCGCCGATCTCATCGCGCGCGCGCTAGAGGGCTCCGCGCCGGCGCGGTTCGAGTCGGCCGACGACATGGGGCAGGACCTGTTCGCGGCGACGCGAGGCGCGGTCGCGTCCCCCGACGACGTCGCCGCCTTCGTCGAGTCGATCGATCGCCCTCCGGAGGCGATCGGCGATCGACAGACGGCGCGTCCGCCTGCGCCCGCCGCCGCGCCCAACCCCTTCGAGCGCCGCGCGTCGCCGAGCGGGCGACCGCCGCCGATGCAGGGCCGCCCGGCGGGCAAGGTCAAGCTGACCGTCCCGATGGGGAAGTCCACGCCGCCGGGCCCGCCCCAGCGTGGCGCGACGCTCATGCTGCCGCTGCCCGCGCCCCCGCCCCCGGGCCAGGCTCCCCCGGCGCCGCCGCGAGGCGCGACGCTCAAGATGAACGTCGCGCCACCGCCCCGCGCGGCGGCGCCCACAGCGCCGCTCGCTTCACCCACCGCGACGGCGATCCCGGCCGCTTCCGTCGTGACGCCGGCCGCGTCGAGCTCGACGCCCGCGATCTCGCCTGCCCCGGTCGCGTCACCCGAGGGCCCGCCGGTGACGCCGGCCGAGCCGCTCTCGTTCGCCGGCCCGGTGGCGGCGCCCGCGCTGGTTCCGCCGGCACAGATCGCGGCGACAGCGGCCACACCCGCGCCCGATCCGTTCTATCAACCTCTCGAGCAGAGCGTCGCCGCGCTCCCCGAGGTGGAGCCTGCGCACGCGACCGCCCCCGCGCCGCTCGCCGCGCTGGCACCCGATCCGGACATCTCCGATCTCCCCCTCGCCCCGCCCGCGCGCCCCGGCGCGGCCCGGGCGCGGCTGATCGCTGCGACGGTCGCAGGCGCCGCGACGCTGTTGCTGTTGCTCGCCGTGGTGACGCGGAGGGGCTCCACCCCCCCGAGCGAGGCCCCGGCGCCGCTCTCCCCGTCGGCGCGCGCTCCGTCGGTGCGCCCGGCGCCGGACGACAGACCGGTCGAGCCGAGCGTGAAGCGTGAGTGGGGAGACCCGGCCGCTCCGCCGTCGGGGCCCGACGAGCGCGCCACGGGGCCCCGCGGGCCGTCCGACGCTCCGCCTGGGGGCGCGGCGGGCGCGCCGCCCCGCGCCTCCGCGTCGGAGGACAAGCCGCCCCCGCCGGCGCCCCTGCGGCGCAAGTACAACCCGAAGACCATCTGAACAAACGCGCGAGCGGCGACCGGGAGGCCGCCGCTCACATGTTGGATTGGTCAGGTATCAGTGTCAGGCGTCAGTCGTCGGCCTTCTTGGCCTTCTTGGCCTTCTTCTTGGCCTTCTTGGCCTTCTTCTCGGCCTTCGCGACGGCCTTGTTCTTCTTCTTGCCGCCCTTGTGCGCCGTCGCCTCGTCGGCCTCGCCCATCTCCATCACGAGGAGCTTGCCGTCGATCTTCGCCTCGAACGGGGGCGGATCGCCCTTGAACGTGTAGGTCACCTCGACGCCGCCGTCGCGCGGGACGGCCTTGACGCTGGCGAGGCGCTTGTCGCGCTTCGCGAGCGGGCTCGCGGGCTCGATGTTGCGGTGACCGGGGACGAACACGATCACGCGGTGCTTGTCGGTCGAGCCCTTCAGCTCCGTCAGCGGCGAGTCGAACTTCAGCCGCGCGACCTTCGGGTTGGACACGGTCCCGTTGCCGTAGGTCGTCTCGCCGGGCTCGGCCTTCTCGTCTCCGCCCGGCTCGCCAGCGGGCGGCGCGGCGGCGGCGGTCGCGTCGGCCGGCGGCGCGGCGGCCTCCGTCGTGCTCATCGGCGTCGGGCCGAACAGCGGCACGTTCGCGGTGATGGAGTCGCCGCTCGCGGCGGGCAGCGCGGCCACCGGCGCGGGGGAGGGGGGCAGCGCGGCGGAGGCGTCGGCGGCGGCCTGCGCGTCGGCGCCCGGCGGCGCGGACCTCGAGCGGAGCCCGAACACCGCGAGCATGATCACCAGGAACCCGGCGGCGCTCGCGGCGAAGATCTTCGCGCGCTTCGTCTGCTTGTCCTTCGCGGCGTCCGTCTCTTCGAGGTCGATGTCGTCGTTCATGGTCGTGTCCTTGTCGGTTCGGGTCTTGCCGCTCGCGAAGCGCGCGCCCGCGGGCGGCGGAGAGGTCACGCGCTTCGTCGGCGGCTTGTCGTCGGCGGCCTCGCTGCGGCGCTGCTTGGCCTTGTCGACGAGGCCCTGGAGCGCGGCCTTCGTGGACGACGACATCGACGCGAGGCGCGGGCCGAGCGTCGCCGCGACGCCCCGCGCCCGATCGACCAGCGCGTCGATCGCGCTCGGCTTGTCGTCGTCGAGCGGCGCGTCGTCCGCGTCGGCGCGCGCGGCCTTGGCCGCCGGGCTCTCCTTCTTCGTCGCCGCGGCGGGCGCGTCGGCCCCGGGGGCGTCGTCGTAGCGGAGCGTCACCACCAGCTGCGGCACCTTCGTCTCCTTGTCGACCTCGACGTCGACGCGATCGATCGTCGCGAGGCGCTTCTTCCCCGCCTCGACGTCCTCGAGATCGATCGAGCGCCCGACCTTCAAGAAGTCGAGGTTGGACCCGACCATCACCTCGCTGCGCTGGGCGTCGCGCACCCGCGCCCGCATCGGCGACGCGAGGCCCTCGATGTGCAGCTTCACGCGCGCGCCCCGCTCGGCGGGTCCGGCGTCTGCGGGCGCGCCGCTCGCGTCGACGCCGCACATCTCACGGAGCGCGGCGAGGCTCCTGTCGTCGAGGTGGGAGAAGCGGACGCCGAACTCGCCGCCCTTCGCCTGCTCGTCCCGCCACACGACGGCGCCCTCGGCGACGATCTCGCCCGCGCCGACGTCGAAGCGGAAGGTCAGCTCCTTGCCCAGCTCGGGCAGGTACGCCGTCCGCAAGTGAAGGCCGTTCTCGGAGACGTCGACGGCCTCACACTCGTAGGTCGCGTCGCCTCGCTCATCGACCACCACCAGGGCCTCGAAGGGGATCCGCTGGCCTCCATCACTGCGACGATCGTCTGCCTGTGCGCTCATGACAACGTGCCTCCTTGGGGCTTCGGCGCGAGTAACGCCCGCGCTCGCCGCCGGCCAACTTTCGCGCGTCACTTCGATAAGGTTCGATTAGTTGGCATGGCGGGCGCCGGTCGGTCATGCCTGCCCTGCCGATGGCGGTTCGCGTGACGATCGTCGCATCACCGGGCGAGCCTGAGCTGTCGCTGGTGCTCGACGGGGAGCGCGTCGCGCTCGGGCGCGCAGAGGGCGCCGACGTGCGCCTGCCCGACCCGAGCGTCAGCCCGCGCCACGCGAGCCTGCGCGCGCACGGCGGCGCGTGGCTCCTCGTCGATCACGGCAGCACGAACGGGACGTGGATCGGCGGCGTGCGGCTCGGGCCCGAGGCCGCGCGCGCGATCGCGAGCGGCGAGCTCGTGCGGCTCGGCCGCGTGTGGCTGCGCGTCGAGACGAACGTCCACGCGCCCGCGTCGACGCGCGAGGACACGCGCGATCTCGCGATGCGGCTCGTCGCCCGCGCGATGACGTCGCTCGGCGAGGACGCGCGGGCGCGCGTGCGGTGCGTCGCCGGCCCCGACGCCGGCAAGGAGGCGCCCGTGCCCGACGCCGGCGCGCTCGTGCTCGGGCGCGGCGCGGACGCCGGGCTCGTGCTCACCGAGCCGCTCGCGTCGAGGCGCCACGCGGAGATCGCCGTGACGGGAGGTCGGCCGCGCGTCCGCGACCTCGGCGCGAAGCACGGCTCCTCGCTCGACGGCGCGCCGCTCGCGCCGTGTGAGTGGACCGCGTGGCGGCCCGGGCAGGCGCTCGTGATCGGCGACGACGAGCTCGAGCTGCTCGCCCCCGTCGTCGGGGCGCTCGCCGAGCTGTCAGGCGGGAGCGACGAGGTGATGAAGGATCCCGGCGCCGTGGCCCCTCCGCCCACCGCGACGCCGGCCCCCGAGCCAGCGCCGGGCGAGTGGCGCGAGTCGCGCCTGACGGAGCGACCGCCAGAGCGCGCGCGACGAGGCGGCGGGACGGCCTGGGATCCGGGCGACGCGATGCTGGTCGTGTTCGCGCTCCTGGTCGTCGCGGCGAGCGTCGCAGGCCTCTTGTGGGTGCTGCGCGCCTGACGCCGCGGCGCCGCGCGCTCACGGGTCCCGCTGTCCGTCTGGCTCGTAGTCGTGCAGCTTGTACTGGATCTTGCGCGCGCTGATGCCGAGGATGGCCGCCGCCTTCGACGTCGAGCCGCCGCAGTGCTCGAGCGTCTTCAGGATGGCGTAGCGCTCGAGCTCCTCGATCGTCGCCCCCGGGATGCGCGGCTCGGCGTCGGGCGGGCGCTGCGTGACGGCGACCGGCAGGTGCTTCGCGGCGATGCGCGGGCCGTCCGCGAGCACGACCGCGCGCTCGATGACGGTCTCGAGCTCCCGGACGTTGCCCGGGAACGGGTAGGCGACGAGCGACGCGAGCGCGTCGTCGTCGAGCCCCTCGAGGCGCTTGCCGTTCTCGTCCGCGAACCGGCGCAGGAAGAACGCCGCGAGCGCCGGGACGTCGCGCGGGCGCGCGCGGAGCGGCGGGATGGACACGCTGACCACGTTCAGGCGGTAGAACAGATCTTCACGAAACTTACTCTCTGCGATCCGCTGCGACAGATCGCGGTTCGACGCCGCGAGGATGCGGACGTCGACCTTCTGGGTCTCGTTCCCGCCGACGCGCTCGAAGGTCTTCTCCTGGAGGAACCTGAGCAGCTTCACCTGCGTCGGCAGCGGGATCTCGCTCACCTCGTCGAGGAAGAGCGTGCCGCCGTCCGCCTGCTTGAACCTCCCCTCGCGCCGCGCGAACGCGCCCGTGAAGGCGCCCTTCTCGTGGCCGAAGAGCTCGCTCTCGAGGAGCGACTCGACGAGCGCCGCGCAGTTGATGCGGACGAAGGGGGCCGACGCGCGGGGGCTGCCCTTGTGGATGGCCTCGGCGACGAGCTCCTTGCCGGTGCCGCTCTCGCCGAGGATGAGCACGCTCGCGCGGCTGGGGGCGACCTTGTCGACGAGCGCGAGCGCGTCGAGCATCAGCGGATCCTCCGCGACGATGTGGCCGACGGCGTTGCGCTCGCGCAGCCGCTCGCGCAGGCGACGGTTCTCGCGGGAGAGGGCCGCCTTCTCGACGGCGCGCGCGACGACCGCCGACAGCGCCCCGGTGTCGAGGGGCTTCGTCAGGTAGCTCTCGGCGCCCTGCTTGATCGCGACGACCGCGCTGTCGATCGTGCCGAACGCGGTCATCACGACGAACACCGCGTCGGGGCACGCCTGCTTGCCCTTCTCGAGCAGCCCCACGCCGTCGAGGCCGGGCATCTTCAGATCCGTGAGCACGACGTCGGGATCGAAGTCGGCGAGCTTGCCGAGCGCCTTGAAGCCGTCGGCGGCCGTGTCGGTGACGTAGCCCTCGTCGTGGAGGATCTCCGAGAGCGCCGCGCGGGCGTTCGCCTCGTCGTCGACGATGAGGACGCGGGCGCGCAGCCTCACGCGCCGCTCCCCGCGAGCACCTCGACGCCGCCGCCGTCGTAGAGCGCGGCGATGAGGTCGGCGTGCAGCTCCGCCACGGCCTTGCGCTTCAGCTTCATCGTCGGCGTCAGCTCGCCCGACTCCTGCGAGAAGTCCCGCGGCAGGATCGCGAACCGCCGCACCTTCTCGACGCCTGCGAGGCGCCTGTTGCCGCGCGCGACCGCCGCCAGGAGCCTCGCGGCGAAGGTGGGATCGGGCGTGACGCGGGCCATCGCCGCAGCGAGGCGCGGGCTGCGACCTGAGGGGTTCTCCATCAGCTCGCGCGTCAGCTCCGCGAGCTCGGACGGCGTGACGAGCCCGCGCTCCACGCCGAGCTCGAGGGTCTCGAGGGGGCTCGGCGCGATGAGCGCGACCACGTACGGGCGGCGATCGCCGTGCGCGTAGACGGCGGACACGAGCGGATCCTCGTGCTTGATGGCGCCCTCGATGTTGGCCGGAGAGAGGTTCTTGCCGCCCGCGGTGATGATGAGGTGCTTCTTCCGGTCGGTGATCGTGAGGTAGCCGTCCGCGTCGATCGCGCCGATGTCGCCGGTGTGCAGCCACCCGTCCACGATCGCCGCCTCCGTCGCCGCCTGGTCGCGGTGGTAGCCCATGAAGATCCACGGCCCGCGCAGCAGCACCTCGCCGTCAGGCGCGATCTTCGCCTCGATGGGCGCGATGGGCCTGCCGACGGTGCCGAGCCGCACGGCGCCGGGGCGGTTCGCGTGGGTCGCGACCGTCGCCTCCGTCATGCCGTACACCTCGTAGATCGGCAGCCCGACCGCCCAGAAGAATTCGAGGATGTCGAGCGACAGCGGCGCCGCGCCCGTCACGAGCATGCGCGTCCGTCCGCCGAACGCGGCGCGCACGCGGCGGTGCACGAGCCGATCCGCGAGGCGCGACCGCGCGCGGAGGGCGAGCGGGACGCGCGCGCCTCGCCGCTCGAAGCTCGCGCGCTCCTTGCCGACCGAGACGGCCCACGCGAAGAGCCGGCGGACCGCGGGAGGCTTCTTCTCGAGCTCGCCCTGCACGCGCGCGTACGCCTTCTCGAAGATGCGCGGCACCGATCCGAAGAGCGTGGGGCGCACGTCGCGCAGATCGTCGAGCACGGTGGCGATTCGCTCGGCGTACGCCGTCGCGACGCCCGTATCGATCCGCCCGTAGAACCCGAAGATCCGCTCCGCCGCGTGGGCCATCGGCAAGAAATTGAGCGACAGATCGTCCTCGAAGAGCTCGCCCGTCTGCGCCTGCCCGAGGAGCAGCGACAGGATGTTCTCGTGCGACACCATCGCGCCCTTCGGGTGGCCGGTGGTGCCGGAGGTGTAGACGAGGATCGCGACGTCCTCCGGATCGATCGCGGCGAGGCACGCGTCGACGTCGCCCTCGTCGAGCGCGTCGCCGGCCAGCGTCGCGGGCGAGGTGAGCCTCGCGTCGTCGGCGCGCCGCGCCTCGAACGACGCCGTCGTCCACGGGACGATCGCCGCCAGCGTCGTCTGCCCGGAGGCGGCCTCGAGCACGGCCGAGAGCTCGTCGTCGCCGTCGACGAGGATCGCCTTCGCCTCGCTGTGCTCGAGCAGGTACCGGAGCTGCGCCGGCGTCTGCTTCGGGTAGATGCCGAAGCTCACCGCGCCGAGCAGCTGCGCCCCCATGTCGAGGACGGCCCAGCGCGCGCGCGTGGGCCCCAGCACCGCGACCTTGTCGCCGCGCGTGACGCCGAGCGCGCGGAGGCCGCGCGCCGCTCGCCGGGCCTCGTCGTAGAACTCCGCCCACGTGGTGCCCACCCAGCGCCCGCCGCGCTTCTCGAACATCGCCGGCGCCCGTGGCGTCGCGCGGCAGCGCCTGCGGAAGAGATCGCCGAGCGTGCGGGCCGCGGGCGTGACGCGGCGGACCGGGACGTGGGGGCCGACCTCGAGCATCGACGCGAGAGGTATCACGGTCTCGCCGGCGGCACGCGCGTCCCGGCGGCCTACGCCCCGGCGACGATCGCCTCGAACTCCCCCTCGTCGATGATCTTCGGCCCCGCGCCGCCCGCGACGAGCTTGCGCGCCGCCTTCTCCTTGGAGCTCTGCTTGCCGTCGGATCGATCGTCGCCGATGACGAGGTAGCTCGTCGTCTTCGAGACGCCGTCCGGGGTCGCGCCGCCGAGCCGCTGCACGAGCGCCTGGGCCTCCTCCCGTCGCCGCCTGACCATCTTGCCGGTGAACACGAACGAGAGCCCCCGGAGCGGGCCCTCGGGCGGCGCGACGGGCGCGGGCTCCTCGATCGTCATCACGGCGCGCAAGGCGTCGATCATCGGGCGCTCGCGGCGCAGACCCTCGGTCACCGAGCGCGCGATGATCTCGCCGATGCCGTGGATCCCCGCGAGGCGCTCGGGCGTGACGGCGAGCACGGCGTCGAGGCCAGCGAGCTCGCGCGTCAGCACCTTGGCGACGTGGCGCGCGAGATCGTCGACGCCGAGGCACCGGAGGAAATCGTCGAGCCGGATCGTCCTCGCGCGCGCCACCTCCGCGACGAGCTTCGTCGCGAGCTTGTCGCCGACCCGCGGGACCGTCAGCAGCTGCGCCGCGGTCAACGAGAACAGATCCTGCGGCGCGCGGACGAGCCCGCGGTCGAAGAGCTCGCCGAGCATCCGCTCCCCGAAGCCGTCGATCTCGGCCGCCGCGACGAAGTGCGCGACGCGGCCGATCAGCGCCGCCCGGCAGGTCGAGGTCCGCGAGCAGAGCAGGAAGTCCCCCTGCGGCGTGAGCTCGCTGCCGCACGACGGGCACGCGGCGGGCACCTCGACGGGCGCGTCGCCCGGCGAGGTCACGCGCTCGACGTTGGGGATGACGCCGCCGCGGCGCGTGAGCTCGACCTCGGCGCCGAGCGACAGCCCGAGCTTCGCGACGTAGCCCGGGTGGTGCAGCGACGCGCGCGACACCATCACGCCCGAGAGCGCGACCGGGTCGACGAGCGCGATCGGCGTGACGGCGCCCGTGCGCGACACGCTCCACTCGACCGCGCGGAGGCGCGACGTGCCCGTGTCGCCCTGAAATTTGTAGGCCAGCGCGAACCGCGGGTGGTGCGACGTCGAGCCGAGGCGTCGCTGCTCGTCGACGCGGTCCGCCTTCATCACGACGCCGTCGATCTCGTAGTCGAGCGACGGGCGGCGCCGCGCGAGCTCGCGGTAGACCTCCAGCACCTCGCCCTTCTCGACGACGCGGCGCTCGATCGGCGCGAACCCGGCGCGCGCGAGCCAGTCGATCTTGTCGTGCTCGGTCGGCGCGTCGAGGCCGAAGATCTCGTACGCCGCGAACGACAGGCCGATCTCGGCGCTCTTCTTCGGGTCCTTCTGCTTGATCGCGCCGGCCGCCAGGTTGCGCGGGTTGCTGAAGCGGTCCTTGTGCCGGGCGAACACGGAGAGGCGCAGGAAGATCTCGCCGCGCACCTCGACAGGGCCCGGCGGCGCGACGAGGAGGCGCCGCGGCACGTCGGAGATCTCGCGGACGTTGCGCGTGATGTCGTCGCCCGTCACGCCGTCGCCGCGCGTCGCCGCCCGCGCGAGCTGGCCCGCGGCGTCGTAGCGGATCGAGGCCGCGACGCCGTCGAACTTCGGCGAGACGACCACGCGGCCCTCGAAGTCGAGCAGCCAGTCAGCGAGCTCGTCGTCGCCGTAGCACTTGTCGAGCGAGAGCATCGCCACCTCGTGCGTCACCGGCTCACCGAAGCGGGACGCGCCGAGCTCGTCGAGGACGGGCGAGCCCGGCGCCCGCTCGCGGAGCGCGCGCACGAGGCGGTCGAAGTCGGGATCCGACAGCTCCGGCGCGTCGTCGTCCCAGTAGAGTTTGTTATGATACCGGACGAGCCCCTCGAGCGCTTCGACCGACGCCCGGGTGAGGTCCGGCAGCCCGTTCGGCTTCATGCGGCGATGCTCCCACACGCCCGTCACGGCGGGAAGGCCGCTGCCCGAGCCGGGCGGAGGTGCTATCGTGCGCGGCCGATGTCGGTCCCCTCCGAGCCCCGCGCCTTCTTCACCGAGTACCTCCCCGCGAAGGTCGCGAGCCTGAAGGACAAGCTCGCCGGCAAGACGTCGACGGGCTGCCTCACGTTCCGCGTGATCGGCGAGGGCGAGTGGAGCCTGCGGGTGACCGACGGCGCGCTCGTCGTGCGCGACGGGATGGACGACGACGTGATCGTGCAGGTCTCCGTCGCGGCGGCCGACTTCGAGCCGCTCGTCGTGGCGGGCGCGCGCGAGCAGGAGGGCCGGGAGATCGAGCCCGAGAAGCAGGTGATGGCCTTCAAGGCGCTCTCCGCCCCCGCCGACCGCGTGAAGCTCGTGCGCGGGGTGCCGGGGAGCATGGCGTTCGTCATCCGCGACGGCGAGGCCGAGCGGCGGCTCGCGGTGACGCCCGGGGCGCAACCTCACAAGATCGACGCGCCCGACTGCCGCGTGGAGTGCGCGATGGAGGACTTCGCCGACATGCAGGCCGGCAAGCAGCAGGCGCTGCAGCTGGTGATGCAGGGCAAGATGAAGATGGTCGGCAACCCCCAGATCCCGATGGCGCTGACGGGGGTGTTCGCGTGAGGCGCGCGCTGGTCGGCCTCGGGCTCGCGGCGCTGGCGCTCGGGTGCAGCAAGAGCAGCGGCGGCTCCGCGACGAACACCCCGGGCGCGGCCGCGGGCGGCGCGACGGCGACGGCGGGCGCGGGCGGCGCTTCGACGACGGCGGGCGCCGGCGGCGCGACGGCGGGATCCCAGGGCGTGAGCGGCGCGGGCGGCGCGACGGCGGCGGGGGCGGGCGGCGCGAGCGCGGCGGGGGCGGGCGGCGCCCCGGTGGCCGCGCAGCCGTGCGCGCTGTCGCTGACCAAGCTCGTCCCGCTGCCGAAGTCCTCGATCGCGGCGAAGGCTCGCGCGTTCGGGCCTGGCGTCGTCGCGACGCCGACGGGCTTCGTCGTCGCGGTGCATGAGGTCGCGGAGGACGGCTCCGAGGACACGCTCTCGCTCTTCCCCATCGCCGCGGACGGCACCGTCGGGGCGACCTCGACGGCGAAGCTCTCCGCGTGCTTCGGCGGCTACTCCGACACCGGCGTCGGGATGACCATCCGCGGCGGCGCGGGCCTCGCGGCCGTCGCGCGCCCCGCGTGCAAGTCGGGCGGCGAGAACACTGGCGGCAGCCTCTCGCTCGTGGCGTTCGGCGCCGCCGGCGACGTGCAGGACATTTTCTTGCTGAAGGGGGAGGACCCGGCGTTCCCGGAGCTCACGATCCCGACGCACCGCGCGCTCGCCCCCGTGCCTGGCTCGTCGATGTGGCGCATCTCCTACTTGCAGGGGGCGCGGGCCTACTGGTTCGACGCGTCGGGGATCACGCCGAAGGGGGGCTTCAACCTGCTCGCGGACAAGGCGGCGCGCGTCGTGTCGGCGTCATCCCAGAACATGCTCGTGCAGGCGGCCGAGCTCGACGGCGCCATCGTCGTGTCCACGACGAGCGCGATGGCGCCCGCGAAGTCGTTCACGCTGTCGAAGGGCACGGGGATCTCGCTCAGCCCCTTCCCGTCGGGCGTCGTCGTCGCGTCGCGCATCAGCGCCTCGACGGTGCGGCTCGACACGATCGACGACTCGACGAACCTCGTCGCGCAGGCGCAGCTCCCGACGCCGCCGCTCGGCGTCATCGACGTCGCGCCCGTCACGAAGGCCGTGGCGATCGTCGTCGGCGACGCGAAGCGCGTCTCGGTCCTCGTCTCGACGGTGCCCGAGCCCGACCTCGCGCCCGGCATCACGCCGGTCGTCGACGTCGATCCGTCGAGCCCGCTCGTCACGTCGTTCGACGGCAAGGCCATCGCCGCGGCGGGCGGCAGCGGGCGCGTCGCGGCGGTGTGGCTCTCGACGTCGTCGCCCGATTCGTCGAGCCCGCTCGGCGGCGTCGCGCTGTTCGAGTGCAAGTGACCGCCGCGCCCGCATGAGCGGCGACGTCTGGCTGTTCGCCTACGGATCGCTGATCTTTCGGCCTGATTTCGCGGTCGAGGCGCGCCTGCGGGCGGAGCTCATCGGCTGGTCGCGGAGGTTCTACCAGGGCTCGACCGATCACCGCGGCGTGCCGGGGGCGCCCGGGCGCGTCGTCACGCTGGTGCCGGGGGGCCGCTGCGTGGGGATCGCGTACCGCGTGGGGCCGCGCGACCGCGATCGCGTGTTCGGGTACCTCGATGAGCGCGAGCAGGGGGGCTACACCCGCCAGGAGGTCGAGGTGCGCGCGGGCGGCGCGCTCCTCGCGGCGACGACCTACGTCGCGCACGCGGGCAACCCCGACTGGATCGGCGAGGCCGACGTCGACGAGCTCGCGCGGGTGATCCGGCGGAGCGCGGGGCCTTCGGGGCCGAACCTCGCGTACGCGCTCGAGCTCGCGGAGGCGCTCCGCGCGCTCGACGCCGGCGACGAGCACGTCGAGGCCGTCGCGCGGGCGCTGCTCACCTCGCCTGCTTGAGCTCGTCCGCGAAGGCCCGCCACGCGGCCTCGTCGACGCCGACGGCCGCCCGCGCGCCCAGCCGCACGATGGGCGTCAAGAGGAGCCGCGCGTCGGCGAGCAAGAGGTCGCGCAGCCGATCGTCGGAGAGGCCGGCGTGCGCGAGCCCGCGCGCCTTCGCGTGGGCGCCTCCAGCGTCGTAGAGCCTCGCGACCCCGCCGACGGCGCGCGCCACGCTGTCGAGCTCGCCCTTCGCGAGGCCCTTCTGCGTCAGGTCGACCTCGTGCACCTTCACGCGCCGGTCGGAGAAGAACCGCGCGGCCGCGCGCGTGCCCTTGCATTTCGCGTGACCGAAGATCTGGATCATCGCGCGCCGTCGTAGCAGAACCTCGCCCCGTGCCGCTCCCGCTCCCCGCAGTCCGAGGTCTGCTCCCGCTCGCGCAGCGCATGACGGCGCGGGGCTTCGAGAGGCGGGGCCTCTCCCGCCGCCGCGTCCGGGCGGGGGACGTCGAGGTCAACGTGTTCGACGGCGCGGGCGAGGGCAGGCTCCCGCAGTTCGTCGTGCAGCACGGCCTCGGCTCGTCGGCGACCGCGCTCGCGCCCGTCGTGCATCGCCTCGTGCCCCACGCGCGGCGCCTCACCGCGGTCGATCTGCCGGGCCACGGTGACAGCCCCGATCACGCCGAGCGGCTCACGCCGGAGCCGCTGTTCGCCGCGATGACCGAGGTCTACGACCGCGTCATCGAGCACCAGGCGGTGCTCGTCGGCAACTCGCTCGGCGGCGGCGTGGCGCTCCGCTACGCCATCCACCGGCCCGAGAAGGTCGCGGCGCTCGTGCTCGTCTCGCCCGCCGGGGCGCGCGTCTCCGAGGAGGATCTCGCGTCGGTGCTCTCGCGGTTCGAGGCGGCGATGGCCGGCGACGCGCTCGCGCTCGCGACGCGGCTGTACCACGCGCCGCCCTGGTACCTGCCGATCGTCGCGCGCGACATCCAGCGGCTGATGCTGCGCAAGGCCGTCGGCGAGATCGTCCGCGCGGCGCGCGTCGACGACTCGTTCTCGCCGGAGGAGCTCTCGTCGCTGAAGATGCCAGTGTTGGTCTTGTGGGGAAGGAGCGAGCGCCTCCTGCCGCCGTCGGCGCTCGAGTACCTGCGCGCGCACCTGCCCCGCCACGCGCTCGTCGAGGAGCCGTACGGCCTCGGGCACTGTCCGCACTTCGACGATCCGTCGTGGGTGAGCCGCCGCATCCTGAAGTTCTCGCGCGACGCCGTCGGCGCTAGGTGACGCGGCATGTGGATCACCCCGCCCGTCCTCGACGAGATCGTCGACCGCGCGCTCCGCGAAGATCTCTCCGGCGGCGACGTCACGACGCAGGCCACCGTCCCCGAGGGCGCGCAGGCCGTCGCGACCGCCCGCGCGAAGTCTCCGCTCGTCGTCGCGGGCGCGGTCGTGTTCGCGCGGGTGTTCGAGCGCGTCCTGCCGACGGTGAGGTTCGAGGCGCTCGTGCCCGACGGGGCGGCGGTCGCTCCGGGCGTCGACGTCTGGCGCGTGCACGGCTCGGCGCAGGCGCTGCTGATGGCCGAGCGCACCGCGCTGAACCTCACCCAGCGCATGTGCGGCACGGCGACGCTGGCGCGCGCGTTCGTCGCGGCGCTGCCCTCGGGCTCGAGGACGCGCGTGACGGACACCCGCAAGACGACGCCGGGGCTGCGCGTCCTCGAGCGCTACGCGGTGCGGTGCGGCGGCGCGCACAACCACCGCGACAACCTCGGCTCGGCGGTGCTCATCAAGGACAACCACATCGTCGCGGCGGGCGGCCTCGCGGAGGCGGTCGCGCGCGCCCGGCAGCTCGCGCCGCACACGTCGGCGGTCGAGGTCGAGGTGCAGTCGATGGAGCAGCTGGAGCAGGCGATCGCGGTGCGGGCCGACGTCATCATGCTCGACAACTTCTCGCTCGACGGGCTCCGCGCCGCCGTCGCGCGCGCGCGCGGCCACGCGGTGCGCGAGGCGTCCGGGGGCGTGACGCTGGAGACGATCACGGCCATCGCGGCGACGGGGGTCGATCTCGTCTCGGTGGGCGCGCTGACGCACTCTGCGCCCGCGGCGGACCTCTCGCTCGGCCTCGCGCTCGCGTGATCCGCGCCCTCGCGTGGCTGCCGCTCCTCATCGCCGCGACCGCGTGCGACGCGAGCCGCGACGCGGGGTTCGGCGAGGGCTGCCAGCGCGACGACGACTGCAAGGGCAGCCTCGTGTGCCGGCAGTTCTCCACGACCGCGCGCTTCGACCTGTGCGACGAGCCGCGGACCACCCGCTTCTGCACGATGGCCTGCAAGAGCGCCGCCGGCTGCGTGGACGCGGGCGTCGTGCCCCCCGGCGCCAACCCGGCCGCCTGCTACGACGCCTGCCAGGACGCCGGCGCGCACTGCACATGGGCAGGTGAGAAATGATGGATTTCGACCACGACCGCGTCCTCGCGCTGCAGGGCGCGCGTCGCGTCGAGGTGCGCGCCGAGACGGGCTCGACGCAGGACGACGCGCGCGCCGCGGCCCGCGACGGCGCGCCCGCGGGGTCCGTCTTCGTCGCCGACGTGCAGGCGCGCGGCCGCGGGCGGCAGGGCAGGGCGTGGTCCGCGCCCGCGGGGTCGGCGCTGCTCGCGTCGGTCATCCTGGCGCCGCGGGTCGATCCGCGCGTGCTCCCGCGCCTCTCGCTCGTCGTCGGGCTCGCGGTCGCGCGCGCGTGCGGCCGGCGCGTCGCCGGCGTCGGGGTGAAGTGGCCCAACGACGTCGAGATCCTCGGGCGCAAGGTGAGCGGCGTGCTCGTCGAGGCGAGCTTCCGGGGCCACGAGCTCGCGCACGTCGTCGCCGGGTTCGGCGTGAACGTGCGGCGGGCGAGCCTGCCCCCCGACGTCGGCTCGCGCGCGACCTCGCTCGAGGCGGCGGGCGCGAGCGATCTCGATCGGGCGGCGCTCCTCGCCGACGTGCTTCGAGAGCTCGACGCGCTCGTCCCCGACTTCGAGCGCGACGGCCTCGCGCCGACGCTCGCGGAGCTCCGCGCGCTCGACGTCGCGCGGGGCCGCGAGGTGGAGGGAGACGCGGCGTCGGGGAGGGCGGCGGGGATCGACGACGACGGCCGCCTGCTGGTCGAGACCGCGCGCGGCGTGGTCGCCGTGAACGCCGGCGAGGTGCTGTTTCGCGGGTCACCGGCGCGTGGGCACTGCGAAGAGCTCTGCGACGAAGATCGTGCCGTCGTCGGCCCGCGCGACCCCTAGACCCACCTGCGTGAAGCGAGGTGAGAGCAGGTTCTCGCGGTGAGACGGGCTCGCCCACAGCGCGCGGTGCGCCGCGGCGACCGAGCCCGCGTGCGCGACGTTCTCGCCGACGAGGTCGACGTCGAGCACCGCCGTCACCCGCGCGTCGGGGCTGCCGTCTCCGACGTCGTGCGCGGCGCGCCCGGCGCGGGCCATCTTCGCCGCGTGCGTCGCCGCGAGGCCGTCGAGCGCGCGATCCCTCACCAGCCTCGGGAGGCCCTCCGCGGCGCGCGCCGCGTGCACCCGCGTCGCGAGATCGTCGGCGTCGTCCGCGCCGACCGGGAGATCTCCGGGCACCTCGTCGCTCCGCGCGTCGTCCGCGCCGACCCGCACGACGAGCTCCGCGACGGGCCGCGGGCCGTCGGCCAGATCCGCCACGATCTGCGCGAGGAACACCCCGGCCCTGTCGGCCGAGAAGCGCGCGCGCACGCGGCCGCCCTCGAACGACGTCGGCACTCCGTGGGGCGCCCCGCGCGGACCGAGCACGATCACCCGCGCGCCCGTCGCGTCGACCAGCAGCCGCGCGTCGACGTCGATCCACTCGCCGGCGCGCGCGCGCGCACGCGTCCGGGAGAGCGTCGCCAGCCGCGGCGCGACGACGAGCGCGAGCGCCTGCCGCGCGCCGTCCGACACCGACGCGACGCCGCACGCGCGCGGCCCCCCGACCGCCGCCGCCAGCGCGAGCGGCTCGGATCCCAGCAGGCCGACGGCGCCCGATCGCACCGACGCCCGCAGCCCCGGCAGCGACGCGTGCTCGCGCCGGCCCAGCGCGGCGAGCTCGTCGGCGCTCGTGGCGCGCGCGCCCGAGAGCCTCCGCGTCGCGAGCTCCTCGGCGACCCGCTCGAGCGCCGGGTCACGCGCGCCGCACGCCGCGCGCAGCTCGTCCACCGTCTCGGCGCGGGCGTCGGTCGCGAGCAGCGAGAGGGCGAGCGTGAGCGTGAGCCTGCGCACGCCGTCACGGTACCGGGTGGCCGCGCGCGACGAGACATTTGTGGCCAAGAACTGGGCCGTTCTCGGCCGCTCGGCTACCGCGGCTCCATGGCCTCGTCGCTCCGCGTGATCGTGCCCCTCCTCCTGACGACGGCCGCGTGCACGGCGCCGACCCGCGCGCAGCGCGCGCAGGAGGCGGGCTACGAGCTCAACATGGGGCTGCGGTTCTCGCGCACCGCCGCCGCGCTCGAGAAGGTCGCGCGGAAGGAGCGCGCCGCCTTCCTCGAGCGGCACCGCAGGTGGCACTCCGACATCAAGATCGATGACATCGAGCTCGTGGGCACCTCGATGCGGCCCGACGGCGACGCCATCCTGCTGCTCAGCGTGACCTGGCACCGCGTCAACGGCCTCAGCTCGCACACGACGGTCGTGGGGCAGCGCTGGAGCGACAAGGATCGCCGGGGGTTTCAGCTCTTCGGCGAGGAGCGCGTGCAGGGCGACGCGGGGCTGTTCGGCGAGGCCGACGCGACGCCCGACGCCGCGACCGCCGCCGCGCCGCCGCGCGACGTGCAGTTCAAGACGATCGTCATCCGCGAGTGAAGACGACGACGCCCCGGCCGGCGTGGTCGGGGCGGGGCTCCTCGCGGAGCGAAGGCGCGCTAAGGAAGCGGCCTTCTCCTTCTTCTTCGCCGCGGGCTTCTTCGCCGCCTTCACCGGCGCGACCGGCGCCTTGGCCTTCTTGGCGCGCGCCTTCTTCTTGGCCTGCGCCCTCTTGCGCTTCATCTTCATCGAGTTGCGGCGGTCGTGGTTACCCATGCCCCGCCCTTTAGCGCGGCTGCCGGGCGGCCGACAAGCGGCACGTCGCCTCAGCCCGACTGCGCGCCCTCGAGCTCGCGCACCTTCCCGCGCAGCTCGAGGCGATAGCGGCTGTTCGCCGTCTCGATGTAGAAGGTGTCGCGGCCGCAGACACGCAGCACGCGCTTGACGGGGGTCGTCACGTACTCGTGCATGCCGTCGCTGAACTCGATGACGACCACCGAGCCCTTGCGCGGCGTGCGCACGAGCCGACCGACGATGGCACGAGAACCGCGACCGAGCTTCACGAGGACGACGTTCACCGCAGCAGGCACCTTAGCACGAGGAGGCGCGGCGTCCACACGCGACGAATCGGAATCGGAGCGGGTGGTGCCGGAGAGGAACCGTGGCAATCTATCAGGTGGCCCGCGCGATGAGGCGCGGGATAAGTCAAGCCAAGCAAGCCATGGCGCGCGTGGCGCGCAAGCGAAGTGGACGAGTCGCGAGTAGCAACGCGCGCGCCATGGCTCCCCCCTCCGGCAGCGCGCGGCGTTTGTCCGTGTGCCGGGCGCCGCCGTGACGCGCGGGCATGACACCGATGTCGCTGCGTCCGCACCTCGCGACCGCGTCGCGAGCGCGCGCCCGGGGTAGACAGCTCGCCTCGTCCTCCTGTAGGTTCGGCGCCCTTCTTGGGCAGTCATTTGCGGCGCGGTGGCGCGCCACGCCCCCGCCGCCGGAGGACACGTTGGACAGCGATCTCGCCGAGAGCCTCACCGCGCTCCAGGCCATTTTTCAGCGTCGCAAGCTCCGCTTCGAGCTCGGACGCGCCGAGCCGGCGCTGGTCGACTCGTTGAAGAAGTCCCTGCGCGTCCCGCCGCGGTACAGGGCCTTCCTGCTCGAGGCCAACCCCCGCGAGGTCGAGACGGTGTGCCCCATCGAGCGCGTGAAGCTCTTCGGGGCGGCCGAGCTCACGGAGGAGCAACGCGGGTTCGCGCTCGACGCGGCGGGCGAGCCGCGCGCGGAGCAGCCGCAGGACGGCTGGCGGCGGTCGTGGATCATCGTCGGGCGCAGCACGCTGCTCGGTGATCCGTACTTCCTCGACGTGGCGAAGCCCGACGCGGAGGGCGACTGCCCTGTCTACACCGCGATGAGCGGCAGGGACCGGTGGGACGCGACCCTCTGCGCGTCGAGCTTCGCCCAGTTCCTCCGCATCCTCGCGACGACGATGGAGATCGCGGTCGGCTACGGCGACGCGATCCTCGACGACGACGACGAGCGCGCGTTTCGCGAGGCGCTCGCGGCCAGGGTGAAGCCGCTCGATCCGGCGGCGCTGCGCGCGGGGCACTGGAGCTGATGCGCAGGTGGCGGGGAGGAGCGCTCGCCGGGCTCGCGATGCTCGCGGCCTGCATCCCGAGCCGCCGGGGCGCCGAGCCCGCGCCCGCGGCGCCCGCGCCCGCGCCGGCGTGGGTCGTCCCTCCGAGCCAGCCCGAGACCGCGTCGGTCCCGCCCGCGACCGCCGCGCCGCTGCCGTCCGCGCCGCCGCCGGTCGCCGAGCCTCCGCGGCACACCTTCAAGGTCCCGCGCCTCCGGCTGCCCACGCCGGTGAAGAAGGCGCCCGCGCCTGCGCCCGCGTCCGGCTGCGGGCAGGTCGTCGTCGACGGCGTGACGGTGCCGCTCGACTGCTGGTCGAAGGACTACGCGAAGGTGCAGGGCGCCGCGGCGGCGATCGCGCGCGAGGCGGTGTCGTCCACCGCCGTCCCCGAGTACGTCGATCACCGGCGCGAGTCGCGCGTCGGGCCGACCCGCCACCAGCGCTCGGTCGGCGCGGGCGCGGCCTTCGCGGTGGCGTCCGCGATCGATCAGGTGGTCGTGCGAGCGGGCGGGGGCGCGGGCGGTGTCAGCGCGATGCAGCTCTTCGCGCGGGCGCCCGTCGCGAACCTCGGCGCCGTCGTCTCCGCGAACCTGGGCAAGGGCGTCGCGGCCGAGGCGACGCTGCCGTACGACGAGGCGGGCGCGTGCCAGCTCGCGCGCGGTGAGGCGGCGCGGCTCTGCAAGGAGCGCCGTGCGCTCGCTCCCGACGCCGTCGCGAAGGCGGACGCGGCGCCCGTGGCCAGGCTGCTCGACGTCGTCGAGCTCGCGAACTCCGACGGCGCCGCGATGCGCGAGACGATCGCGCGAGGCCAGGACGTCGTGCTCGTGCTGCGGGTCGATCCCGACGCGTGGGCGGGGCTCGTGGGCTCGAAGGACCCCGAGCCGCTCCTGCCCGACTACGTGGGCGCGGCGGCGATCCAGCCTGTGCTCGTCGTCGGCTTCGCGAAGCAGGACGGCGCGTGGTTCTTCCTGCTCCAGAACAGCTGGGGACCGACGTGGGGCGCGGGCGGCTTCGCGTGGATCGCCGAGGCCACGCTGCGCAAGAACGCGATCGAGGCGTACGTCGTGCAGGCGTCGCCGGCGACGGCGGTCGGCGTCGCGCAGCCGGCGAGCTGCCCGCCGGGCACCGTCCCGGACTCGACGACGAAGCAGTGCGCGCCCGCGTGCCCCGACAAATCTCCCCGCAACAACGGCGTCTGCGCCGATCCAAAGGCCGCTGCGTGCCCGCCGGGCTTCGTCAACACGACCGGCCGGTGCGTGATAGCGGCGCCGACGACGTCCGGCTCCGACGCGTCGACGGGCGTCTCGTACACCTGCGGCGCCGCCGGCTGCACGTACTCCTGGCCGCGGGGCAAGCTCGGCTGCGTGGAGGCCGTGTGCAGCGTCTCCTGCCCTGCGCCGCGCCACCTCGCCGCCGTCAACGTGGCGAGGCGCACGGTCACGTGCACGGAGTGACGTGAGGGTCTCCGACGAGCGCCTCGCGGATCCGGCGTTCGCGCCGCCGCGGCGCCTCGTGCCGGAACTCGTGGCGGAGCTCGCCGAGGCGGACGACGACCGCGCGCGGCTCCTCGTCAAGGCGCTCGCGCGGGTGCCGCTCTCCACGCTGCCGGCGGTCACCGCGGCGCTCCCCGGCGAGCGGCGCGCGCGCCCGCGGCTCGTCGAGCTGCTCGGTCGCGTCGCCGCTCACGTCGCGGTCGACGTCGACGCGCTCGGCGCGCTGCTGCGCGACGAGGACGCGAAGACCCGCAAGGCGGCCGTGCGCGCGCTCGTCCGCGTCGAAGGAGAGGCGGCCACGCGCCGGCTCGCCGACGCGCTCGACGACGCGGCCGACGTGCACCTCCGCCGCGCGCTCGTCGACGCGCTCGGTCGGCGAGGTGACGCGGTCGCGCGGGAGGCGCTCGCGAGGGTCGAGGCAACGGACGACACCGCCGAGCGCGCCAAGGCCCGCGCCGCGCGCGACCAGCTGCGAGAGCAGGAGACGCAAGTGTCGCTCGACGCGCCGCTGCCCGCCGGGACGGTCCTCGCGCTCGACGTCCGCGCGGGGCTGGAGCCGCTGCTGATCGAGGAGCTCGACGGGCGGGGGGCGCGCGCCTCCGAGTCCGGACGGGTGAGCCTGCGCTGGGAGGGAGCGCTGCGGCCGCTGTTCGCCGCGCGCACGTTCACCTCGGTCGCGGTGTGGCCCCCCGTCGTGCCGCTGCGCGCAGACCGCGCGCGCGCGGTCGCCTCCGCGTTGACGTCGAAGGCCGCGACGGCGGCGATGCAGGCGATCACCGAGGGACCGCTGCGCTACCGCCTCTCGCTCGATCCGGCCGGGCCCCGCGCGGAGCTCGAGCAGATCGCGTCGCTCGTCGCCGCGCGCGATCCCCGCCTGGTGAACGATCCGCGCGACGCCGCGTGGCAGGTCGACGCGGTGACGTCGGGGCAGAGCGTGCGTGTCGCGCTGCGCCCCCGCGCGCTCGTCGATCCGAGGTTCGCGTACCGGCGCGCGGACGTGCCCGCGTCGTCTCACCCCACGATCGCGGCGGCGCTCGCGCGCCTCGCGGGGGCCCGCGACGACGACGTCGTCTGGGATCCCTTCGTCGGCTCGGGGCTCGAGCTCGCCGAGCGCGCGCTCCTCGGGCCTGCGCGTCGGATGGTCGGCACCGACCGCGATCCGCGCGCGCTCGCGGCGGCGCGCCGCAACCTCGCCGCCGTCGGCGCGAGGTGTGAGCTCGTGCACGACGACGCGCGCTCCCACCGCGTGCCCGGCCTCTCGCTCGTGCTGACGAACCCGCCGATGGGCAGGCGCACCGGCGACGCGGCGGCGCTGCGCGCGCTGCTCGACGACGTGCTCACCCGCGCCGCGGAGCAGCTCATCCCCGGCGGGCGGCTCGTGTGGGTCTCGCCGATGGCCGGCACGCGCCACCTCGCGGCGAAGCTCGGCCTGCGCGAGCGCGCGCGGTTCGCGCTCGACATGGGCGGCTTCACGGCCGAGGTGCAGCAGTTCGCGAAGCCGCGCTGAGCCGGGGCGAGACGACGCCGGCTCGAGCGAACACCTCGCGCCACGCCGCGACCTTGCGGGCGAGGCTCCAGCTCGCGTTCGCCGGGCTGCTCGACGGCACCCGGCAGACCTCCACGCCGAGCGCGCGTGTCAGGCGCCTGCTGCGCGCGGACTCGCCGCCGTTGTGCGCGACCACGGCGAGGGCGGGGGCGCGTGATGTTAGTAGTGATAGGTTGTTCGGGACGGCGTGACGGATGGCGCTGTCGAGGCTGCCCTCCCGCTCGCACGCGGCGTACACGTCCCACAGGCCGACCCGCCGCCGCGCGAGCTCCTCGAGGCGCGCGTCGTACCCACAGAGGACGAGCTCGACCTGCCAGACCTCGGAGAGGATGCGCCAGAAGTGGTTGCGAGGGTGCGCGTAGTACTGCCCCGCGGCGAGCGACGCGGCGCCCGGGAAGCTCCCGAGGACGACGAGCCGGGTCGTCGTCGCGAGCACGGGCGGCAGGCATGACAGCGCCGCCGTCGCGCGGGCCGGCGCCTCGCTCAAAAATCGAGCTCGCGGCGCGCGGGGCGGACCATCAGCTCGGTCATCGCGTCGCGCGCGGCCTTCTGCTCGTACAGGACGGCGTACGTCTGCGCGACGATCGGCGCCTCGACGCCGAGCTTGTTCGCGAGGTCGCGCGCGCTCTCGGCCGTCTTGACGCCCTCGGCGACGTGCCCGAGCTCGCGGATGGCGTCCTCGAGGCGCTGGCCCCTGCCGAGCGCGAGCCCGATCGTCCGGTTGCGCGAGAGCTCTCCCGTGCAGGTGAGCACGAGGTCGCCCATGCCCGCGAGGCCGGCCATCGTGAGCGGGTTCGCGCCCTTCGCGGCGGCGAGCTTCGCGATCTCGGCCAGGCCGCGGGTGATGAGCGCCGCGCGCGTGTTGTGGCCGAACCCGAGCCCGTCGGCGGCGCCCGCCGCGATCGCGATCACGTTCTTCAGCGCCCCGCCCATCTCGACGCCGGTGAGATCCTCGCTGCCGTACGCGCGGAAGACGCCCTCGCTGAAGAACGCGAGCTGGACGCGCTCGACCACCGCGGCGTCGCGACCCCCGATGACGACGACCGTCGGGTGGCGCAGCGCGACCTCCTTCGCGAAGCTCGGGCCGGACAAGGCGACGTAGCGCGACAGCTCGCTCGGGCCCATCACCTCGGCGAACACCTCGTGCATCAGGCAGAGCGTGTCGTTCTCGATCCCCTTGGTCGCCGAGACCACCGGCGCCCCGGCGGGCAGCCATCGGCCGACCTGCCCCAGCACCTCGCGCGTGACGTGCGAGGGCACGACGAGCAGCACCATGTCAGCGCCCTGGAGCGCCTCCTCGGCGCTCGAGGTGGATGTCAGATTTGTTGGTAGCTGGAACCCAGGGAAATAGCGGGTGTTCTCGTGCCCGAGGCGGATGCTCTCGGCGACGTCGGGCTCGTGGGCCCACACGACCACGGAGCCGCCCTTCTCCGCGAGCAGCTTCGCGAGGGCCGTCCCCCACGCGCCCGCGCCCAGCACAGCGATCTTCGACATGCGCGAGGAGGCTAGTCGAAAGCAGAGAGACCGATCAGCCGATGTGCTCGAGCAACAGGCGCGCGACGTCGTCCGGGCGCGTCCAGTGCATCATGTGCCCCGCGCCGGGCAGCTCGCGCTCGATCACGTGCGGGAAGGCGCGCGCGCGCTCGGCCTCGTCCGCGGGGTGGAAGCCGTCGGGCCCGCCCGAGACGAGCAAGGTCGGGCACGTCACGCGCGCCGCGAACGCGCGGAACGCCGCCGCGTAGAACGGCACGGGCGACATCGTCCTGTGCAGCGGGTCCATCCGCCAGTGGAAGCGGCCGTCGCGCTCGACGACGAGGTGCGCGACGCGCGACGCGAGCAGCGACGGGTCGAGCGCGGCGTGCTGGACGGCGAGCCGGTCGCGCGCCTCCTCGACGCTCGCGTAGCCCCGCCCCGCGGAGACGGCGCCGAGATCGTCGAGCCAGCGCGCGGCCCGATCGGGCGCGTAGCCGGGATCGCTGTCAGGCGGTCCGAGCCCCTCGAGGAGCGCGAGGCGGTGCACCTGCGTCGGCCGCGCGCCGGCCCAGAGGGCGCACACCGTGCCGCCCATCGAGTGACCGACGAGCGCGAGGCGCGCCGGCGCGAGCGCGCGCACGACCGCGTCGAGGTCGGAGACGTAGTCGAAGAAGTGGTAGTAGCCGCCCGCGCCCACCCACGGCGACCGCCCGAAGCCGCGCTGATCGTACGCGACGACGCGGTGGCCGCGCGCAGCGAGCGCGGGCGCGACGAGATCCCACGTCCCCGCGGCGTCGGCGAACCCATGGACGAGGAGCGCGGTGACGCCGGAGGGCACGGCGTCGGCGTCGGGCTCCCAGGTGACCGTGTGCAGCGCGAGCCCGCCGGCGGAGAGCGCGCCCGAGATCGGTGCCATCCGCGCCGCGTCACCCGGCGCGGGCGCGGGGGGAAGAGGGGAATCCCTCACCCGCGCGCGATCGCGCGGCCGACCCGCAGCCCGAGCGCGTAGATCGACAGCTGGGGGGGGACGCCGATCGAGCCCGGGAGGATCGAGCCGTCCGCGGCGAACAGCCCGGCGACCCGCCGGTGGCGGCCGTGCGAGTCGAAGGTCGCCGCCTCGATCTCGCCCATCGGCGCGCTGCCCATCGGGTGCACCGACGAGACGTCGAGATCGCCTCGCCCGAAGTTCCACCTCGCGAGCCCGTCCAGGCTGTCACCCGGCGAGAGGACGCGGAGCGGGCGGGTGGGGACGATCACCCTGCGCGCGCCCGCCGCGAACAGGAGCCGCGCGCACGCGGCCATCCCGCGCGAGAGCTCGGCGCGATCGGACGCGTCGGGCCAGTAGTCGACCGTCAGGCCGAGATCGCCGCGGGGCTCGACGGCGCCGCGGGTGCGATCGTGGACCATCGCCGTCAGCGCGGCGAGGTGCGGATACCTCAGCATCACGTCGCGGTGCGCGCGCCCGTGGCCCGGGACGAGCGCCGCCGTGCCGACGGGGTGCGCGAACGCCGGCACGATCCAGGTGCGAGGGCCGTCGTCGCGCTCGAGCTGCAGGTGCTCGGTGCACTCGTAGGTCTGCGGGATGCCCTCCCAGGCGCGCACCGGCTCGTCGAAGTCGCCCGCGACGACGACCGCCGGGTGCAGGTGCAGCCGCGCGCCGAGCTCGCCCCCGTGGGGCACCCCGGAGCGCAGCAGGATGGCGGGGGTCGCGGTCGCGGACGCCGCGAGGCACACCCGCGCGGCCTTCACTGTCAGCTCGCCGCGGTGCCTCCCGGTCTGCTCGTCGAGCGTGACCGCCGCGACGCCCGTCACCTTGCCCCCGCTGTGCAGCACGCGGATGACTTGGCATCTCGTCACGATCTCGGCGCCGGCTGCGAGCGCGCGCGGCACCATCACCTTCAGCGCGTTGTTCTTCGCGTCGAAGGCGCAGCCGAGCTCGCAGAAGCCGCTGCCGATGCAGCCCGTTCGGTTGTGGGAGAGCCCGCCGCCGCGCCAGCCGAGCCGCGCGCAGCCCTCCTCGAGCAGGCGGTTGTGGCGGTTCCACTTGTCACGCGGGACGGCGGACACTTGCAGCAGCGCCTCGACCTCGTCGTAGAGCGCGCGCCACTCGGCGACGCCGAAGTCACGGAGCCCGCGCTCCTTCACCCAGCGCTCGATGAGCGGCTCCGGGATGCGCTTCACGAGGTTGAGGTTGTGCAGCGTCGAGCCGCCGACGCCCTTGCCCTGGTGGACCTTGACCCCGCGGTCGCGCGTCGTGCGTGCGCCGGCGTCCCAGTACAGCCTGGGGAACATCTCCTCCTCGCGCTGCGACATGTCGCCCGGCGTCAGGTGCTCGCCCGCCTCGAGCACGACGACGCGCAGCCCCGCCTCGGCCGCGATCATCGCCGCGGTGGCCCCGCCAGCCCCGGCACCGACGACGCAGAGGTCGGCGTGGAGTGTTAGGTTTGATGTGAGCCCCGCGCCGTCGAAGATCACGGCGTCGCCGCCTTCGGCACGGCGCCCCGCGGGGCGCGCATCGCCTCGTACGCGGGCCACCCGCCGCGCCGGCCCGGGCCGACCATCGGGCCCTGGTACCCGAGCGCGCCCCACGACGACGGCTGCTGATAGAGGCCGAGCGCGCACAGATCCTCGACGCCGCGCGCGGCGTCCCGCAGCACGCCGCCGCGCGCCGCGAGCGACGCGCCGACCCGCTCGCGGTCGGCCGGCGAGAGCGACGTGAACCTCCGCACGCGACCGCCGAGCGCGGTGCCGTGCTCGAGCAGCGCGAGCAGCGCGTGGATCTCGGTGACGGCGGCCGGCGGGAGCGCGGTGAGGTACGCGTCGACCCGGCGCGCGATCCCGGCGAGCTCGGCCGGGCTCGCGCCCTCGAGGAGCGCCTCGGCCGCGGCGCCGAGCACGAGCGCCTCGACGTCGCCCAGCACCCGCCCGTGGAACGCGGGGGCTTCGTAGCCCGTCACGCGCGCGACGCCCGCGGCGGCGGCGCCCGCCCCGAGCGCGAGCAGGACGCGCCGCCGCGCCCTCACGCGCTCCCAGCGAGGATCGTCGAGCCTGCGACGCAGCGCGACCGGCAGGCGCTCGCGCCAGTCGGGCGCGTGAGGCAGCGGGCCTCGGCGCGCGGTGTGCCAGAACACGGCGCGCGCGACCTGGCCCCGCGCGGCGTCCTGCCGCAGCGCCGCCGCCGCCTTGCCGCCGTAGATGGGCTCGACGGTCACGCCCGCGTCGCAGAGCGCCTCGCACGCGACGACCCCGTCGGCCGTCGTCACGCCGTAGGCGGGCCCCGCGTGCCCGCGCTCGAGCGTCAGGCGCGGCGGGCGTGGAGGCGGCGCGAGACCCCAGCGCGCGAGCTCCTCGTGGAGCGACGACGTGAGCGCGGCGATCCTCCGCGCGCTCGATAGCGGGCGCTCGACGACGGCGACGGCGACCACCTCCGCGTCGCAGCCGGCGAGCGCGAGGCCGGTCGCGAGGCCGACCGCGCTGCCCCCGGAGCCGAGCGGCAGGTAGACCCGGGTCGGCGCGGCCCCCCGCTCCTCGAGCTGCGCCGCGAGCTCGAGACCGGCGCGGACGAAGCCGAGCATCCCGACCGGCGAGGTGCCCCCGGGCGGGACGACGGCCGCGCCTCGTGACATACGGCCGACCAGCACCGCGGGCCGCGACACCGCGAGCGCCGCGCGCGAGTCATGAAACCAGAGGCGATCGGCGCGCGACGCCGTGAACGCGAGGTTGTCGAGCACGCCGTCGGAGGGCGGGGTCCAGAACAGGTGCGCGTCGAGCGAGCGCCCGAGCTGCTCGGCCGCGGCAGCGAGCGCCACCATCGCGCCCGAGCCGATGGCGCCGGCGGCCGCCCACCGCGGCGCAGACGCGAGCGGCTCGCGCGCCAGCAGGTAGTCGAGCTTGCGGGGCTTTCCGCCGCCGTACAGCGCTTGCAGCTGGTCGTCCCGCTTGATCCACAGCGCCTCGAGGCCCCACGCCGCCGCGAGCCTGGGCGCCTCCTCGAGCGGCGAGGCGTCCGTCACCCACCCGAGCCGCGGCGCGGCCGCGAAGCCTTCGTGGTCCAGCGCCGCCATCGCCGCCACCATCCCGCGCGGGGGAGGGGAGACACAACGAGAAAGCGTCGCGCTCGATGACGAATGTCACACCTCACAGGGCGACGCGGGCATGCTCGGGCGCGCCGACTTCCTGACCATCGACCTCGGAGCCCTTCGTCGCGAGCGCCGGGGTTCCCGGGCGGCTGGCCCCCGCCCCGGCGAGGAGCCTCCGCACCACCGAACAGTCATGGAGCCCTCACTCCGTCACTCCCGTCACTCGGTCCTGGGGGGGCGCGAACTCCACGTGGGCGCCGCGACGCCGTGCGCGAGTGGTCACGAGCCGAACATCCGTGGGCGCGCGCGGTCGACGACAGCGCGAGGATCGGCTACGAGCCGTCGCATGCGTCGCCTCGCCTGGGTGCTGACCTCCGCTCTCCTCGTCGGCTGCGGGAGCGCTGGTAGCGACGCGGGCCCGGGCGAGGGAGGCGTGGTGGGCGCGGCCGCGGGGACCGCCAGCGCCGCGGGCAAGGCGGGCGCCGGGCAGGCAGGGAGCGGCGGCTTGGGGCCGGGCGGCGCAGCCAGCGGCGGCGCGACCCCAGGGGGCGCGGGCGGCGCAAGCGCTGGAGGGGGTGGTGCGGGTGGCGCAAACGGCGGCGCGGGCGGCGCAAGCGCTGGAGGGGGTGGTGCGGGTGGCGCAAGTGGCGGCGCGGGCGGCGCAAGCGCTGGAGGGGGTGGTGCGGGTGGCGCAAGTGGAGGCGCGGGCGGCGCAAGCGCTGGAGGGGGTGGTACAAGTGGGACAAGTGGAGGGGCTGGCGCAAGTGGCGGCGCGGGCGCAGGGCCCGGCGGGGTGCTCCCTGCCAAGTCGCCGCTCTACACCTCCAAGGTCGGCCTCTGGTACACGCTGTGGTGGCACCCAGGCCCAGGGGGTCACTGGGACGAGTGGTCGCGCTACACTCCGACGATCGGCACGTACACGAGCGGCGGCGCGGCGACCTTCCAGGAAGAGGTGGCCGCCTTCGACGCGATGCGGGCCGACTTTCTCCTGCTCGACCACACCAACGGCATCGGCGCGGACGGGGGAGGACTCGCGCTCGCGGGGCGCTCGGTCGTCGCGGCGCTCGACGCTCATCCCTCGCTCCGCCAGGCGGTGGCGCTGGGCTCCTGCTTCTGGGGCCCCGGCGTCGCCGACCGCCCGGCGTGCATGGCGACAGAGGCGAACCTCATCTGGAGCGACCACTCGAACCCTGCCGCCCACCCGTCGGCGTTCCTGCGCGCGGGCGCGCCGCTGCTCGTCAACTACACCAGCCCGGGCCCCTATGAGGCCTGGAGCGATCCGCGCTTCACGGTGGGCGCGGCGACCGGGCGGAGCTCCGAGGCGAGCCCTGGGCAGCTCTCGCTCGGGCTGTGGGGCTGGGTCTTCGACGATCCCACGCCGATCCACGGGGCGGTGATGGGGGTGACGCCCGGCTGGGACACGGCGCACCTCGGGCGCCCCACGACCCCGCTCGACCGCGAGGGCGGAGCGCGCTTCATGCGCCAGTGGCTCCGCGCCATCAGCCAGAACCCGGAGAGCATCATCATCAGCTCGTGGAACGACTTCGCAGAGGAGACCGCCATCCAGCCGGCGACGCGCACCACCGCCTCCGCGTCAAAGTGGGCCGACAGCTGGGGCAACGAGTGCCCGAGCTTCTACTACGAGATCGCGAGAGCCTATTCGCTGATGCGCTGGGGCCTGCCGCACGGCGCTTTCGTGCGTGAGGAGGGCGCGACGGCGGTCTGGGAGGTCCTGCCGAGCGGCCTCGAGCACGTCAACACGATGCCCACCTGCCACCCGGTCGTCGTGGTGCCGGCCGGCTACCTCGCCCAGTTTCCGTCGACCTCGACGTGCGCGCCCGACGTCGGGCAGGCGTGCACGATCGCGCGACCCACGGACTTCGGAGGGTTCTGCTGGGAGTCCGGTGCGTTCGATGGCGCTTCCCTGGGCTACGCGGGGTGCGCCTGCAAGCAGGAGGGTTGCAAGACGAACAGCGCCGTCTGCAGCTGCGCGGGCCCCGTCGGGCGCGTCCGCTGCGACGGCGCATGCGCGCTCCCGTCGCTCCCCACGACCTTCGGTGACGCGTGCTGGCCGGACGGATCGTTCAGCGGTGACGACATGGGCTTCACGGGCTGCGCCTGCGCGGCGGGGAGCTGCCAGCCCGGGTCCTCCCGGTGCGCGTGCACGGGGCTCCCCGGGGTGCCAGTGTGCAGCGGCGGCTGCTGATCCGACCCGCGCCCGCGCTCGTCAGGCCCGCGCCCGCGAGGTCACGACCGCTTGACGGCCGCCAGGATCTTGTCGCCGTAGTTGGCGAGCACCGTCGGGCCGACCCCGGGGACGCGCGTCAGCTCCTCGAGGGTCTTCGGGCGGGCGTCGACGATCGCCATCAGGGTCGAGTCGGGGAAGACGCGGAACGCTGGCACCTTGCGGCGCTTCGCCTCGGAGAGGCGCAGCTCGCGCAGCGCGACGCCGAGCTTGTCGTCCTCCGCCGGCGCGCGGCGCGCGCGCTTCACCACGTTCTTCGTCAGCGGGGACGGCGCGCCTCGCCCCCGGCGCTTCTTGCCGCGCTCCAGCCTCGGCGCGAGCTTGACGGCGCGCAGCAGCTCAGGGCTCGCCTGCTCCCCCTCCGGCGTCAGCCGGACGCGGCGGAACCGGATCGTCTGGCCGTCCTTCTCGAACTCGTCGTCCTCGATCGTGACCAGGCGCGAGCGCGCGAGGCCGTCGACGAGCCGCTCGAACTCGCGCCGCGAGAGCGCGTCGTCGGGGAAGGCCTCCTTGTGGAGCTTGCCCGTCGTCGTCGAGCCGCCGACGCGCGCGAGCGCGCCGAGCGCGCAGCCGATGGCGTCGCCCTCGCTCGCCGACGGCAGCTCGAACGTCCTCACGAGCGCGGCCGCGGGCGCGCACGCGTCGCAGCGACCGCACGGCGTCGTGTCCTCGAGATCGCCGAAGTGATCGAGCAGCGCGAGCATCCTGCAGCCGGGGCGCTCGGCGTAGCGCGCGATCTTCGCGAGCTCCGCCTGCCGGTGCCGCCGCACCTCCGTGTACGGCGCCTCCCACGCGTCGGGGCCGATGGACACGTTGTCGTCCTCGTCGAGCAGCGCGCCGCCGTGCACCCAGAGCTTCGACAGCGCCCGCTCCCGCGCGAAGTCGTCGTCGATGCCGTCGATCGCCTCGAGGTCGCCGAGCACGTCGCTGCGCGGGCGCGCACGACGCGGCAGCTGGCTGTACAGCGCGCGCATCGCCGTCGGCGGCGGGTAGTCGCGGTCGAGGAAGAACTCGTGGGTCTTCCTGTCGGCGAAGCCGAACAGCATCACCGCGCGTGACTCCTGGCCGTCCCGACCGGCGCGCCCGATCTCCTGGTAGTAGCCCTCGATGGTGCTCGGCAGCGCGCAGTGCACGACCGTGCGCACGTCGGCCTTGTCGATGCCCATGCCGAAGGCGATCGTGGCGACGACGACGTCGAGCCTGCCCGACAGGAAGTCGCCCTGCACGCGCTCGCGCTCGGCGGCCGGCATCCCCGCGTGGTACGGGCGCACCCGCGCCGTCTTGGCGAGCTCCTCGGCGACGCGGACGCTCTCCTTGCGCGTCGGCGCGTAGACGATCGCGGGCAGGCGCCCCGGCAGCCGCAAGAGCGCGCGCATCGCTGCGGGGCGATCCTTCGCGAACACCTCCGCGCACTCGATGGCGAGGTTGGTGCGGCGAAACCCGTGGATGAACCGCGCCGCGCCGGGCACGCCGAGCTGCTGGACGATGTCCTCCTGCACCGCCGGCGTGGCCGTCGCCGTCAACGCCAGGATCGGCGCGGGGCGGAGCTCCGGCAGGCGCTGCCCGAGCATGCGGTACTCGGGTCGAAAGTCATGGCCCCACTGGGAGATGCAGTGTGCCTCGTCGACCGCGACCAGCGTCGGTGGCCGGCTCGCGAGCGCGTCGAGGAACCCCCGCAGCGCGAGGCGCTCGGGCGCGACGAACAGGAACTCGAGCTCGCCTCGCAGGTACCGCGACAGCGTGCGCCGGGCGTCGTCCCGCGCGCGCCCGCCGTGCACGCGCTCCGCCGCGAGCCCCGCCGCTTGCAGCTTCGCCACCTGGTCCTCCATCAGCGCGATGAGCGGGCTGATGACCAGCGTCGTGCCGCCGCGCGCGAGCCCCGGCAGCTGGTAGCAGAGCGATTTCCCGGCGCCGGTCGGCATCACGAGCAAGGCGTCGTGCCCCGCCACCACCGCCTCGCACACCTCGCGCTGGTGGCGGCGAAACGCCGGGTGCCCGAACCGCGTCTGCAACAGCTCGTCGAGGTCGCGCGACGAGGTCGCGCGCCGCACGGGAGGCGCGGGAGCGGGGCGCTCTGCCGGACGCTCGGTGACGTCCGCGTGCCGTGCCTCCCCGTCTTCGCCCGGCTCGCCCGGTCCCTCGGGGAGCGAGTCGAAGTACGCGTCGTCGAAGCCGCCCGGCGGGTCGCTGTCCGGCCCCTCCGCCGCCGCGCGCGCGGCGGTGACATGTTTGGTTGGTGATGTATCAGTTGGACGCGGCGCGCGGGCCGGTCGCTGCGCCTTCGCCGCCGGTGCGACGCCGGCCACCACCTCCCTTACATACGCCTCGACGCCGGCGACGAACTCCGACAGCGCGCCCTCGCCGCGGCCGATGCGCGCGAGCTTCGCCTCCCACTCGCCGGTCATCGCGGGGCTCTTGACGTGCGCGTGCACGAGCGAGACGAGCCGCATGCCCTTGTCGGTAGGCGCGAGCGATCGCCCGTCGCGCGCGGCGTACCCGCGCGTGAACAGGGTCTCGAGCACGCTCGCGCGCGTCGCCGGCGTGCCGAGCCCGGTGTCGCGCATCGCGAGGCTGAGCTCCTTCTCGTCGAGCGTGCGCCCCGCCGTCTCCATCGCCGTCAGCAGGGTCGCCTCGGTGTAGCGGCGCGGCGGCTCGGTGGTCTTCGAGACAGGGCGGGCGCCGCAGACGGCCGCGCCCTCGCCCGAGCTCAGCGTCGGGAGCGACAGCTCGCGGTCGGGCTTGCCGAGATCGAGGAGCTTCCATCCGACGTCGACGACGCTCGTGCCGCTCGCGTGGTAGCGATCGCGCTCGGCCTCGTGGTCGATCCGCGTGATGACCTGCGTCGCGCCCCACCTGTGATCGGCGTGCCACGCACAGAGCAGCCGACGGCAGACGAGATCGTACACCTTGCCCTCCGCGTCGGAGAGGCGCGCGCCGTCCGCGCGGGTCGACGTCGGGATGATGGCGTGGTGATCGGTGACCTTCGCGTCGTCGACGAACCTGCCGGACAGCGGGCGCTCGCCGCTCCCGGCCGCGACCTTGTCGGCGTACCTGGGCGCCACCGCCGCGACGACGGCGCCGAGGGTCGCCGCGACGTCGCGCGAGAGGTGCCTCGAGTCCGTGCGCGGGTACGACAGCAGCTTGTGCGTCTCGTAGAGCGCCTGCGCCGCGTCGAGGGTCTGCTGCGCCGAGAGGCCGTAGAGGCGGTTGGCGTGGCGCTGCAGCTCGGTGAGATCGTAGAGCTGCGGCGGCGGCAGGCGCTTCTCCTCGTGCGCGACGGACTCGACGACCGCGACGCCCGCGGTCGCGCGCGCGACGATCTCGGCCGCCCGCGCGCCGTCCGCGGGCAGGCGGCGCTGCTCTGGCGTCGGGGACTTCGTCTGGCCCGGCGAGGGGGAGAAGTACGTGGCGCGCCAGGTCGGCTCGGCCTCGTCGCGGCGCGAGAAGGTCGCGTGCACCTCGATGTACGGCTCCGGCACGAACGCGCGGATCTCCTGCTCGCGGTCGACGAGCATCGCGAGAGTCGGCGTCTGCACGCGCCCGACGGACAGCTCGTCGTCGTGCGCGAGGCTGTACGCGCGGGAGAGGTTCATGCCCACGAGCCAGTCGGCGCGGCTCCGCCCCCTCGCGGCGTCGGCCAGCGGATCGAGCGCGCGGCCGTCGCGCAGCCGGTCGAACGCGCCGCGGATGGCCGTGTCGGTGAGCGAGCTGAGCCACAGGCGCTTCCACGGTTTGTCGCAGCCGACGAGCTCGTAGACGTAGCGGAAGATGAGCTCGCCCTCTCGCCCCGCGTCCGTCGCGCACACCAGCTCGGTGACCTTCGGGGAGGTGAGGATGCGGCGCACGACCTCGAGCTGCGGCTTCGTGTTCTCGTACGCGACGAGCGGCCAGCGCTCGGGCAGCATCGGGAGCGCGGCGAGGCTCCAGCGCTTCCACGCGGGGTTGACCTCGTGGGGCTCCGCGAGCCGCACGAGGTGGCCGATGCACCACGTGACGACGTAGCCCGCGCCGTGGAGGTAGCCCTCGCCGCGCCGGTCTGCGCCGAGCGATCGCGCCAGATCGCGGGCGACGGAGGGCTTCTCGGCGAGGACGGCGATCGACATGCCCCGCCTCGTTAGCACCGACCGTGCCGGGCCGAAGGCGCGCGATCACGCGGAGAATGTCAGCGCCTGCGGCGAGCGTGTGGACATGTGCGTCCACCCTGGGGGGCGCTCCGCTGGGGTTCGCTCCCGCGGGGGGCCGCTCCGCGGGGGGGCGCTCCGCGGGGGTCCGCTTCGCGGGGGGCCGCTCCGCGTGGGGCCGCTCCGCGGGTGGGCGCTCCGCGGGGGTCCGCTTCGCGGGGGGCCGCTCCGCGTGGGGCCGCAGGAGCCACGTGACGCGTGGACGCGCGCTCGGTTGGGGGCCTCCCCGGCCCCCAAACCCCGGGGCCAGAGGGG
>JADLFU010000156.1 GCA_020849655.1 Polyangiaceae bacterium | reverse complement strand
TCTCCTTGAGCACCCACTCGACCTCCGCGTCGCTCACCCCGTACTTGAGGCACAGCGCCACGAACGGCTCTCGTACGCGGGGCTTCTCCCTGATACGATCGTCGGTCGCCCCGGAACGCACCGCGGCCAACAGTCTCGAGGCCAACACGCTCGGGGCCATGCTCATCCCTCCCTCGCGATCTGCTCACCGATCTCGCGCACGAGCTCGGCCCACTCGGCCTCGGCGCCGAACTCCGCGACCGTCAGCGCCCGCGCCGCCCGCGCGGCCAGCCCCGCCTCCTTGCCCGCGATGAACCGGCCCAGGCGACGCATCGCCCCGAGCGCGCCCACCGCCCGCGCCTTGGCCTCGACCGTCGACGCGTAGTCGTACGGCATGACCAAGAGCGGGCGAAGCAGATCGATGACCCCGCGCCTGCCCGCGCCGAGGCGGTCCGACAGCGCTTGGATGAGCTCGTCCACGTCGAGCGCCCCCTCGGCGAGCTTCAGCTCGGCGAACACCATGCGCGCCAGCGACTCGGCGAAGTCGTCAGGCCGGAAAGCCTCGAGGACGCTCGGGGCCACGCCGCGGACGAGCGCGTCGTGCAAGAACGCGTACTCGGTCGCCGGGTGACGCAACGGCGGGGACGCCTCACGAGGCTCGTACAGCAACCCCTCGAGGCGGGCCGCCTGGAGGAACTCCTTGACCGTCGCGTTCACTGGTCACCTCCGGGCATCGACAGGCCCAACGACGCCGCCAGCTCATCGACCGCGTCAGGCGCCCGCTCTCCGCGGCCAGCCTCGCGCGCCGTGAGGAACGCCAGCAAGTCGGCCCGGCGGAAGTACCACCGCCGCCCTCGCTTGGTCGCCGGGAACACGCCGTCCTTCGCGAGCTGCCGCGCCTTGCGAGCAGGCACCGGGAGCCCCGGCGTCGCGTCGCTCACCACGTCGTCAGTCGGCCGGTCGAGCGCCTCGCGAACGCGCTCGTCCACGAACGCCGCCAGCGCTCGGGCCAGCTTGTCGATCGACTCCGGCCTCACGACTGCACCCCCTTGCGGGCGAAGAGCGCGAGCACCCCGACGGCCACTCGTCGCGCATAGAGAGAGAGGCCCGGAACCACGGCCGCGCGCTCGGCGAGCGTCGCGCCCTCGGCGAGCCTCACGCCCTCCGTCGCGCAGATCTCCGCGATCATGCCCTCGACCCGCTCGCGATGCTCCTCGGGGACGGCACTCGCCACGCTCTCGACACGGGCCACGTAGAAGCACCGAGCGCACCGAGCGCCGCCCTTGCGCTCCCACGCGCGCACCGTGGTCGGCTCCGCGGTGAACTCCGCCCCGCACGGGCAGCGCCACCGCCAGCCGCTCTCGCAGCGCGCGAGCGCAACGACGTCGCCGAGCCTGTCGCCCGGACACACGGGCGCGTACTTGGGCTTGGTCACGCGTCACCTCCCTTCTCCGCGGGCTCGGGAGGGGGCGGCATGCCAAGCCGTCGCGCGGCGTCACTGATGCGCGCGAGCGTGTTCGGGTGGACGTGCTTGCCATCGTACGCGAGCCGCACCACCCGAATCGAATGCTTCGACTCGATGACGATGCGCGCGATCTCTACGTCCGAGGCGCGGGCGGGGGTTGCTTTCGGGGGATGTCCCATGCCCCTTGGCAGCAAACATTTAGTGACCGACTTCCCTCGCAACGCTGTCAATCAAGGCGTTTCGGAGCTTTCTTTGCGCCCTCGACCGTTTCTTGCGCCGAGCCTGGTCGACCACGCTGAGGTCGTTGCAGTGAACCCCGGCGGCGCGGAGCGCGAGGCGGATGAACCTGTAGGCCCCGGCCTTGCGCTGCTCTCGAAACAGCACCGCGACGGCCGCCGGGTCGCTCGGCCGCTGGGCTGCCCCCATCCTCGCGTTGCTCAGCCGCTGGGCTGCCCGCATCCTCGCGTTGCTCGGCCGACCCTTCTTCTGATGCGCGCTGGGCGCGTCCATCGACTCCACCCATCCCTTCGCGAGCTCGCGGGCTTCCAACGCTTCCAGGCGGTCGGGGGGCGGCAGGCGTAGCGACGCACCCCACGCCTTCGTGCCGGGATCATGAACGCACCCCGTCCTCCGGCACCGGCGCCTGGCGTGCTCGATGAGGAACTTGAGGCGCGTCCTGACCGGCCCGGCGAGCTTCACGGTGGGCCAGAGCGCGACGTGTGGCGCAAGTGCCGCGAACATCGAGTTGATCCAAGCGACCACGCACGGGGGAATCCCGCGCGCTTCGTCGGCCTCTGGCGTCTCGGCGTCCGCGCTCGCCGCGCTCTCGAAGGATGGCCCCCGCGGCAAAGCTCGATGTTCCCTGGCGATCTGGCGGTCGATAGCCGCGAGCTGCTCGTCGGCCTCCCAAGACCCCTTGCAAGCGCTCTGCGCGCGTGTCTTCTTCGTCGTCATCGGGATCTCCGTTCCCGGTCACGCGCCCCGGTCGGTGCCAGCCGACGCGGGGCGCAACCTTCCCGTACAGTCTAGGTCACCGGGAGTCGCGACGCGAGCCGAGGTCGACGACGCCAGCGCGCGCGAGACGGCGCTCGCGAAGCTCGACGGCGAGCAGCTTGACGGCGTCGAGATCCACGGCCGACGTCGCCACTTTCAAAGCCTCGAGCAACGCTGCTTCGACCGGGTCGGATAGTGTCAGGGTAGCGCCAGCGTTGGTTACTTTTGGCGCCGACTCGCGCTCGAAAGTGCTTGAATTCAGCGTGTTTTCGCATGCTGTTGTGAGCTTTGCCGATTTAGGTTCCGGTGCCGAAAGGCGTGCGGGTTCGAGTCCCGCCTCGTGCACAGCTCGGAACTCATTGGTGTTTTCGTGCGGGCCGCGCCCGCGGCCCCGCTGATCAAGGGCTCCGGCTTGCGATTCGGCTTGCGATTCGGCCGACGTCTCCCTCGGCGCGCGCTGAGCCTCGCCCCCGGGGGGCGGCGCGGCGCCCGGCAGGTCGGGGAGCGCCTCGTCGAGCGGCGCGAGCGTGCCGAGGTCGAGCTCCTCGAACGTCCGGGCGACGCGCCGGTAGCGGTTGATCATGTCCGAGGTGTCGGCGCGTTCGAGTGCCCCCCTCGATCTCTTCGGTGCGTCGACCTCACCGGAGCAAGGCGCCAGCGGCGGCGGCGATCGCGAGCACGATCGCGGCCGCCGCCGTGCGCCTGTCACGCCCCGTGAGCGCGCGCGCTCGCGGGTCCGAGAGCACGACGAGCGCGCCGATCGCGGGGAGCGCGGGCACGGGGCGCTGGAGCGCCATCGACAGGCCGCCCGCGGCGATCGCGCCGGCGGTCGCGGCGAGCGACGTTCGCCTCACCGAGAGGCCGTGCGTGACCGCGACCCCGAGCGCGAGCGCGACGAAGACGAGATCGCCGAGGCCGAGCGCGGGCGCCAGATCGAGCGCGCCAGGCACCGGGAAGGAGAACGCGAGGGCGTTCATCGCGCGCTCGCTCTCGACGATGGCGCGCGTCGGCCCCGCGGGGTGCAGCGCGGAGACGAGATCGGCGCACGCGGCGACGACCGCCGCGGGGAGCAGGTGGCCAGGCGTCTGGACGCGGCGCCCGATGGTCGAGCCCGCGACGTGCGCGAGGCCGACCAGCGCGACGTCGACCGCGATCGACAGCCCCGGGTGCCCGCCCGGCGTCGTCAGGGCGAGCGCGACCGTCACCGCGCACATCGCGCCGATGGCGAGGCGCGCGCGCGGAGGTGATCGCTCGGGCGCGAGGACCGTCAGGGCCCCGAGCGACGCGAGCACCGCGCCGGCGAACACGATCGCGTCGGCGACGTCGTCCGGGACGCGGGCCCGGTGCCCGACCGCGAGCGCGACCGCGAGCGCGAGGCCGAGCGCGGGCAGGGCGGCGAGCCTCCGTGGCATCTCGTCGGCGACGGTAGCGCGGCGGCGGGCCGCTGGCGTCGCGATGATTCCTGCGTAGCATCGCGCCCGCTCGTGTCCTCGTTCACCTTCGCGCCCGGCACCGTGATCGACGGGACGTTCCGCATCGAGCGGCTGCTGAAGCAGGGCGGGATGGGCGCGGTGTACGTCGCGGAGCAGGAGGGCACGGGCGCGCGGCGCGCGCTGAAGCTGATGCACGCGCACCTCGTGCGAGACGAGAGCGCGCGGGCCCGGTTCGAGCTCGAGGCGAGGATCGGCGCGCGGGTCGAGAGCGATCACGTCGTCGACATCGTCGCGGCCGGGGTCGACGAGGAGGAGCAGCTCCCGTACATCGCGATGGAGCTGCTCGACGGCGTCGACCTCGGGGCGCGCGTCGTCGACGGCGGCCCGCTCTCGCTCGCCGAGGCGCACGTGCTGTTCACGCACCTCGGCGACGCGCTCGCCGCCGCGCACGGTGCGGGGATCGTGCACCGCGATCTGAAGCCCGAGAACATCTTCCTCGCGAGGCCGAAGCGCCGCGGCGAGCCCTTCACCGTCAAGGTGCTCGACTTCGGCATCGCGCGCGTGATGGCCGACGCGCGCCTGACGCTGACGGGCGGCATCGGCTCGCCGATCTGGATGGCGCCGGAGCAGACGGGGAACACGCAGCCCATCACCCCTCGCACCGACGTGTGGGCGCTCGGTCTGCTGGCTTTCTACGTGCTCACGGGCAAGCACTTCTGGTTCGCGCTGCACGACGAGACGGCCTCGCCGCTGCAGGTGCTCGGCGAGATCGCGCGCCCCGAGTACGACGCGCCGTCGGCGAGGCTGGCGGCGCTAGGGGGAGGCGTCGCGTTGCCGGACGGGTTCGACGCGTGGTTCGCGCGGGCGGTGGTGCGCGACGCCGACGCGAGGTTCGCCGATGCGGCGACGGCGATCGAGGCGCTGCTGCCGATGCTGCCGGCCGCCCCTCCGCCTCCCGTGTCCGTGGCTCCGGCGCCGACGAGGACGCCCAGCGTGGCGCCACCCGCGTCGGAGGCGCAGCCCGCGTCGAGCGTCGTCGCGGCGGCTCCGTCGGTCGCGGCGTCGACCTCGCAGGCGACGTCGAGGCGTCGCGCGGCGCTCGCGCTCGTCGGGCTCGCGCTGCTGACGCTGATCGCGGCGGGCGTGGTGTGGGCCCGCCGCGGCGACGGTCGCGGCGCCGTGCCCGCGCGCTCGCCGGTCGCCGTCCCCGCCGCCAGCGTGTCGCTCGGGTCGCGCGAAGACGCAGACGATCGGCCCCGGCGCGCGGCGGTCGCGGCGTTCGCGATCGGAGCGACCGAGGTCACCGTCGCCGAGTACGCGTCGTGCGTCGCCGACCGCGCGTGCACCGAGCCGGGGCGCGGTGACGGCTGCAACGGCGGCGTCGCGGCGCGCGGCGCGCACCCCATCAACTGCGTCACCTACGCGCAGGCGGAGGCGTACTGCCGCTACCGGAGGCAGCGCCTCCCCACCGAGGAGGAGTTCGAGCTCGCCGCGCGCGGGCCGGACGACAGGCCCGCGCCGTGGGGCGTCGGCGACGCGAAGGACCGCCTGTGCTGGGGCCGGGGCGACACCCGCGAGGGCACGTGCCGCGTCGCGAGCTTCGCCGGCGGCGCGACGCCGGACGGCGTGTTCGATCTCGCGGGCAACGTCTCGGAGTGGACGTCGACCTGCGCGTCTCCGGGCTGCGGCGACGAGCGGCGCGTCGCGCGAGGCGGCGGCTGGTCGTCCGTCGACGCGAGGGTGGCGCGGGCGTCGACGCGCCTCTCGCTCCGGCCCACCGAGCGTCGCAACGACGTCGGGTTCCGCTGCGCGGTGACGGCGCCGGCGGGTTCGCGTTAGCCTGCGCCCCGCCGCGCATGCACCGCTCGTCGTACCCCGCCGGAGACACCAGCGCGTCGCGCATCAAGGCGCTCGTGCTGTACCTCGAGGCCGCGCGCGGCGCGGCGGAGGCGGACGCGCTGCTCTCGACCCTGAAGCTCTCGCGCGAGGATCTGGCGGAGGAGACGAAGCCCATCGGCGTCGCCGTGCTCCACCGCGCGCTCGAGGCCTTCGTCGGCCGGTGGGGGCGCGACGAGCTGCGACAGACCTGGCGCGGCGTCGTCGCCCCCGCGAACCTCGCCGTGTGGATGCGCGTCCTGCGCGGGACGTCACGGCCGGAGGACGCCTTCAGGCAGCTCGACGGCTACGGCGGCGACGAGGTCCGCACGAGCCGCTGGGAGACGCTCGAGGCGGGGTCGGGGAGGTGGCGGGGGCGCGTGTTCGTGGCCCACGATCCGCGCATCGAGCGCGACGGCCTGCTGGCGCTCGCGCGTGAGACGGAGCTCGCGGCCGTGCCCGTGCTGTTCGGGCTCGAGCCCGCGCGCGTGCAGACCGTGTCCACGCACCGGGCGACGTTCGCGACCCGCACCGGCGCGGCGGGGCAGGAGTTCGACGTCTCGTGGGACGTGCGCCCGAAGAGCGCCGCGGTCGCGGTGGGCTCTGCGCTCGGCGCGCTCGCGGGCGGGCTCGGCGCGCTCGCGCACCCGCTCGCCGTCGCCGCGTCGGTGCCGATCGGCGCCGCGGTGGGCGCCGGCGTCGGGCTGCTCGTGCGGCGCGATCGCGAGGGCCGCGTGGAGGCCCGCGCGCAGGAGATCCGCCTGCGCGCGCTCGAGCGGAGCACCGCGCTGCGCGACAACCAGGCGCCCCCGAGCGTCGCCTCCGGCGAGGGCGCCGTCATCGCGGGGCTGTACCGGCTCGGGGCGACGCTCGGCTCCGGCGCGAGCGGCGTCATCCACCAGGCGACGCGCCTCTCCGACAACCTGCCGGTCGCGATCAAGCTCTTGCGGGCGGCCGTCGCGCACGACGCGGTCGCGTCCGACAGGCTGCGCCGCGAGGCCGAGGCGATGGGCCTCGCGTGGCACCCGAACGTGGTCGAGCTGTACGAGCAGGGCGTGCTGCCCGACGGCACGACGTTCCTCGCGATGGAGCTGCTCGACGGCGAGTCGCTCGCGACGCGCCTGCGACGCCGCGCGCCGCTGCCGATGAGCGAGCTCGTGCCGATGTTCGTCGAGCTGTGCGACGCGCTCTCGGCCGTGCACGCGGCGGGCGTCATCCACCGCGATCTGAAGCCCGGCAACATCTTCCTCGCCCGCCACCCGCGCGGCGCGCCGGCGGCCGAGCAGCGGGAGCGCGTGAAGATCCTTGATTTCGGCATCGCGCGCGTCGAGTGGGCCGAGACCCGCCTGACGGGCGCGGAGGGCGCGGTCGGGACGCCCGGCTACATGTCCCCCGAGCAGGAGCAGGGGCGCGAGGTCGACGGTCGCAGCGACGTCTTCGCGCTCGGCGCGGTCCTCTACGAGTGCCTGGCGGGCGTGCCGATCAAGCCGGGCGTCGCCGCGGGCGAGTTCGAGCGGGAGCGGACCAGCGGCGTGCAGCGCGCCGCCGCGCCCGTGCCACGCGCGTGGATGGCCGTCGTCGAGCGCGCGATGGCGACCCTCCCGCGCGAGCGCTTCTCCGACGCGAAGCTGCTGCGCGACGCCATCGTCGAGGCCGGGCGCGCGCCCGGTGAGGTGGCTTTACATATTCCTAACACGCGGTAGTAGCCGCGGAACCACTCGACGAACCGCGCGACGCCGTCCTCGATCGACGTCCGCGGCGTGAAGTCGACCGCGTCGACGAGCGCGTCGATGTCGGCGTACGTCGCCGGCACGTCGCCGGCCTGCATCGGCAAGAAGTTCTTCTTCGCGCTCACGCCGAGCGCGCGCTCGAGCACCTCGATGAGGTGCATCAGCTCGACGGGCGCGTTGTTGCCGATGTTGTAGACGCGGTAGGGCGCGCGGCTCGTGCCCGGATCGGGGGCGTCGCCGCGCCACGCGTCGTTCGGCCGCGCGGGCGCGTGCAGGATGCGCACGACCCCCTCGACGATGTCGTCGATGTACGTGAAATCGCGCTGCATCTTGCCGTGGTTGAACACGTCGATCGCGCGCCCCTCGAGCATCGCCTTCGCGAACAGGAACATCGCCATGTCGGGCCGCCCCCACGGCCCGTACACCGTGAAGAACCGCAGGCCCGACGTCGGCAGCCCGTAGAGGTGCGAGTACGTGTGGGCCATCAGCTCGTTCGCCTTCTTCGTCGCCGCGTACAGGCTGAGCGGGTGGTCGATGTTGTCGTGCACCGAGAACGGCAGCCGCGTGTTCGCGCCGTACACGGAGCTCGACGACGCGTAGACGAGGTGCTCGCAGCCGTTGCGGCGGCAGCCCTCGAGCACGTTGACGAACGCGACGAGGTTCGAGTCGACGTACGCGTGCGGGTTCTCGATCGAGTAGCGGACGCCCGCCTGCGCCGCGAGGTTCACGACCCCGGCGGGGCGCACCCGCGCGAACAGCGCGCTCACCGCGTCGCGGTCGGCGAGGTCGAGCCGCTCGAACGAGAACCCCGGCAGCGGCGCGAGGCGGGCGAGGCGCGCCTCCTTCAAGCTCGGATCGTAGTAGTCGTTGACCACGTCGACGCCGACCACCCGGCGCCCCTCCGCGAGCAGCTTGTGGCAGGTGTGCGAGCCGATGAACCCGGCCGCGCCGGTCACGAGGTAGGTCGACATGGCCGTCGCTCATGCCGCTCTTCCCGCGCGACGAAAAGCCGATCAGTGGATCTCGCCGCCGAGCGCGCCCGCCACGTCGCGCTTCGTGCCCGCGAGGTCGCGCGGCGGCGCGCGGCCGATGTTCGCGACGTCGACGCCCGAGCGGATGACGAAATCGTGCGAGACCTCGAACCTGTCGAACAGATCGTCGGGCGTGCCCGACGCGACGACCTCGCCGCGGATGACGAGGAACGCCCGGTGCGCGATGCGGAACGTGCTCGCCATGTCGTGGCTGATGACGACGTTCGTCGTCCCGAACCGCTGGCGCGTCTCTTCCATCAGATCGTCGACCATGCGCGACGTGATCGGATCGAGGCCGCTCGTCGGCTCGTCGTAGATGAGGATCTCGGGCTCGAGCATCAGCGCGCGCGCGAGCCCGACGCGCTTGCGCATGCCGCCCGAGAGCTCCGACGGGTAGAGCGTGTGGGCGCCCTCGAGGCCGAGCGTCGCGAGCGTGCCGAGCACCTTGTCGCGGATCTGCGCGCGCGTGAGCTTCGTGTGCTCGACGAGCGGGAACGCGACGTTCTCGAAGACCGTCAGCGAGTCGAGCAGCGCCGAGTACTGGAACACCATGCCGAACTTGCGACGGAACGCGTTGAGCGCGAGCGTCCCGAGCGGGGTGATGTCCTGGCCGTCGACGATCACCTCGCCGCTGGTCGCCTTCTCGAGCCCGATGAGGATGCGCAGCAGCGTCGTCTTGCCCGCGCCCGACCCGCCGATGATGACGGCGGTCTCGCCGCGGAAGATGTCCAGGCTGATGCCCTTCAGCACCTGGTTCGCGCCGAAGCTCTTCTTCACGTTCCGCAGCGAGATGTGGGGCTCCTCCGGCGCGCTCACGTCGCCGGCGACGCTAGCACCTGCGCGGTCCGCCGTCCGCGCTTGCCGCCCGGCGGCGCCCTTGCGAGGCCGATCGCGTGAACACGCTGTTCGACTTCAACGGGGTGCTGCTCGACGACGAGCACGTGCACGCCGCCGCGATGGCCGAGGTGCTCGCGCCGCTCGGCGTGACCGTGACGCTCGCCGACTACTTCGAGCGGTACTTCGTGTTCGACGATCGCGAGGCGTTCCGCGCCGCGCTCACGGACGCCGGCCGCGCGCCCTCCGACGAGGAGATCGCGCGCCTCGTGCGCGACAAGGAGCCCGTCTACCTGCGGCGCGTGGCCACGGAGGGGCGCCCCTATCCCGGCGCGGCGGCGCTCGTGCGCGCGGCGGCGAGCCTGGGCGTCGTCGGCGTCGTCTCCGGCGCGCTCCGCCACGAGATCGAGCTCGCCCTCGACCTGATGGACCTCCGCGAGCAGGTCGCGTTCATCGTCAGCGCCGAGGACACGACGCGCAGCAAGCCCGATCCGGAGGGCTACCTGCTCGCGAAGCGCGCGCTCACAGCGCGGGGACACGCGCCGCGCGCCGTCGTCGTCGAGGACTCGCCGGGCGGCGTCGCGGCGGCGAAGGCGGCCGGGCTCACGGTCGCGGCGGTGCTGCACACATCGTCCGAGGAGCGCCTGCGCGACGCGGGCGCCGACCTCGTGGTCGCGCGCATCGACGAGCTGTCGATCGAGCGGCTGGCGGCGCTCGCGTGAGCCGCGCGCTCGCCTTCGAGGATCCCGAGGCGGAGCGGGAGTTCTTCGAAGCCATGTACGCCCGCGAGTTGGATCGACGAACCGCGCGCCACGCAGCGGCGCTCGTGGCGTGGATCGTGGCGTTCGCCCTGGTAGCCGCGCTCCGCCCCGATGCGGTCGCGGGCACCGTCCCGCCCAACGTCGCCGTCGTGGCGGCCTTTCTGCTGGTCATGGTCGCGGGGCGTCAGTCCAGCCGCGCCCGGTATCAGGCCACGCTGCTGGTCGCCAACGTCGCCGCGAGCCTGACCGGGGTGTACGTCTTGATCGTCGGGCTCGTGATGCTCGGCGCGGCAGCGGCCGCGGCGGGGACGGGCAAGACCACGACGCGGCCGTTCGCGCTGCGTCGGGTGGAGATCCAGCCTGGGCGCGGTTGACGCAAGGAACAATCCTCGGTTCTTGTCGAGCGACGGACGCGCAGTTCCTGGCGGGAGAGAGAAAGTCTCCGCCATGGCGGTGCGCCGCGCCCTGCGACGCCCGCGCCGCCGACGCGACCCCGTCGACGACCGCGCACGACGGCGTGGCGAGCCCTACCCCGCCGCGGCGCTCGATCTCGCGGGCGACCTCAGCCTACCCGAGGAGGCCGACGACGACGTCCGCGAGCAGCTCGCAGAGCGGCGGGGCAAGCGCGCGCTCCACCGCGCCTTGGGGCACGACTCCGGGGATACGTACGGCACCTTCGAAGAGGACCACGTCCTGCTCCTCGCCGTCGGCTCCGACGATCGCTGCGACATGGAGTGGGGCGACGTGGGCACGCTGTATCTCGCGATCCGTCGCGAAGCCCTCGCGCGGCGGGACTGGTCCGCTGTCGAGGTGTTCTCCACCTCGTGACGCGTGCGCGATTCGTCAGGCGCAGATTGCGATCGACACGAACCCAACGGTTGCGAACGGCCACTCGTTCGGCACGGGCTCGTCGCACCGGGTGAGGAGCGTGCGCCCAGCTAGCCCGCCGGCGAAGAGGCCGTGCCGGGCGTTCACGATGGCCGGAATGCGCACATCGAGTACCTGTGGCCCGCCGCCTACTGTTTTCACAAGCCTGGGCCGGACGGCGCCCGCGCGTGGGTGGTCGAGCGCGTGAGGCCGTCGCTGGACGGCGCAGACCCGAGCCAGGTCGCCGCGGGTACGCGACGGTCGGCGACGCTCCTCGGCCGCACACCTTCGCGCTGACGATCGACGGCGATCGCGGCCGGCGCAGCACCGCAGGGCGCGCCGACTTCTTGCGGGATCACGGTTGCGAGGCGCCGCCCGGCACGGCGGCATCGCACCCCAGGCTCACCGGCCTGGCGTTCGAGGACGACGAGGACCGCGGCGAGACTTCGTCCCTCGACATACCAGCGAAGAGCAGCCGAGCGGTGCGCGTGAACTTCGCGCCCTTGGAGGCCTATTTCACCTGCCGCGATCGAGGGACCGGCGCCCTGGCCTGTCACGACCGGTGATCGCGGCAGGTGCGAGAGCTCTCGCGCCGAATCCAATCGTGCCCTTAGACTGGCCGCGCCCCGTTCCCATGAATGAAATGAACTGCCCCGCCTGCTCAGCGTCCCTGACGACCGGTTCGGCCTCGTGTCGCTTTTGTCGCGTGGCAGTGCGCTGGGACGCGAGCGGCCCGACCATCGTCCACCCCGAGCTGCGCGCGGGCGTGGCGATCTGCTCGATCGACTTGCGGCGCGAGGCCTTTCCGGGCGAGCAGGAGCGTGTGACCCTCGAGACGTTCACCGCGGAGCGCACGCCTCACGGGGCCAAGGTCTGGCTCTCGGCCGATCGGGCCCGGACGTTTCCGGTCTGGGGTGTGCGCATGCGCGACCAGAGTGTGAGGACCCGCTGGACTGCCCACGACCCCGGTGTCTACGGCGGGGTCGTCGCGCGGCGCGAGCCCATCGGCAAGGCCTACACCACCTATGCGTTTCAGGTTCGTCCCGAAGATCGGGTCTTTCGCCTGGTCCGCACCCGTGGCGGAAGCGTCGTCGAGTGCACGGCGATCGTGGACTGGACACCGAGCTCGGCGGTCGCGCCCACCGGCCACCCGAACGAGCTCGTGCTCGCCGCGCGCGGGGGTTCGCTTCAGGGTTGGGTGAACGGTGTCGGCGTCACGGCGATCCACGATCACAGCTTCGGAATCGGAGCGCCTGGGCTCATCTTCGAGACCAGCCGCCTGCCCGCGACGGGCGGCTCCGGTACGTTCGAGGGCATCGAGGTCTGCATGGTGGACCAGTGAGGGGACCGCACACGCTCCAGTGCGAGGTCTGTGGAGGCCCGACGCAGTTTCGTGCACCCAGGTGCGGCTACTGCCATGCGCCGCTGACCTGGGGAGCCACCGTCGAGATCGTCCCCGGCGACGAGATAGCCCGCGCGGACATGGCCCGGGACACGCTGCCCGGCTGGTCCCCGGAGGCGACCGCTGCTGCCCGGCGTGGCGATGCCTGCGCGGTCGAGTTCAAGCACGCCATGGTCAAGCTCGGGACGTTCGCGACTCCCGCGTGTGACGCCTGCATCTCGGTGAGCGGCGTCTGCCTCGACGACCAGGGCAACTTGGGCGCCCTCGCGCGCTACGTGCGGGAGGGCGCCGCGCAGTCGTACTACGGCGCCTGGATCCATCCGGGGCGCCGCCGCTTCACCCTCGAGCGCGTGCTCGGCACGCCGCAGTCCGCAGAGATCGAGGTGCTGACCGAGTGGGAAGTCTCGGGTCACGTAGCACCCGTGGGAGCGCTGAACCGCGTCGAGCTACGCTGCGCGGACTCGGTGCTCGATCTCCTCGTCAACGGGGAGCGCGTGGCGACGGTGGTCGACGCTCGATTTGGCTTCGGGCACTTCGGCTGGCGCGCGTCGTCAGTCACCCCGCCCTCGACGCTGCTGGTTCACTCGGTCGAGCTCCGACACATCCGCTGACGGCTGCGTGATGCGCCCCGGGGCTGCCCGGTTTGACGGGTGAGGCGGGAAGCGCAAGGTCTCACCCCATGTGCCTCTTCACGGGAGAAGTGCGCGATGTCGAGGGCACCGAGATCTTCACCCGCGTCGCCCGAGGTCGAGCGGCTGGCGGCGCTCGCGTGAGCCGCGCGCTCGTCGCCTCGGCCGCGCTCGTCGTCGCGCTCTCGCCCGGCGCCGCGGCGGCCGCGCCCGCGCCGCTCGAGGCGCCGATCCGCGGGCTCACGATCGGCCCCATCGAGAACGCCCGTCACAAGGATCGCGGGTACGGCTCCGACGCGTACCTGCGGGCCGTCGCCGAGGCGCGCGCGCTCGGCGCGACGTGGGTGAGCCTCACGCCGTTCGGCCGCGTGCTCGACCTCTCGCCGACCGGCGTCGCTCTCGGCTTCGAGGCGCCCTTCGCGCAGAACCGCGCCGCCGTGCTCGCCGCGATCCGGCAGGCGCGCGTCGCGGGGCTGAAGGTGCTCGTCGTGCCGCACCTCTGGGTCGAGTCCGGAGGGTGGCGCGCGCTCGTCGATCCTGGCTCCGACGCGGGCTGGGCCGCGTGGGCGGCGGCGTACCGTCGCTTCGCGGTCACGTGGGCCGAGGTCGCGCGCGAGGGCGGCGCGGAGATGTTCGCGGTCGGCG
>JADLFU010000155.1 GCA_020849655.1 Polyangiaceae bacterium | reverse complement strand
GACGACGTCGTCAAGCTCATCACCTTCGCCCGGCGGCCGCGCGTGGTCGATCTGCTCGACGACGGCGCGCGCGCGCCGGACCTCGCCCGCCACGACGCCGAGGGGCAGCGCGGCAAGCTCGGCTCCGGGTCCTCGGTGCAGGCGGCGCTCTCGCTCGCGTACGGGCTGTTCCCGCCGGGCCACCTGAAGCGCATCGCGCTGCTCACCGACGGCCTCGAGACGGACGGCGACGCGCTCGCGGAGGCCGAGCGCGCCCGCGGCTTCGGCGTGAAGATCTCCACCATCGTCACGAAGCGCCCTCCGCCCGGCGAGGTCGCGCTGCGCGAGGTGGTGATGCCGCCGAAGGTCCGCGTCGGCGACGCGTTCGAGATCAAGGCCGACGTGTACGCGAGCAGGAAGACGACGGCGCGCGCGCGCCTCTACCAGGGCGAGACGCTCAACGGCCTCGACGGCGTGCGCAAGATCGACCTCGCGCCAGGGCCGAACGAGCTCGTCTTCAAGTCGATCGTGCGCGTCGCGGGCGAGGTCACCTACTCGCTCGAGCTCGACGAGATCGCCGACGACACGTTCAAGGAGAACAACAAGATCGCGGTGACCATCGACGTGCCCGGCCGCCCGACGGTGCTGTACGTCGAGGGCTCGGCGTCGCACGCGAGCTACCTGCAGGCCGCGCTCGGGGCGCAGCAGCTCGACGTCGAGGTCCGCGCGCCGGGCGCGTTCCCCGCGTCGCTGAAGGAGCTCGAGCGGTTCGACTTCGTCGTGGTCTCCGACGTGCCCGCGGAGAAGCTCGGGCTCGACGCGCAGGGGCTCATCGAGTCGTTCGTGCGCGATCTCGGCGGCGGGTTCCTCTTCGCGGGCGGCGAGCACGGCTACGCGCTCGGCGGCTGGCAGCACTCGACGGTCGAGCGGATCCTCCCGGTGCGGATGGACAGCGAGAAGAAGAAGGACATGCCCAGCGTGGCCCTCTCGCTCGTCATCGATCGCTCCGGCTCGATGAACGGCACGCCGATGGAGATGGCGAAGGCCGCCGCGAAGGCCGCCGTCGAGGTGCTGCAGCCGGACGACGTCGTCGAGGTGATCGCGTTCGACACCCAGCCGACGCGCGCGGTGAAGATGACGCCGGCGCGGCGCAGGGGCCGCATCGCGTCGGACATCGCGAAGATCCAGCCGGGCGGCGGCACCGAGATCTTCCCCGCGCTCGACGCGGCCTACCAGGATCTGTCGGTCACCCAGGCGCGCCGCAAGCACGTCATCCTGCTCACCGACGGCGTCGCGCCGATCAACGGCATCCGCCAGGTCGTGCAGGCGATGGCGGGCGAGGGGATCACCGTCACGACCGTCGGGCTCGGCACGAACCTCGACGACAACCTGCTCTCGATGATCAAGGACGTCGGCGGCGGGCGCTACCACAAGGTGCCCGATCCGCAGAACCTCCCGAAGATCTTCACGGCCGAGACGGAGGTCGTCGCGCGGCAGAGCGCGCAGGAGGACTGGTTCCCCGTCACGGTGACGAGCCACGCGGGGTTCCTCGCGGGGCTCGACATGGGGAGCGCGCCGTACCTGCACGGCTACGTGTCGACGAAGCTGAAGCCCTCCCCCGCGCAGCAGATCCTGGCGAGCGACAAGGGCGAGCCGATCCTCGCGCGGTGGCACGTCGGCATCGGCTGGTCGCTCGCGTGGACGAGCGACGTGAAGAACCGCTGGGCCGTCGAGTGGCTGCGCTGGCCGGGGTTCTCGCAGTTCTTCGGGCAGCTCGTGCGGGAGCACATGCGGGTGAAGCACCGGCGCGAGCTCGACATGAAGGTGGAGCTCGCGGGCGGCGAGGTGCGCGCGATCGTCGACGCGTTCGGCGCGGACGACCGGTTCGAGAACGGCCTCGACTCGACGCTCTCGGTCATCGGGCCCGCGCCGAGCAAGGACAAGCGCGACGTGCCGATGCGGCAGGTCGCCCCCGGCCGGTACGAGGCGTCGCTCGTGCTCGACCGCTACGGATCGTTCCTGCTGCGCGCGGAGCACGCTCGCCCGGCGGAGGACGGCAAGAGGTCGGCCGTGGCGGTCAGCTACGGCCACGTCAACAATCCTTACCCGCCCGAGTACGCGCGCTTCGAGCCCGATCGCGAGCTCTTGCGGCGCATCGCGGCGACCACGGGGGGCGCGACCGAGCCCCAGCCCGCGGCGCTCTTCGCGGCCGACGGCGAGACGATCACCTCGCACCAGGCGCTGTGGCCGAAGGTGGTGATGGCGTCGATCGCGCTGTTCTTGCTCGATCTGCTGGTCCGCCGCGTCCGGCTGTTCGACCGCAAGTCGCTGCCGAAGCGCCTGCCCGCGCGGTGAGGGTGGTGGCGCGCGCCTCGATGGGGAGGCGCGCGTCGCTGGAGGTGGCTCAGGGCTTCTTCGGCATGATCTTCGGCGGGCGGATGCCAGCCGCGCCGGCCGCAGCGCCGCCCGCGGCGGTCGCGCCACCCGCGGCGGCGGCGCCACCCGCGCCCCCGCTCCCGGCGGCGGCCGCCGTCGCGCTGGTGATGACCTTGATCGCCGGCGCGGTGGCCGTCGTGGTCGTGGTCGTGGTCGTGGTGGTCACGGGCTTCGCCGTGGCGGCGGCGCCGGCGGCCGCGCTCGTGTCGGCCGGGGCAGCAGACTCTTCCTTCTTGCTGCAGCCCATGACGATCAACATCGAGGCGGCGAGGGTCAACACGGGTGTCGAAATCTTCATGGTCGGAAGATCTACACGCAGAGACGTCGCCTTGTGAAATTTCTTCGGCGGATCCTGCGCGCATGACCAGCGTGCCAGGGTGCCGGCGCGGCTGCCAGCCGCTCAGCTCAGCCGCCCTGGCGCCGCGGGCTGACGTAGTCGCCGACGGGGGTGCGGAAGGCGACGTTCAGGCGGTTCCAGCCGTTGATGGCGATGATCGCGAGTGTCAGATCGACGAGGGCCTTCTCGTCGAAGTGCGCGCGCGCCTCCGCGTAGACGGGGTCGGGCACGTCGCCGTCGGTCAGCCGGGTCACGGCCTCCGTCCACGCGAGCGCGGCGCGCTCCTTCGCCGAGTAGCACGGCGCGTCCCGCCACGCGGCGAGCAGGTGCAGGCGCTGCTCGGACTCGCCGTCGGCGCGCGCGTCCTTCGTGTGCATGTCGAGGCACCAGGCGCAGCCGTTCAGCTGGGACGCGCGGATCTTCACGAGCTCGAGCAGGGCGGGCGGCGTCCCTCCCTCGTGGACGGCCTGCTCGGTGCGGAGCATGGCCTTGAAGGCCTCGGGCGAGGCGGACTTGTAGTCGAGGCGCTGGGTCATGGACCGGTGCTGGGGTCGGGATCGGTCACAGGGAAGAGGCGCTGCAGATCGGCGTAGGCGAGGCGGGAGGTGAGGATCGTGAAATCCTCGCCGGCGAGCAGCCTCGCGGCGGCGTCGCGCGCCGCGCCGTACGCGAGCGTGGCGAGGCGCGTCGCCGTGGAGACGCGCGCGACGCCGAGCTCCGCCAGCTCGGCGAGGCTGGGCAACCCGTCGAGGGCCGCGACGTTCACCGGCGCGTCGACGCGCGCGCACAGCTCGCGCAGCAGCGCCGGACGCCGCGCGCCGATGGGGAACACGCCGTCCGCGCCCGCGTCGAGGTAGGCCCGCGCGCGCCGCACCGTCTCCTCGAGGCGCTCGGCGTCGTCGCCGCCCGAGGGGACGGCCCACGTGTCGACGCGGGCGTTCACGAAGACTGGCACGCCCGCCTCGACCGCGGCCTCGCGCGCGGCGGCGATGCGGGCCGCCGCCTCCTCGATGGGGCGGAGCGCGAGGTGGCGCACGCCGTCCTCGAGGTTCAGGCCGACGGCGCCCGCGTCGATGGCGAGCCGGACGTTCGTCCGGACGCCGGCGGGATCGGCGGCGTAGCCGGCCTCGAGGTCGACGGTGACGGGGACGGAGACCGCGCGGGTGATCCGCCCGACCGCCGCGAGCACCTCGGAGAGCGGCGCTCGCTCGCCGTCAGGGTACCCGAGCGACCACGCGACGCCCCCGCTCGTGGTGGCGATCGCGGGGACCCCGGCGCTCGCGAGCGCCGCGGCGCTGCCGGCGTCCCACGCGTTCGGCAGGAGGAGCGGACGGCGGCGATCGTGGAGCGCGCGGAACGCGCGGGCGCGCTCGATCTGCGTGCTCCGGGAGATCGGGGCGCGCTCGGGGGGAGTCATCGCCGGCTCGTCGAGCCGCGCGTCGGTCGCGTCAACCCTCGCTCACAGCTCGGTCACGTCCCAGCGCACCCGCCGCGCGGGGCCGCCGCTCGAGGACAGCACGAGCCGGCCGAGGCGCAGCTCGGACGACGCCGCGAGCGCGCCGTTCACTTGCACCCGCGAGAGGCCGGCCCGCGTGGAGGTGACGAAGCACCCCGCGCACTCGCCGAGGCCGGCCGCCGTCGAAGGTGACAGGGACGCCGGGTTGCCCTGATCGCTGTCGACGCGGGAGGCCGACAGCACGGTGCCGTCGGCGAGCGTGAGTTTGGCCTCCCGGCCCGGCCCGAGCGCGACGACGACGTCGAGGCGATCCGCGACCCGCGCCGGCGTGACGACCGACGGATCGGTGGCGGGCGCCAGCGTGTCGATCGTGGGATCGAGCATCGGCAAGAGCTGCCCCTCGGCGAGGAACAGCGGCAGCTTCTCGAGGGGCGCGGGCACCGTCACCGTCGCGCCGCCCGTGTAGGCGCGCCCGTCGTCCAGATCGACGTAGCGCCCCGGCGGCAGCCACAGCGAGCGCTCGACCACTGCGCGCCGGACGACGGGCGCCGCGTACAGCGCCGGCCCGAGCCAGAACGTGTCGTCGGCGAGCGCGGCCTCGGGCTCGCGGGGGTGCATCAGGAAGGGGTGGCGCATCAGCGGCGTGCCTCGCTCGTGCGCCGTCGCCGCGAGCACCTGGAAGTAGGGCTGCAGCCGCGTGTGGAAGCTCGCCCAGCGGCGGTAGACGTCGGTCGTCTGCTCGTCGCTCCACAGCGTCCACTTGGTGGGCTTCGTGCTCGCCGTCGGGTTGGCGCAGGCGTTCTGTTCCATCATGATGGGCGAGACGGCGCCGAGCTCGACCCACCGGAGGAACACATCCTTGTCGCGCGGCGCGTTCGTCAGGCACTTGAACCCTGTCATGTCGCTGCCCCAGTACGGGACGCCGCTCGTCGCCAGGTTGACGCCGCTGCGCAGCGCGGAGGGCAGGCCCTGCGTCTCGTCGAAGGTGGCCTCGGCGTCGCCGCCCCACACGGCCGGCGCGTACGCCTGGGTGCCCGGGCCCCCGGAGCGCACGAAGAACAGGTAGTCTCCGGGGCGCTCGCGCTCCATCAGATCGTGCGCGGCCTTCGCCGAGAGCACCGGGAAGGCGTTGTGAAACTCATCGCCCCGGCGGCCGTCGAACAGCACGGCGTCGCGCGGCACGTACTCGCCGAAGTCGTGCATCCACCCGTCGTACCCGAGCTCCAGCGTCCGGCGGAGCAGCCCCTGGAACCAGGTGACAGCGTCAGGATTGGTGAGATCGATCGTCGCGATGTCGAGGGGCTTGCCGGAGATGAAGAACGTGATCGCGGGCTCGCCGTCGGGCCGCTTGATGAAGAGGCCGTGGCTCTTGCCGTAGGCGTAGTCGGCCGCCGCGCTCGGATCGTTGCTGGCGACGTAGGGGTTGTTGTACGCCATGGCCTTGTAGCCGCGCGCGTGCAGCTCGCTCGTCCACGCGGCGAGCTGGGCCTCGCGCCCGAGGTGCGAGAGGGCGGGCAAGAAATGCACGGCGTCGTCGACGGCGGTGCACGCGATCTTCTTCTGTCGCATCAGGAGGTGCTCGGGGGTGTCGCCCACCTTCGCGTCGACCCCGACGCGCCTGCGCAGCCCGAACACCCACGGCGCGGGCACCACGGGTCGGCCGGTGTCGGCGGTCAGCGCGTCGAGGGTCAGGAGCGGATCGTCGTGCACGTAGATGACAGCCTCGAGCGAGGCGCTGTTGGCGGCGACGCGCCACGCGTCGGGCCGCTCGCTCGCGAAGTGGTGCTCGGTGCGGTACGTGGTCGCGAGCCGCGCGCCGTAGCCGCGCGTCGACAGGAAGAACGGCACCGGGAAGTACGTCATCGACGGGCCGTTCGGGTAGGGGTTCTTCGGGCCCGGCGGCGCGCTCTCGCCCTGGCCGATGCTGCCCTCCTCGGCCCAGGAGTACAGCGACAACCCGCGGTGATCGCTGCTGGCGAACCGCTCGCCCATGCCGAGGAAGTGCTCGTCGCCGGGCGAGGTGAACGACATGGCGACTTTGTTGGGCTCGGGGGCGCCGTCGGCCGCGCGCGCGGTCATGTGCAGGCTGACGCGCGCGCCGGTGACGCTGACGTCGTAGTCGACGCGCACGCCCGGCCCCTCGACCGCCAGCGAGACGGAGCTGCTCGTCTGCGCGACGATCCGCGCGGAGGTGGCGCGGCGCCACGGCTGCTCGCCGGCCTCGTAGCCGTCCCAGCCCGGGAGGATCTGCGGGCTGATGGTCGGCTCGTCGAGCGTCGCGGCCGCCGGGCCGTAGGCGTCCGCGCCGTCGCTCGGGGCCGAGGTGAGCACGGCGCGACCGCCGCCGTCCCGCACCTCGATCGACAGCGGCGAGAGCCTGACGTGGACCCTGGCGCCGGGGCCGCCGATCTCGAGCTCTCGCTCGGGCTCGCGCGACTGGCTGGCCTCCTGGTCGTCGCAGGCCGACGCGGCCACGAGGGCGCAGAGCAGGAGGGCGGGGTGGCGCGGGCGTCTCACGGCGGCGAGGATACCCGGCCCCCTCGCGCCCGTCGACGCCGCGCGCGCCATCAGTTGGCAACCGGCGCCAGCCCGCGCTACTTCAGCTCGGACGACGACTTGCCGAGCAGGCGGCGCGCGACGATGAGCTGCTGGATCTGCTGGGTACCCTCGAAGATGTCGAGGATCTTCGCGTCGCGCGCCCACTTCTCGAGCAGCTCGTCCTCGCCGTACGCCGCGCACAGCTCGACACAGCGGAGCGTGACGGCGGTCGCCGTGCGGCCGGCCTTCGCCTTCGCGATCGAGGCCTCCTTGGAGTTGGGGCGTCGGTTGTCGCCCATCCAGGCCGCGCGCAGGGTGAGCAGGTAGGCCGCCTCCCAGTGGGCCTCGAGCTCGTACAGCGTCGCCGCGGCGTGGCTGCTGTTGAGCGGGGGGTGCGTGTAGTCGAGCTCACACATCGGATCGAGCAGCTCGCGGGCGCGGTCGAGCGCGGCGCGCGCGACGCCGACGGCCATCGCCGCGACGAGCGGCCTCGTGTTGTCGAACGTCTCCATCACGCCCGAGAAGCCCTTGTGAGCGTCGATCTCCGGTGTGCCGAGGAGGTTCTCTCTCGGCACCTTGCAGTCGACGAGGCTGATGGCCGCGGTGTCGGAGGCCTTGATGCCGAGCTTCTTCTCGAGCCGGGTGACGGTCATCCCTGGCGTGCCCTTCATCACGACGAACGACTTGATGGCGGCGCGCCCGCGCGACCGGTCGAGCGTCGCCCAGACGACCACGCAGTCGCAGCGATCGCCCGCGGTGACGAAGATCTTCTCGCCGTCGAGGACATAGTGCAGCCCGTCGTCGGTGAGCCTGGCGGTGGTGCGGATGGCGGCCGAGTCCGACCCGCACGCGGGCTCGGTGATGGCCATGGCGGCCCAGCACCCGGCGAGGCGCGCGCGCTGCTCCGGGGTCGCCACCGCGGCGATCGCGGCGTTGCCGAGGCCCTGTCGAGGCATCGACAACAACAGCCCGACGTCGCCGCGGCAGAGCTCCATGATGCTCCAGGCCGTGCCGAGGTTGCCGCCGTTCTTCACGCCGGTGTCCTCGGCGCGCGCGCCCTTGCTGGCGCTCGTCGCGCCGGCGGCGCCCGCCGGATCGCCGTCGTTGAGGCCGTCGATGGCGGCCGCGATGAGATCGAGCTCGACGGGGTAGGTGTGCTCCGCCTCGTCGTACTTGCGCGAGATCTTGCGGAACACCTGGTCGGCCAGCTGGGCGGCCTGGCCGCGCAGGCCGAGGAACTTCTTGGGGATTTCCAGGTACATGGTGGCGCCTCAGCTCAGAGGTGGAGGCCGCCGTGCAGCACGGCGACGGCGCGGAGATCTCGGTACCAGCGCTCGACGGGGTGATCCTTCGTGTAGCCGTGCCCGCCGAGCAGCTGCACGCCGTGGTCGCCCGCGCGCATCGCGACCTCGCCGGCGAGCGTGCGCGCGAGGAACACCTCGCGGTGCCAGGGCAGCCCGAGGTCGGCCCGGCTGGCGGCGCGGTACGCGAGCATCCGCAGCCCGTCGAGCTCGATGGCGAGGTCGGCCACCATGAACGCGACGGCCTGGCGGTGCGAGATGGGCTCCCCGAAGGCCTCGCGCTCGTTGCAATAGGGGATCACGTAGTCGAGCACCGCCTGGGCGCATCCGGTGGCGAGCGCGCACCACCCGAGCGACGCGTGATCGACGAAGCGCGCGTGGTCGAAGGTGTCGTCGCCGAGCAGGGCGTCGCGTGACAGTCGGACGCGGTCGAAGCGGAGATCACCGAGCTCGGCCGCGGCGAGGCCCATGCTCCCCGCCGGCCGGACGCTCACGCCGGTCGCGCCGGCCTCCACCAGGAACACCCGCGGCCCGCGCGGCGTGCTCGCGCTGACGAGCCACAGCGCCGCCCGGCCCGCGAGCGGCACGAGGCGCTTGTCACCGTGGAGCCGCCAGCCGTCGCCGTCCGGGGTCGCGCGGCACGCGGGCGCGTACGGGTTGAACAGCGGCGTCGGCTCGTCGACGGCGATCGTGGCGAGGGGCGGCGCGTCGCCAGTGAACGGCGCGAGGTAGGTCGCCTGCTGGGAGCCCGTGCCCCACTCGGTGAGCGCGCACGCGGCCGAGAGCGGCGCCAGCAGCGCCAGCGCGAGCCCCATGTCACCCCGCGCGAGCGCCTCGGCGACGATCACTTGTGTCAACAGGCTCCGCTCGCTCGCGAGGCCGCCGTGCGCCTCGGGGACGCACAGGCCCATCAGGCCGAGCTCTGCGGCTCGCAGGCGCACCTCGGGGGGGCACGCGCGGGCGTCCTCGGCGGCGGAGGCGGCCGGGCGCAGCACGCTCCGGGCGAGCTCCCCCACCGTCGCCTGCATCAGCTGCTGCTCCTCTGCGAGATCGCAGTCGAAGAGATCCGTCTCGCGCCCGGGCCGTCCGAGCCGGATCGCGTCGCCACGCGTCGCGCGCTTGAAGACCCGCTGCGCGCGGACGACGGCCTGAAAACCGGTGCGCGTGCCGAGGTACACGGCGCGCTCGGCCGGCCGGAGGAGCGCGTGTCGCTGGACGAACGCCGACCCAGCGAAGCGGGCCAGCAGATCGAGCGCGCGCCCGATGGCGTTGGGTGGGTTGGGTGCGGGTGGCATGCGTGGGGGAGCGGCGGCGCCGCGCGGCCGCCCAGGGTACCACCGCGCGCGCCCGCGGGAGCCCGCGCGGAGCTCCGCGCGCCGGGCCCTCTCGAACGGCACGCCGGACGTGCGCGCTCGTGCCCTCCCGAGGGGTCAGCGTCTCTCGGCCGCTGGTCCCCGTCGCGACGCGGGCAGCTCGCCCTCGCGGCCGAGCCACGCGGGGCCGCTTGAGAGGCCGAGCAGGAGCTCGAGCGAGGCGCGAAACTCCTGAAATCCAAGGGGACCGTCGATGATCTGACCCTCGCCGACGAGCTGCGGAGCGCGCACGAAGAGGGGCACGGTTCTGTCGTAGAGGTGAGGGCTCCCGTGGCTCACCCCGCTGCCGGGGACCTGGAGGGGATCGAAGAACGCGCCCTCCCTGGCGACGACGTACACGTCGCCCGCGCCTGGGCTGTACGACGCGCACACGCGCGCGGCGATCGGATCCTCGCCGCTCGCCACGGGGCAACGCTCCGACAGCCACGTGGCCGAGAACGTCCGCAGCACCCCTGGCTCCTTCGCGAGCGCGGCCTCGACGCCCGCCTCGGCGGCGCGGCGCGCGTCCGGTGTCGTGTGAGGATCGAGGAACACCCACGGATCGCAGATGCCGACGACGCCCGGGACCGCGCCGCGCAGGCGCGCGCCCAGCTCGTCGGGGAGCATGCGCACGCCCGCGCACGGGCGCGCGAACGGATCGCCTGGACCGCACGCGCGCCCCCCGCGCGCGAGCGCCTCGGGCGTGGAGACGTTGCCGTGATCCGCGGAGAGCGCGGCCGCCCAGCCGCTCGCGCCGTAGCGCCCGTCGAGCCACGTGAAGAGCTCGCCGAGCGCGCGATCGAGGCGCGCGAGCTGGTCCCACGCCTCCCACGAGTCGGGCCCGAAGACGTGGCCCACGTAGTCGTTCGCGGAGAGCGAGAGCAGCAGCAGCGTGGGCGCGGGGCTCGCCTCGAGCCCGGCTCGCGCCATCGACAGCACGAGCGCGTCGGCCGCCGGGGTGGCGCGCATGGCCTTCGGGGTCGGGATGGAGTGCGGGAACACGGTGCCCAGGCCGTCGAGATCTCCCTCGCCCGCCGCGCGGTCGGGCGTGGCCGCGTGCGCCTCGACCCAGGCCGCGTCCGACAGCGTCCACGGCGCGCGCCGGAACTCCGCCGCGGGGTGCGCGCGCACCTCGTCGCGCGCGAACGCGGGCAGCCTCGGCCCGTAGGCCGTCGAGCTGACCCACGCGTCCTCGCCCACATCGAACCAGAGCGCGGTCGTGCGCCCCGAGGCGGGGTGGCCTGCGGGCAGGATGGCGCCGCGGTCCTTCCATGAGAGGGAGAGCACGCGGGCGTCGGGGCGCGCGGCGAGGTGCGCCTCCGCGACCGTGGGGACGGCGAGCCGCGCGGGCGACGAGCCGGGCCGCTCGCGCGCGCCGTCGACGGTGACGACGCGCGTGCGCTCGTCTCGCAGGATGGACACGCGCGCGCCCGTCGCGTCGAAGACCTCGTTGCCGAAGATGCGGGTCTCGCGCGGCGATTTTCCCGTGTAGAGCGACGCGTGCCCTGGGGCCGTGTCGGTGACGGCGTGCGCGTACTCGACGCGCCGCACGCGGGCGCCCTCGCGCGCCAGGCGCCGCAGCCCGCCCGTCTCGGGCAGGAGCGCGAGGCGCTCCTCGACCACCCACGCGGAGAGCTGATCCACCACGATGGACACGACGAGGCGAGGGCGCGCGGACCCTGTCGCGGCTGGCAGAGAGGCGGGTGAGGGCGAGGGCGCGCGGCACGCGGCGGGGCAGAGCGCGAGCGCCAGCAGGCCGACGAGGGGCGCCGCGCGCGGTGGGGCGAGCATGACCTGCCGAATCTACCCTGACGGTCTCCTCGGCGACGCCGCGCCGGGCACGGGACGTGAGGAGGGCGCGTCGTCAGCAGCGAGACGCTCAGCGCACGCTCAGGCCCCCTCGGCGCGCGCCGAGCCGCCTGCCGCGGCGTCGAGCACGATGTGGCCCGCGTGATCGAACCGCTGCACGCCGCCGCGATCCCGGAGGAACGTGAAGCCCTCGGCGCCGAACGACATCAGCCTGGACCTGCCGGTCTTCGGCAGCTTGAACACCTCGGTGAGCTTGCCAGTCGCGCCGGTCGACAGGCTCACGCTGCGACCGACGACCAGCGCGCACGCGCTCTCTCCGGCGAACGCCATCGACCAGCTCGCGCCCTCCTGGACAGGCTTCGCGGTCGCCCGCCCCAGCAAAGAGAAATCCCAGCTCAGCCGCGCGAGCTCGGTGCCCTTGCTATTCAGCCTCGCGACCCACACCTCGTTGCCTGCCGACTGGAGGAAGTGCGCGCCCTGGAGCGCCGGGAGGTCCGCCTTCACGAACGCGGCGCCATCCCACCGCCACGGCGCGCCGGCCTTCACGAACACCGGGCCGCTCGCGAGCAGCACGGACGGGTGTCGGTACAGCTCGCGCCACCTGTCGGGGAACGGGATCGACGGCAAGTCCTCGCCGGTGAAGACGTCGACCATGCACAGCTTCACGCCGGCGACCCAGGCGATCACGCCCGGCCCCGTCAGGTACGAGACCTCTGCGCCCGTCGGCCCGGGGAAGCCCCTCGGATCGATCCTCTGGCGCGCCCAGCGCAGGCCGAGCGCGCCGTCGACAGAGAACAGCCCGCCGTCGGTGAAGTCGTTGCGCTCGGCGGAGATGGCGAGCACGCCGCCGCCGTCTGGCTGCGGGAAGAAGGGCCAGTCCGGCTCGACTGGGACCGTCCCGAGCAGCTTCGATGGCAGCCCGCGCGGCGAGGTCTCGAGGGCCTCGTCCGGCTCGATCGCGAGCTTGCGCGCGGTCGCCATGTGACCGCGGTAGTAGAAGCTGCGCGGCACGTGGTTCGTCGTGCCGCAGTACGCGCACGCCACGGAGTCCGGCATGTGGTCGAGCGGCACCGACGCGCCGCAGGTCCTACAGAGCAGCGCGTCGATGCTCTGCTGGCTCGCGCCCGGCGTGGGCGGAGACGGGGGCGGCGCCTCGCCCAGCACGGTCGCGCCGGCGATCCGTCGCGCGCGCACCGCGAGGCCGCACGCGGGGCAGTGCTCGCAGGGCCCCCGCCACGCGACGCCGCACGACGGGCACGCGGGTCCGGCGCGGCGCACGAGGAGGCGAACGCCGTCCACGCTGGTCGTGCTGGTGCCTCCGTCGGTCAGCCCGCGCCCCAAGGCCAGCACGGCGCGGAGCGCCCTGTCGCCGAACTCCGGCGCGAGCGGCGTCAGCGCGCCGCACGGGTGACAGAACACGTGGCCGTCGAGGCGTTGCAGGAACAGCGCGCTGCGACACCTCTCGCAGGACGACTCGGCGGTCACGAAGAGCATCGCGCTCGCTTGCGCGCGCCCTGCGCCCGCCGCAACTACCGGCGCCGCGCGCTCGCGGCGCCGCGCGTGTACGGTGCGCCCGTGCAGAAGAGGCGGCTCGTCGAGCTCGACGCGGCGGCGGAGGATCTCGACGGCTCCACCGACTGGACGAGGCGCCTGTCCGAGCCCGAGCGCATCCTCCTCGTGGCCGAGCTCACCCGCGCGGCCTGGGAAGGAGTGGGGCGTGAGCGAGGGCGATTCTGCCGAGTTTGTTCGTATCCTGGTCCGACGGCGCGCGTGCTCCCGGATCGTCGGGGGCTACGCGATGGCGCACCACGGCCTGCCGCGAGCGACCAACGACGTCGACGTCCTCGTCGCCACCGATGAGCGGAACCGCGCGCGCGTGCGCGCCGCCGCGGCGCACGTCGACGTCACGACCAAGATCGACGGAGTCGGCAGCTTCGACCGCGCCTACGCGAGGCGCTCCGTCGGCACGTTCTTCGGACATCGCGTGGGCTACCTCTCCCTCGACGACATGCTGCGCACGAAGCGAGCGGCGAACCGCCCGAAGGACTGGGGAGACGCCTTCCTCGTCGCCGAGCGGGCGCGGCGGCGTCGCTGACGCGAGGCGGGAGGCCGAGCCTACAGGAGCTCGCGCAGCTTCGCGAGCGCGAGGAGCGCGTCCATCGGGGTCATCCGCAGCGGATCGAGCGCGCGGAGCGCCTCGACGGCGGGGTGCGGCGCGGCGGGCGGGCTCGGCGCGGGCTCGAACAGGCCGAGCTGGGGCGTCTCCACCTGGCGCCTCACGCGCGGGGCGGGGCCGGGCGCCGTCCTCGCGCCGTCGCCCTCCAGCTCCGACAGGAGCGCCGCCGCGCGCGCGAGCAACGGCGCGGGCAGCCCGGCGAGCTTCGCCACCGCGAGGCCGTAGCTGCGCGACGCGGCGCCGCGCTTCAGCTGGTGCAGGAACACGACGTCGCCGTCGATCTCGCGCGCCGAGACGCTCGCGTTCGCGGCGTGCGCGAGCGCGTCGGGGAGCGCCGTCAGCTCGTGGTAGTGGGTCGCGAAGAGGGCGCGGCAGCGCGAGACGTCGTGCAGGTGCTCGGTGACGGCCCACGCGATCGACAGGCCGTCGTACGTGCTCGTGCCGCGGCCGATCTCGTCGAGCACGACGAGGCTGCGCGGCGTGGCGTGGCGGAGGATGTTCGCCGTCTCGCGCATCTCGACCATGAACGTGCTCTCGCCCCGCGCGAGGTTGTCGCTCGCCCCCACGCGCGACAGCACGCGATCGACGACGCCGACGCGCGCGCGCCGGGCCGCGACGAAGCTGCCCGCCTGCGCCATGATCACCGCGAGCGCGACCTGGCGCATCACGGTCGATTTGCCTGCCATGTTCGGGCCCGTCACGAGCAGGAGGCGCGCGCCGTCGCCGTCGAGGCAGACGTCGTTCGGGACGAACGATCCCTCCGGCAAGAGCGCCTCGACGACGGGGTGGCGCGAGCCCTCGAGCTCGAGGACGCACGAGTCGTCGACGAGCGGCCGCGTGTACCCGCGGCGGTGCGCGACGTCCGCGAGCGCGGCGGCGACGTCCCACGAGGCGAGGCGCGCGGCGAGCCGGGAGAGGCGCCGTGCGTCGGCGGCGACGTCCGCGACGAGCGCGCGCACCAGCTCCTGCTCGCGCGCCGTGGCCGTCTCGTCCGCGTGCAGGATGCGGTCCGACAGATCGTCGAGCTCGTCGGTGGTGAAGCGCTCGGCGTTCGCGACCGTCTGCTTGCGCCGCCACTCGCGCGGCGCCTTCGAGGCGTGCTTGCCGGTGAGCTCGATGTACCAGCCGAAGACGCGGGTGAACGCGATCTTGAGGTTCGCGATGCCGGTCTCCTCGCGCAGGCGGCCCTCGAGCGCGGAGACCGCGCGCGCGCCGTCGGTCGAGAGGGCGCGCGCGTCGTCGAGCGTGGGATCGTAGCCCTCCCGCAGCGCGGTCCCGTCGCGCAGCGCGGCGGGGGGGCGGTCGACGAGCGCCGCCGCGAGGTGCTCGGCGAGGTGCGGCAGCGCGTCGAAGGGCTCGGCGTCGAGCCCGAACACCGCGTCTGCCTGGCCGCCGGGGACGCCCGCGAGCGCGGCGGCGGCGAGCGGCGCCCTGGCGAGCGCCTCCCGCAAGAGGCCGAGATCGCGCGGGGTCGCCTCGCCGAGCGCGGCCCTGACGGCGAGGCGCTCGAGATCTCCCACGCCGTCGAGCGCGGCGCGCAGGTCGTCGCGCGCCGCCGCGTTCGACACGAACAGCTCGACCTCGTCGTGGCGCCGCCGGATCTCGGCCACCGACGCCAGCGGCGCGACGAGCCTGCGCCGCAGGGTGCGCGCGCCGAGCGCGGTCTTCGTGCGGTCCAGCAGCTCGAGCAGCGTGTGCCTGCGCCCGCCGTCGACCGACGCGACGAGCTCGAGGTGTCGCTGCGCGGTCTCGTCGAGCGCGAGCGTCGAGCCCGCGTCCCACGTCGTCATCGCGCGCGCGGGCAGCGCTCGTCCGGGGTTGCACGCGGCGGCGAACCGCAGCGCGCGCGCGGCGGCGCGGACGGCCTCCCGGGGGAGAGTCGCGCACGCCCGCGCGGCCTCGTCCGCGCCGAGGGCCGTGGCGAGCTGGGGCGTGGGGTCGTCGAGCGGGGCGTCGTCGCGCAGCGCGGCGCCCGACTCCGCGAAAATCGCGCGATCGAAGCCGTCCGGCACGAGCAGCTCGCGCGGCGCCGAGCGCGCGAGCTCGGCCGTCGCCTCGCGCGCCGACGCGATCCCGGCGGCGCGCAGCTCCCCCGTCGACAGATCGAAGAACGCGAGCCCGAGCGGGCCCTCGGGCGGGCCGTCGAGCGCGGCGACGTACGACGGCTCGCGCGCGTCGAGCTGCGCCTCGGCGGTCACGAGCCCAGGCGTCAGCACCCGCACGACCTCGCGCGGCACGATGCCGCGGGTCTTCGCCGGGTCGGCCATCTGCTCGCAGAGCGCCACCTTGCGCCCGAGCGCGAGCAGCTTCGCGGTGTACGCCGGCAGCGCCGCCACCGGGAAGCCCACCATCGGCACCGAGTCGGGCGCGTTCTTGTTGCGGCTCGTCAGCGTCAGCTCGAGCACGGGCGCCATCTCGACCGCGTCGTCGAAGAACATCTCGTAGAAGTCCCCGAGCCGAAAGAAGACCACGGCGTCCGGGTACGCGGCCTTCGCCGCGAGGAACTGCTGCATCACCGGCTGCGACTTGGCGCTCATCGCCCGCCTTCAGCTCACAGGTACTGCCCCACGACGGCGAGGCGCATCAGATCGACGAGCAGCACGCCCTGCAGCGCGCCGTCGGTCACCAGCACCGACGCGCCGAGCACCGGGTGCTTCACGAGCGACTGCGGCGCGACCGCGACCGAGCCCTGGCCGAGCGCGATCGACATCGGGGTGAAGCCGGGGCCCCAGTCCCACGAGAAGCGCATGTCACGCCGGCTCGGATCGCAGCCCGCGTACACGACGAAGAACATCGACGGGTTGTGGAAGGCGCGCGGATCGTCGTGCGGCCGCGGCGAGAACCCGGCGCGCACCGCGCACGCGTCGCCCAGCTTGTCGGTGTACGCGACCTCGTACGCGCGTGACGTGCGGACGGCCTGCGACGGATCGCAGATCTCGCCCGTCGCCTGCACGACGCCGGCGTCGATGCAGCGGCCGGTCGCGGGATCGGTCGTCACGTGGTGCAGGAACCCGCTCGCCGAGCCCGTCAGCGCCCAGGTGTTGCCCGCGCGCACGCGGTACGCGACCTGCGTCGGGAAGCAGCACTCGGGCTCGAGGTACGCGCCCTCTCGCGAGGGATCGAGCACGGCGCCGTCGCGCCTGCGATCGGGCTTGTCGGCCGCGCTGCCCGCGATCTCCGCGTCGACGATCACGCGGTCCTGGTAGGCCTCGCGGACGCGGTAGCTGCGGAAGAGCGTCGGGCTGTCGGAGGTGCCGTACACCGCGCGGCAGCGGAAGAAATCGCAGCGATCGCCCTGCGCGTCCCAGTAGGGATCGTCCTCGTCGAGCAGATCGCTCGCGACCTCGAGCACGTCTGCGTGGGCCCGGCCGAACAGCTCCACCTCGGGATCGAGCCGCGGCTTGCCGAGCACGCGCGCGCCCTCGAGCGCGGCCGCCTGCTCGTCGTGCACGCCGTTCGAGCAGAAGTACGCGTTGGGATCGTAGAACCCGCGCTCGGCGTCGCCCGGCGCGGTCGTGAGCAGCCCGCGCACCACCTTGCCGTCGAAGCCGGGCAGCGCCCCCTCGAACGTGAGCGAGTAGGCCTGGCTGAAGTTCGCGCGGGGCTCCGTCCAGTCGGGTGTGAGGAAGCTTCGGTTCGCGTGGACTGGCGAGACGTCGACGACCTTGCCCACCGGCACGACGGCGGCCGCGTCGGCCGGCGGCAACAGCACGGGGAGCCTCTGCACCGCCGGGGCGGCCTCGTACGACAGCGACGTGCCCTTCAGCGACAGCTGCGGATCGATGAGCGGGAACGGCTGGCCGGGTCCTGTGTTCTCGCCGCTCTGGAAGAACCTCGCCCCGCGCACCTCGTGGCGCACGACCGCGCGGCACGTCGTCTCGCCCGAGCCGCTCGCGTAGCTGCACGAGGACGCCGAGGCGCAGCCCGAGACCCACGACGGCGTGGTGTCGGCCTGCCCGGGGAACCCCGGCCCGCGGCACGGGGCGTCGTAGTCGTCGAGGTCGACCACGGTGAGCTGGCCGTTCGTCTCGGCCGCGATGGCGAACGTGCCCCGGAGCTTGCGCGGCGCGGCGCCGGACGTGTAGTCGGGCGCGGTGCGGTACGACGCGGCCTCCGCGGACGCGCCGTCGCCCGGATCGCATCGCACGCCCGGGGAGAGGTTGCCGCCGACGTCGGTCGGCAGCTCGATCGTCATGAACGTCACGTCGCGCACCGGGCTCGACAGCTGCAGCCTGTCGGCGGGCGTGTACGGGAAGAGATCGGGGCGAGGGCGCAGCACCGGCGCGCGGTTGGTCACGCCGTCGCTGACGTCGAACACCATGACGCCGCCCGTCTTGTGGTCGACGGCGTAGACGAACCGCTTGCCGTCGGTCGTCAGCGGCGAGATCGCGACCGCGCTCGTCGTCACCGGCCGGCCCGGATCATCGACCGACGCGGGCAGGAGCGGCGGCAGCTCCACGGGCGAGCACGGATCGGACAGGTCGACGCGGTGGATCACCGGCGCGCCCTCGTCGGCGACGTACAGGCGCGCGCCATCCACCGCGATGGCGGACGGCTTCGGGCCGGCGGGCGCGCCCCACGACACCTGCGGGGTCGTCGGCTTCGGGCAGAGCGGCGAGGTGACACCCGGCGGCGCGGGCGGGCACGCGGGCCCGCTCGGGAGGAAGGGCTCGCTCTCGGGCAGCTCCACCTTCAGCTTGACGCGCCGCTCGATCGGGCACGCGTCGAACGAGCCCGGCTGCCGATCGAGCACCGCCTGCGCGTCGATCACGAGCAAGTCTCCCTCGGTCGGCAGCGTGACCAGCAGCTTGCGGCGGCCGTCGGGGATCTGCCCCGTCTGGTCGTGCAGCACGCCGTTCTGGCCCGTCTCGGGCGGCGGCGTCGCGGCGTCGCGGTCGAGCCGGAAGCTCGGCGCCGCGCACGCCTCGTCGGTGTTCTTCGCCGAGACGATCGCGAGCCTCCCGGGGCGCGCGGGCAGGGTGCACGCGGGCCACGAGAGCAGCGTCGGCGCGCCGCCGCGCACCTTCGTCGACGGCAGCGCGTAGATCGCCGTGCGGCTCGGCTCGGCGCTCGCGACGAAGGACGCGACGCCGTCGGGCGACGTCACGATGTCGACGGGCTGCGCGCCGACGGGCAAGAACCCGAAGCTCGGCGTCGCGGGATCGACGTCGACGACCGAGCCCGACGAGAGGCTGATGACGGCCACCTCGCCGCGCGTGGTCTGGTTCACGAGCGCGTACAATTCGGTCGCTGCGCCGCTCTTGCCGGCGATCTGGCCGCACGTCTCGAGCGGGTATCCCGGCTGGTCGTTGGAGGCGGGGTCGAGGCAGAGCAGCGACAGCGCGCCCGAGCGCTCGAGCGAGCGCACCGGCACGGTGACGGGCTTCTGCGAGCACGCCGCGGCCGACAGCAGCAGCGTGAGCGACGCCAGGGCGTGGCGTGTGAGCGTCACCGCGCCTCCCGCGGGGGCACCGGCTGCGCCACCGTCGCGACGAGCGTCAGGTAGGTCGACGGGTGCCGCATGTCGAGGTCGAGCACGCCGAGGTACGAGTCGGTGAAGTGCGCGACGTACGCGAACGTCGGCTGCGCGACGTCGCGCGGCGTCGAGATGGCGCCCCGCGCCGAGACGGCCTGCGGGCTCACGTGCGGATCGAACGCGATGGCGACCGGGCCGCGGCCGGTGCGCACGACGCCCTCCATCGCGCCCGCCTCGGGATCGTAGACGTAGATGAGCCGCGAGTCGAAGCAGACGACGAACACGCGCGCGCGCGGCAGGCCGTCGGGGCCGATCACCCGCGCGACGTACACGCGCGACGGGCCCTCCGAGAGCGGCACCTGATCGTACATGTACACGCTGTCGTCGGTGCCGTACGCCGACACCGACGAGCGGCTCTCGCCGACCAGGAGCGACGCGGGCGCGCGGTTCGCGACGTAGACGCCGATGGGGCGGCTCGCGGCGGCGAGCAGGCACTGGTCGTACTCGGCGCGCTCCTTCTCGCAGGGCGCGCACCCGGGCGCGCCGGCGTCGCACGTCGCGCACGCGGGCGCCCCGACGGCGCAGTCGGCCTCGGCCTCGCGGCGCGCGCGGGTGTCGAGCGCCACGCCGCGCGAGTCGTAGCCGCCGGCGCTCGTGCTGATCCCAGCGCGCGCGGTGAGCGAGAGGAACGGCCGCGACGGCGAGGCCGCGCAGTCGTCCACGTACCGGAGCACGTCGATCGCCGCGTAGTTGCGGTACGACACGAGGAACGCCGGCTGGTAGGGGTACCCGAAGCGATCGGCGGCGAGCGGGCGCGGCACCGACGTGATGCCCGCCGCGCCGAGCGCGAGCCCGCCGAGCACGAACGAGAGCGTCGGGCGGTCCGGCCCGACGGTGCAGCCGCCGCTGCCCGGCCACACGTTCAAGAACAGGCTCGCCGCGCCGGACGTCTGGTGCGTGACGACGATGGTCGTGCCCGCCTCGTCGGCCGCGACGCCGAACGGCTCGCTCGGCATCACGGAGCCGCGGGTGTTCTCGGTCGGATCGACGCCCGCCTCGTGGCGCAGCGAGCAGCGGCCCTCCGCGGTGGTGGCCTGCCCGCACTCGAGCGTGAACTTCGGCGCGCGCGCCGCGCCGTGCTCGGGGCGGTCGTCGTCGACGTCGATGAACGTCAGCGAGGGATCGCCGCGCACCGGCACGAGCAGCCTCGCGCCCACCTCGGGGCACGGCAGCGTCGAGGTCGGCTCGTCGCACGCGGGGTCGCGCGGCGCGTAGACGAGCGCCGCGTCGGACGCGAACGCGCCCGTGCGCACGGTGTTCTTCAGCAGCGGGCCCGCGCCGTCGGGCGGCGAGACGAGATCGATCGGCGAGCACGCGCCGGGGAACAGCACGGCGTTCGCGCTCGGGTTCGTCGAGAGCCCGGCCTGCCGGCACACCTCGGCCGCGGAGCCGGCGTCGGTCGCCGTCCACAGCGGCGGGACGGACGCGCGCAGCCGCGCGAGATCGAGCACCTGCACGGTGCCGGCGGTGTACTGGAGATCGAAGTCGCTGTTGGCGACGTAGAGCATCGAGCCGCCGGCCGACACGACCAGCCCGGTGGGGAAGTACAGCTGGTGCTCGGGCGGGGGCGGCCCCTCGTCCGTCGGGAAGCACCCCCCCGCGGCGAGCGGGAGCGCGAGGAGCCCGGCGAGCGCGAGCGCGAGATGCCTGGAAGCGAGGGAAACCACGAGCGAAGCCGGCGGACCCTACTCGCTCGCGCGGTGGCGGGAAGCCCCAAAATATCGCGCTCCAGCCCGCGCGGAGCCGAAAGCGGCAGACCCGGCGGGGGGCTCTGGGGTAGGTTGCCCGATGACATCATGCGGTCTGTCCTGCGCCCCACCTCGGTCCTGGTCGTCCTCGGCGCGCTCGGCGCGCTGTCCCTCGCGCACTGCAGCGGAGAGCCGCGCCCCGGCGACGCGCCCGAGCCGCCGGCGAGCGCCTCGACGCCGCGTCCGGGCGTCGACGTCGCGCGGTACGGTCGGGCCGCGCTCGCCAGGTACTCGCTCACGTCGCGCGCGCTGATCGAGGCGCTGCCCTTCGACGGCGGGTTCGCGGTCGACGGCGCGCGGCTCACGTCGCCAGGCGCGCGCGGGCTCGGCTCCCCCGATCGTCCGCGGCTCTCCGCTCGCGTCGGGCTGCGGCCGGTGCACGGCGTCGAGCTGACGAGCACGACGCCCGAGCTCGGCGTGCGCCTGGAGCCGCTCGGCGTGCTCGAGGACGCGGACGCGGGGCACGTCGACGGAAAGGTGGCCTACGAGAGCGTGTGGCGCCGCACCGACGTCATCCGCACCGCCGACGAGGGCAGGTTCCGCGAGGTGATCGTGCTCCACGACGAGACGGCCCCGCCGATGCTCGGCTACCTCGTGACGCTCGGCGAGGGGCTGCGCGGCGTGGTCCCGCAGGCGGACGGCTCGCTGCTGTTCGTCGACGAGGAGGGGCTCGTCCGGCTGACGCTCCCCGCGCCCGTCGCGACCGACGCCGCGGGCCGAGAGGTGCCGGCGGAGCTCGCGTACGCCGACGGGCGCCTGCAGCTGACCGTGCCGCCGGGGTTGACTCCCCCGGTCGTCGTCGCGTGGGGCGCCGACGGCGTCGCGCCGGGCAAGAAGCCGCCGCCCCCGCCGCCCGTCGCGCAGATCAAGCCGCGCATCATGGTGCTGTTCGACACGTCGGGGTCGATGGTGTGGCACTTCGGCAACTTCACGACCTGCGGCGGCGACGGCGACGCGCAGTCTCGCTACACCGACATCGCCGTCACCAACCAGAACTTCTACCCGGGCGTCGACGGCACCAACAGCCGCATCTACGCCGCGAAGAAGGCGTTGCAGAGCGTGGTCTCGTCGAGCACCAACTTCGACTTCGGGCTGATGCGCTACATCCCGGACGAGGGTTGCCCGAACCCGACCACCTGCTGCAACCTCGCCAACGGGCCCTGCTTCTGCAGCACCGACTTCGTGAACTACACCTACCCCAACTGCGGCGCGCCGGGGCAGCCCGGCGGCAAGCTGACGTTCGGCGGCGGGTGCGGGACGGCGGCGGGCGGCGGCCAGCTGCTGGTGAGCCCCTCGGCGACGAGCGGCAGCGCCATCCTGCCCTGGGTCGACAACGTGGAGGACTTTCGCACCGGCGGCGGCACGTTCGGGCGCAACCCCGAGCTGCGCCCCAGCGGCCCGACGCCGCTCGCCCGCGCGGTCGTCACGGCGCGCAACAGCTGGTACCAGCCCATCCTCGCGACCAGCAAGGGCAACCCTGGCTGCTCGGGCGTCAACTGCGATCCGCAGATCGACTGCCGCCCGTACGTGCTCGTCGCGATGACCGACGGCGAGGACTCGTGCGAGGGCGATCCGACGGGGGAGCCGCCGGCGCAGGTGAAGGCGCTCCGCGATCTCAACCCTGCCAACCCCGTGACGACGTACGTCATCGGCGTCGCGTTCACCGGCTCGGCGGTGCTCGACGACATGGCCGCGAAGGGCGGCAGCACGAAGGCGCGGTTCGCCAACGATCAGTCGCAGATCCAGGCCGCCTTCGCCGACATCGCCGCCGCGAGCGTGAAGTTCGAGGTGTGCAACGGCGCCGACGACACGTGCAACGGCGTCGTCGACGAGGGGCTCGGCGCGTACCAGGAGTGCGCGACGGGCGGCCAGTGCGCGAGCGGCGCGTGCAACGCCGGGCGCTGCACCTGCGCCACCAGCGCAGAGTGCATGGCGGGCTTCGCGTGCGACGCCGGGTTCTGCCGGCCGGGCTGCAGCGTCGGCGCGGGCGAGTGCCTGCGCACGGGCGTGCGCAAGTGCGACTCGGGCGGCACGTCGTGCTGCGTGGCGGACGGCCTCGCCGCGTGCACGAAGCTCACAGCGGGCGCGCCGGCGCCGAAGGAGCTCTGCAACGGCAAGGACGACACCTGCGACGGCCTCATCGACGAGGGCGGGGTGTGCCAGGGGTGCCAGGCGTCGCCGGAGGTGTGCGACGGCAAGGACAACGACTGCGACGGCACCGTCGACAACAACCTCACCGACACCAACAAGCCCTGCGGCCTGAACCTCGGCGAGTGCAAGCCGGGCACGACCGCGTGCGAGCCGGACGCGGGGTTCACCTTCCCCCACGCGACCGACCACCTCACCTGCAAGAACGCCGCGGGCCCCGGCCCCGAGGTGTGCGACGGCAAGGACAACGACTGCGACGGCGTCGTCGACGGCCAGATCGAGGATTGCTACTCGGGCGCGCAGGGCACGATCGGCGTCGGCGTGTGCACGGGCGGCAAGCGCGCCTGCGCGGGCGGCGTGCCGGGCGCGTGCGTCGGCGAGGTGACGCCGAGCGCGGAGGTGTGCGACGGGCTCGACAACGACTGCAACGGCCAGGTGGACGATCTCCCGGGCATCGATCAGCCCTGCTGCTCGTCTGGCAAGTGCGGCACCGGCGTCTGCGTCTCCGGCACGCTGAAGTGCTCCGGCGGCACGCCCCAGTGCATCGGCGAGATCAAGCCCGCGACGGAGATCTGCGACGGCAAGGACAACGACTGCAACGGCGTGGTCGACGATCTCGCGAACGGTCCGGGGCAGATCGGCACGGCCTGCTGCACCTCCGGCAAGTGCGGCAAGGGCGTCTGCGCGGGCGGCGTGTGGGGCTGCGGCCCGAACGGGCTCGAGTGCGTGGGCGAGATCAAGCCGTCGACCGAGCTGTGCGACATGAAGGACAACGACTGCAACGACGTGGTCGACGACATCCCCGGCGCGGGCCTCGACTGTTGCCCGTCGGGCGCGTGCGGCACCGGCGTCTGCACGGGCGGCAAGCTGAAGTGCACCCCCGGCGGCCTGCTGTGCGAGGGCGCGACGGGCGCCTCCGCGGAGACGTGCGACGGGCTCGACAACGACTGCAACGGCCTCGTCGACGATCTGCCCGGCGCCGGAGAGGCCTGCTGCCCCGACGGCGGCCCCGCCCCCGAGTCGTGCAACAAGGGCGTCTGCAGCCCCGGCGTGAAGAAGTGCGACCCGTCCACGGGCAAGCTCGCGTGTGACGGCGGCAAGGGCGCCAGCAAGGAGCTGTGCGACGGGCTGGACAACGACTGCAACGGGATGATCGACGACAAGACCGAGGTCAATGATCCCGCCGTCGGCAAGGAGTGCGACGCGCCCACCGCGGGCAGCGCGAGCGCGCCCTGCAAGGCCGGCAAGACCGTGTGCTCGGGCGGCAAGGTGGCGTGCGACGGCGCCGTGAAGCCCGGCGTCGAGGTCTGCGACGGCAAGGACAACGACTGCGACGGCCAGGCCGACGACGGCCCCCTCTGCGCCAGCAACCAGGCGTGCGTGGCCGGGCTGTGCGTGGCGGCCTGCGCGAAGGGCGAGTTCCAGTGCCCCGGCGGCTTCACTTGCAAGATGGGGTACTGCGTCCCCGACTCGCTCGGGCAAGGAGGCGCGGGCGGCGGCGGCGGCGCGGGCGGGGCCTCGGGCAAGGGCGGCTCGACGACGGGCGGCGGCGCGGGCAACGCGGGATCCACGGCCGGCGGCGCGGGCGGGGCCGCGGGCAACGCAGCCAACGCTGGCAACGCTGGCAACGCTGGCAACGCTGGCAACGCTGGCAACGCCGGCAACGCCGGCAACGCCGGCAACGCTGGCGCGCCGGGCGGAGCGGGCGGCCCAGGGGTCGGCGGCGCGGCGGGAGGCGGCGCGTCGACGGGCGCCGTCGCGGGGGCGGCCGGTGACAGCGCGACGCCGCGCGACAACTACGGCCTGACCCCGGGCGGCGGGGGCTGCGACGCGAGCGGCAGGTCGGGGGGCTCGGCCGGCGCGCTCTGGCTGCTGGGCGCCGTCGCGGCGGGCCTGGGGAGTCGGCGGCGCCGCGCGGCGGGAGGTGCCAAGTGAAGGCGCGCACCGTGCTCATGCTCGCGGCGCTCGTCGTCGCGTCGGGCGTGGTCGCGTCGGGCTGCACCACCGAGGCCTACTGCTACGCGTGCGGGGACGCCGCTGGCGGCGGCGCGGGAGCGGGCGGCGGCGGCGCCGGCAAGGCCGGGCAGGGCGGCTTCGCGCAGGGCGGCGCGGGCGGCGGGTTCGTGACCGGGGGCACGGGCGGCGGCGGCGCGGGCGGGGCCGCGGGCACCTGCGCGGCCGATCTGCAGACCGACGAGAAGAACTGCGGCGCGTGCGGCGCCGTCTGCGCGCCCCCTGGCGCCTTCGGCGAGTGCCTCGCGGGCACGTGCACGGTGGCGACCTGCGCCGAGGGGTTCGTGGACGTCGACAAGCAACCCATGAACGGCTGCGAGTGCAAGAAGAGCGTCGAGACGTGCGACGGCGTCGACAACGACTGCGACGGCCAGGTGGACGACGGGTTCGACGTCAAGGCCGACGTCAACAACTGCGGCGGGTGCAACCAGAAGTGCGCACAGGTGCCCAACGGCACCGTCAGCTGCGTCGCGGGCAAGTGCACGCCGAAGTGCGATCCCGGCTACTCCGAGGCGTCGAAGTGCGGGTACAAGTGCCCCGTCAACCCGCCCGCGACGGAGCAGTGCAACGGCGTGGATGACGACTGCGACGGCGTCATCGACGACGGGGCGCCGGGCGGCGGCGTGACCTGCGAGACCCACTGCCCGGGCGGCACGTGCGTCGGCGAGTGCAAGCCTGGCAAGACGGTGTGCACCGGGACGTCGAAGGGCCTCGTCTGCGTCAACGGCGTCGGCCCGGCGGCCGAGGTGTGCGACGGCAAGGACAATGACTGTGACGGCCAGGTCGACGAGGGCTACGATCTCCAGAGCGACCCGACGAACTGCGGCAAGTGCGGCGTCTCGTGCGCGGCCAACGACAAGTGCCTCGGCGGGAAATGCCAGTTCACGTGCGCGCCGCCGTACTACGACGCCGACAAGAACCCCGCGAACGGCTGCGAGTACAAGTGTGACACCGTCGCCCCCGGCCCCGAGACGTGCAACGGCGTCGACGACGACTGCAACGGCCTCGTCGACGACGCGGTGTCGGGGATCGGGGGCGCGTGCGACGGGGGCTGCCCCGCGCTCGCGCCGTGCGTCGGCTCGGGCACCTGCTCGGCCGCGCTCTCGGCGTGCGCGGGCGGGTGCTGCGGCGAGTGCACCCAGGGCCAGCTGACGTGCCAGACGGGCCAGGTGGTGTGCATCGCCGGCGCGCAGCCCAAGCTCGAGGTGTGCGACGGCAAGGACAACAACTGCGACGGCCAGATCGACGAGGGGTTCAACCTCCAGACCGATCCCACCAACTGCGGCGCGTGCGGCAAGAAGTGCGAGATCTCCAACGGCATCGGCGCGTGCGTCGCTGGCGCCTGCACGCTGCAGGTCTGCAAGACGGGCTTCGGCGACGCCGACGGCAACCCGGCGAACGGCTGCGAGTACGCGTGCCCCGTCGTCCCCTCGACCAGCGAGTCGTGCAACGGGAAGGACGACGACTGCGACGGCCAGATCGACGAGGGGCTCACGGCGCCGCCGTCGGTGTGCCTCTCGGCCGGTCCGTGCGCCGGCGCGGCGCCCACCTGCCAGGGCGCGAGCGGCTGGAAGTGCAACTACGCGCAGCTGCCCACCGCCGGCGACATCGAGCTCAACCCCGACGGCACGGTGCGCTTCGTCGAGGCGCTGTGCGACGGGCGGGACGGCAACTGCAACGGCCAGGTCGACGAGACGTTCGGCGTCGGCCAGGAGTGCTTCGCGGGCAACGGGCGCTGCCAGACGAAGTCGTCGTTCGCCTGCAAGCCCGACAAGAGCGGCGCCGTCTGCGGCGCGAGCCCCGATCCGTCGAAGGCCGTCGACGAGACCTGCAACGGCCTCGACGACAACTGCGACGGGGCCGTCGACGAGGCCACGCCGGCGGGCAACGGCACCTGCTACAACGGCGGCGCCCACCCCTGCCAGGGGTGGCGAGACAGCATGGTGAAGGTGGGGAACGTGTGGATGTTCGCCCACGAGGCGTCGCACCCGGGCGCGACCGGCGCCGATCCCGGCACCGACACGAGCCGCGCGTGCGGCGTCGTGGGCGTGCAGCCGTGGACGAGCGTGAACCACGCGCAGGCCGCCGCCGCGTGCGCGGCCATCAAGAACTCGGCGGGGAGCCCCATGCGGCTCTGCAACAAGGCCGAGTGGCAGTCCGCCTGCGCCGCCGGCAGCTCGCCGAGCTGGTCGTACTCCTCGGCGCGCACCACCTTCGACGCCAACAAGTGCAACGGGGTCGAGCGCGGGCTCGGCGCGCCCTGGAAGACCGGCGACGGCCCGATGTGCACGGTCGGAGGGGTGTACGATCTCTCCGGCAACGTCGGCGAGTGGGTGTCCGACCCCCTCTCGGTCAACGGCGTCCCCTACTTCCAGGTGAAGGGCGGCGCCTACACCGCGTACGCGCTCGGCACGAGCTGCGAGTTCGACTTCGTCGTGCAGCAGCCCCAGTACGCCTTCCAGGATCTCGGGTTCCGTTGCTGCTCCGACGCGGCGCCGTAGCCCGGGGGGCGCGCCTCGCCGCCTCGCCGCCTCGCCACTGGGCACGTGGTACAACCGTCGCCATGACGAAGATCATGGGCCGGATCGGGCGAACCTCGGCGGCGATCGCGCTCGCGTGGGCGGCGGTCGCGTGCAGCGGGGACGATGACGCCGCGGCCCCACCCTCGGGCAGCGCGGGCAACCCAGGCAGCGCGGGCAACGCAGGCAGCGCGGGCAGCGCGGGCAGCGCGGGCAACGCGGGCAACGCGGGCAACGCAGGCGGCGCGGGCAACGCGGCGTTCTCCCAGATCGACGCGATCATCGAGGCGGCGAGGGCGAAGGAGAGCCCGGTGCCCGCCATCACCTTCGTGCTGGTCGACAGGGACGATCACCTGGTCTACGCGAGGTCCTACGGCGCCATCGACCCGACGCAGCGCCTCGCGGTCGCGTCCGCGTCGAAGATGGTGTCGGGCCTCGCGCTGTTCGGCGTGATCGGCCAGGGGCAGCTCAGCCTCGACTCGACCACCGGCCAGGTGCTCGGGTGGCCGGCCCCGAAGGACCAGATCACCCTCAAGCACTTGTTGTCGTTCACCTCGGGGCTCCCGCAGGATCCCTCCTGCACGAGCGACGGCGACATCACGCTCGCGGCGTGCGTCGACCAGATCGCGGCGATGCCGCTCGAGGCCTCGCCGGGGACGGAGTTCGCCTACGGCAGCTCCCACCTCCACGTCGCCGCCCGGATGGCCGAGGTCGCGACCGGCAAGCCCTGGGCGACGATCTTCGACGAGCGCGTGCGCCTGCCGCTCGGGCTGCCGGCGGAGGTCGCGTACTTCACCGCGCCGAGGCAGGCCCTCGGCGTCACCAACCCGCTCATCGCGGGCGGGCTGCGGGCGTCCACCGACGAGTACACCAAGATCCTCGGGGCGATCTTCCACCGCGGGGTCGGGCTCGGCGTGCCGGACGCGCTCTTCACCGCCCAGACCAAGGAGCCCTTCCAGGTCGCCATCTCGAGCTCGCCCGTCAACGGCATCGGGGTCGACTTTCACTATGGCCTGACGGCCTGGCTGGAGTGTGACACCCCGATGACCGGCTGCGCGACCATCTCCTCGCCCGGCACCTTCGGGTTCACGCCCTGGCTCGACCGCGACACCGGGTACTACGCCATCCTCGGGATGGAGCTGAAGAAGCCAGGCTCCGGGAAGTTCTCCGTGCCGCTGCAGCAGTCGCTGAAGCCCGCCATCGCCGCCGCGCTCGGCGAGTAGCGGCGGAGATGGCGCTCACGCGCGCTCCCTCTCGCACACGGCGAAGGTGTTGAGGCCGAGCTTGTGAGAGAAACAAGTGATGTGCTGCGGGACGAACCCCGCGCGCACGAGGAGCGGCCAGAGATCCTTCACGTCGTAGTACATCTTGTGATCGTTCAGCTCGCGAGCCGGGCTCAGGCCGAGCTCGAACGCCGACAGCTCGAGGTAGCGCTTGCCGGCCCACGACGGGACGTTGAGCAGGCAGACGCCGCCGGGCGCGAGCAGGCGCCGGAAGTGACACAGCGCCTCCAGCGGCTCCCACAGGTGCTCGAGCACGGAGACGCACAGGATGACGTCGAGGGAGCCGTCGGCGAGCCTGGGCAGCGTCTCGGTCAGCGGGCCCGTGTGCGCCGAGACGCGCGGGTGCCGCGGCAGATCGTCCGCGAGCGCGACGTCGGCGAGCACGACGTGCGCCGCCTCGTCGAGCAGCGTCCGCGCGAACGTCGCGTGGAACCCGCAGCCGAAGTCGCCGACCCGGCGCCCAGCGAAGCTCGGCACCCACCGGCGCAGCTGCCGCGCCGACAGCCACACGCCGAGGCGGTCGACGACCGAGGGGGCGTGCCCCTGACCGAACGACTCCCGGCGCGTCTCCCTCACGGCCTCCTCCAGACGGCCACGCCCGTCGCGTGCAGGAGCAAGCAGAACGTGAACGTCATGAAGCCCGCGATCATCAGCAGGAGGCCGGTGACGCCGAGGTGGCTCGCCAGCATGTCGGGTCCGAGCTGGTACCCGCCCTTGACGTAGGTGTGGACGAGGAACCCATCGAGCCCGAGCCCCAGCGAGAACATCGCCGCGCTGGCGAGCGCCGTCCGCGTGTACGGGAACCACGCCCACCAGCGCCGGGTCGTCTCGCCCGAGTAGTCGTAGAGCGTCTGCGCGAGCGCGCCCATGTAGACGCACTGCAGCCCGAGCGTCGTCGTCGTCAGCCCGAGCAGCATCGAGAGGATGGAGAGCTTGATCCCGCCCACCATGAGCGGCCCGAAGCTGAGCGGCAGCGCGAGGGCGAGGCCGAGCACCAACAGGACGACCCCGGGCTTCAGCAAGAAGAAGTCGGCGCCGTAGACGAACATCGCGCGCAGGTTGATCCAGGCCGCGGCCCACGGCGAGAACCAGCCGGAGCGCCTGTGGTGGCTGAGGCGCCCGTCGACGTCCTTCAGGAAGCGGATGGGCACCTCCTCCGTGCGCAGCCTCATGTGCACCGATTTCAGCACCATCTCCGAGGCGTACTCCCATGACTGTGACCGCAGGCGCATCCGGGCGAGGGCGTCGCGCGTGATGCCGCGCATGCCGCAGTGGATGTCGGAGAACCTGCTCGAGAAGATGAGGTTCAGGATCCAGGTCGTGACAGGCGTGCCGAGGTACCGGTGCAACGGCGGCATCGCGCCGGGCTCGATGGTCCCGGCGAACCGCGAGCCCATCACGAACTCGGCCCCCGCGCGGAACCTCTCGATGAACGGCGCGAGCTCACGAAAGTCATACGTGCAGTCGCAGTCGCCCATCAGCACGTACCTGCCGCGAATGAAGGGGAGGCTGTCGATGTACGCGCGGCCGAGCCCGCGGCGGGGCGCGTCGAGCACGCGCGCGCCCCTGTCGAGGGCGATGGCGCCCGTCTGATCGGTCGAGCTGTTGACGATGAGGATCTCGCCGACCACGCCGGCCTTCTTCATCCCCGCGTGGCACCAGTCGACGAAGTCGCCGATGGTGAGCTGCTCGTTCATCGCGGGCACGACGATCGAGAGCTCGGGCTCGGAGACGTCGCCCCACGGCGGCACACGCAGCGCGAGGTCGGGATCGACGGGCGCGACGTCGGCGTGGGTCGGGGCCGTCACGGGCATGGCGCGCTGCCCGGCGCGAGCACGGCCCGGGCGAGGTGGGAGAGATCGGAGACGCACAGGTCCGGCCGCCGGCCGTCGAGCGCCGGCCCGCCGCGGTGGGGGCAGAGCTCGCAGCGATCGGGCGCGAGGAGGAGCGCCGTCTTCAGGCCTGCCCGCTGCCCCGCCTCGACGTCG
>JADLFU010000154.1 GCA_020849655.1 Polyangiaceae bacterium | reverse complement strand
TCGCGCGGGCCTCCACGTCCGCGAACGTCTCTGCGGGGACGGCCGTGGTCGTCGACGACTGCGCGAGGCGGACGTCTTCCGCCTGAGCGCCGGAAAATCGTGCACCGAAGCACGCGCCGGCACCCGCGGCCACGAGCGCGCCGCTCGCCGTGGAGGAGAACACCCAGCGCGGAAGGGGCGGCGGGTTGAGCCGCGTCAGCGTCTCCTGGGAGACCCCGCGCTGGCGACCTCGGGGGGTCGGGCCTGCGTCCGCGCGCGTCCGCGAGACCGGCGCTCACAGCCACAGCGGGCTCGAGATCGCCATCGGCGCGAAGTCCCGGATCCCGAGCGCCTCCCCCCCCGACGGCGCGCCGCGCGCGACGAGCACGAGCGCGCGGGCGCCCGGCGGGGGCGCGACCGTGATCTCCTCGTCGAGCGCGACGGCGCGCGCGCGCGCCTCGTCGAGCGAGCCGTCGGGTCGAGCGGGCGACGCGGGCCTCGGGAGCGCGCGCTCCCACACCTTCTGACCTCCGGCCCACAGCTCCACCGACGCGAGCGCGAGCCACGGCGCCTGCGCCACCGTCACGCGCGCGCGCAGCAGGGCGCCCTCTCGCCTCGGTGCGTCTCCGAACGTCGCGTCGCCCACGCGCAGCCACGCGAGCGGCCCGCTCGTCGCGAGCGTGTGCGCGCCCTTGATCGCGGCGACCACGCTCGCGGCGTCGATCGCGTCCGCGCGCAGGTACGTGCGCGGGTACCCGGCGCCGCCGTACTGCACCGAGTGGCTGTCGGAGCTGCCCGTCGCCGCGATCCGGAACCCGGCCTCCACGAGCGCGAGGTACGCCGCCCGCACCTCGTCGACGCGCGCGACCTCGTGGAGATCGAACCCGTTGTAGACCTCGAGCGAGTGGAACCCCCGCGGGATCATCCGCCGGCCGCGCTCGGTCGCGGCGTCGGCGTGCGCCGCGAGCAGGTAGCCGAGCCGCGCGTCGAGCAGCGGGTGGTTCACCTGGATGACGCTCTCGGGCGCGCGCCGGCGCACGTCGTCGATGAGCCTGCCGAGCGACGTCTGCTGGTACGCGGGCACCTTCGGATCGTCCCAGGGGATCACGTTGAAGTGGCCCCGCAGCGGGTTGACGGTCGTGACCTCGACGGCGGGCGTCCACCGGAGCGCGGACGCGGCCGGCATCACCGCGCTCGCGTACGAGCCGACCCGGTTGTGCTCGGTCGCCGCCGCGAACTCGACGCCGGCCGCGACGAGCGCGCGGACGCGGTCCTCGACGCTGACCAGCGAGTCGAACCCGCCGCGCGAGTGCACGTGCAGATCGGCCGAGATCCACCCGGGCGTCGGCGCGACGTGCCGGAGCGCGAGCGCGACGCGCGCGGCGGCGGCGGGCGCGACCGAGAGCGCGACGACGTCGGCCGACCACTCGACGCCGTGGGTCGCGAACACCTTGTATTTCCCTGGCACGAGCGCGGTGTGCACCGCGCCGTCGTCCGCGTCGAAGATCGGCCCCGCGCCGGTCGCGCGCTCGGGGGAGCCGAACGTGGGATCGGGCGTGCCGTCGACGCCGCGCACGACCACGCGCGCGGGCAGGCGCGCGCCGGTGTCGTGATCGGTCACGACGATCTCGAGCCTCGCGTGACGCGGCGCGGGCAGCCGCGCGGGCGACGTCGACAGCTCGACGGGCGCGCCGACGACCGCGCCGCCGAGGAGCGCGACCGCCCGCCGAGGAGCGCCCAGCGACAGGCACGCGAGCGCGCCGTCGTCGCCCGCGAGGCCGAGGCCGATCGCGCGGCCCTCGTCGTCGAGCAGCGCCGCGCGCCCCGCGACGGGCGGCGCGAAGACGGCGCACCGCGACGCCGTGATCCCCAGGCCGAGCTCGGCGGGATCGCCCCACGCGAACGACAGCGACGGCCCCGTCGCGACGGCGCCCCCGGCGTCGATCGACGCGCGCGACGGCCCGACGACGAGCACCCGCCCGCCCGTCTCCACGAGCGCCCACGAGGCGTCGCGCGGGCGCCGGTCGCCGAGGAAGCTCCCCGGCGCGAACGCGAGCGCGCCGTGCATCGCCGCGGTGAGCTCGCGCCCGCCCGCCGACGCGACGACCGCGCCTCCCGCCCGCGAGAGCGAGAGCGGAGCGCCCGCCGAGAGCACCACCCGCGTGACGCCTACGTCGCGCTCGACGCGCACGGGCCGGGGCCGCGCGCCGTCGATCGAGAGGTGCGCGCTCGGGCCGTCGCCGAGGCGCAAGACGATGTCGTCCGCGTCGACGACGAGCGTCGCGCCGCCGAGGTCGACGCGCGCGGGCAGCGGCGGCGCGGTCTGCGTCGGGGTCGAGCAGGCGAGCGACGAGCACGCGAGCGACGAGGCGAGGCCGAGCGTGTGCGCGCGCACCCCGCGCGAGATAGCACGGCGCACGCTCGAGGCGGCGCGGCTCGGCTACTCTCCCCGCGGCGGCGCCGGCAGCGATCTCGGCGGCGGAGGCGTCAGGATCAGCTGCGATCCGGGCGACTCGTACCGCAAGACGACGGTGTCGCGCGGCAAGAACAGATCGATCGTCCAGTCGAGGGCGACCCGGATCTTCCGCTCGAGGCCCGGCATGCGCATCAGGTAGTACGTGCGCCACATCCACCACGCGAGGAACCCCCACAGCGGGATGCCAAATGACAGCGCGACCGCCTTGTGGTGCCCGAGCGACGCCATCAGCCCCAGGGGTTTGTACTTATACCAAACCAGCGGTCGCCCCCGGTGCGCGGCGAGGAGGTTCTTCGCGAGGGTCGCCGCCTGGCGCATCGCGTGCTGCGCGGTCGGCCCGCAGAACCCGGGGCCGTCGGTGCTGGGCACGGCCGCGGCGTCGCCGAGCGCCCAGACGCCGTCGTGGTGCGGGCTCTTCAGCGTCGGGTCGACGAGCACGCGGCCCTTCGACTCGGGCGACGCCAGGCCCGCGACGGCCGGGGAGGGCGCGACGCCCGCTGTCCAGACGACGCCGCGGGTCTCGACGCGCTCGGTCTCGCCGCTCGGCAGCTTCATCAGCACGTGATCGTCGGCGACGCGCGTGATCGCCGTGCCGAGCCGCACCTCGACGCCGTCCTTCGTCAGCACCTCGCGCGCCCACTTGCCGAGCCTCGCGCCGATCTCGGGCATGCACTCCGCGTCGAGCCCGACGAGCATCACGCGCGCGTCGGAGCGGGAGACGTGCGGGTACAGGGCGGCGGTCTTCTGGATGAACTCGCGCAGCTCCCCCGCGGTCTCGCACCCGGAGAACCCCACGCCCACGATCACGATGGTCAGGAGGGCGCGACGGCGGCGCTCGCTCTCCTCGGCGTCGGCGGCCTCGAGCAGATCGAGCACGCGGTTGCGCAGGCGCATCGCGTCCGGCACCGTCTTCATCGTCAGCGCGTGCTCGGCGGCCCCCGGCACGCCGAAGAAATTGGTCGTCGAGCCGAGGCCGATCACGAGATCGTCGTACGGCAACAGCTCGGGCTCGCGCCCGGCGTCGACGAGCGCGCCGGCGACCCTCACGCGCTTGCTCGCGACGTCGACGTCCGTCACGCTCGCACGCACGAACCGCGTCCGCCGGAGCGCCTGGCGGAGGGGCGTGACGACGTGCCGGGGCGCGAGCGTCGACGCCGGGACGGACGGGAGCATCGGCGTGAACGTGAGGAAATTGTCGCGCGCGACCAGCGTGATCTCGAGCTCGTCGCGCTCGGGCCCCCGCATGCGCGCCTCGAGCTCGCGCGCCGTGTAGTACCCCGCGAACCCGCCCCCCACGATCACGATGCGACGCCTGGCCACGCGCCCGCCTGTAGTGCCGCGGTGCGCGGGAGGCCAGGCGCGGGGCGAGGCCGCGTCAGTCCGCCTGCAGCAGGATGCCGACGCGCTCCTTCAGCTCCTTCTCCTGGACGGGCGCGCCTGACACCGCCGGCAGGCCCGCCGTCTCGGCGTCGCCGATCAGCTTGATCTTGCCGTCGCGCGAGAAGATCAGCCGCTGCATCGCGACCACCACGGCGCCCTTGCGCTGGAACAGCGTCACGCAGTCGACGCTGGCCTTCGCGTCGGGGGCGTCGCCCTTGTCGCCGGCGACCGTGCAGGTGTCGAACTGGGTCCACTGCGCAGGATCCTTCTTGAAGGACTCCTGGTGCACCTTGATGAGATCGGCGTTGGTGTGCTCCTTGCCGAGCCAGGTGACCTTGTCCTCGTAGAAGCCCGCGAGCGCGAGCGCGTCCTTGTCTCGCAGGGCCCGGTAGTAGGCGAACAGCCTGCGCACCGTGCCGGTCGTGAGCGCGTCCGTGCCCTGCGTCTTGACCGCGATGTCGAAGTCGCAGCAGACCGCGGCGCGCGTGGGGGAGAGGTCGGCGCCGTCCTTGACGTCGCGCGCGCGGCAGCCCGCGTCCTCGCCGCCGCGGGTGACGAAGCGGTTCCCGCCCACGCCGGTGGACACCCACGTCTCGATCTTGGAGAGCTTCTCGTCGGTCGCGCACGCGCGGGCCCACGAGCTGTCGCTGCAGAGCACCTTGCCGTAGCCGATGCAGCGGCTCATCGCGTCCACGTACGAGAGCCCGAGGTTGCCCTTGTCGCGGACGATCTGGAAGGGCTGGACCCACGCCCCGTTGTGCATCCCCCCCGGCACCGTGCGCTGCGCGTAGGTGGGCGGCTCGACCGCTGCCGAGGCGGCGGGCGCCGGCGCGCTCGAGGCTGCGGCGGGAGGCGGCGCGACGAGGACGGGCGCCGACGTGGCCGGCGCGGCGCTCGCGGGCGTCGCGTGACCCTCGGAGGGCTTCGAGCAGCCCGGAGCCACGAGCGTGGTGGCGAGGATGAGGGTGGCGAGGTGGTTCCGCATGATGCGCGCGACGCTACCACGCGGGCTCACAGCTCGAACGTGAACGTGCGCGTCTCGCCCTGCGCCGAGAGCGTCGTCGAGAACCCCGTCGTGCGCTGCCCGAGGCGCGCGCCGACGCGCACCGAGAGCGGCAGCCGCGCCTTGCCCGCCTTCTCGAGGCGCACCTCGACCGTGTACGTGCCCCGCCGCGGCTCGACGTCGCCGCCCCCCTCGAGGAACACGTTCTCGAGGTTCTGGCCGTGGCAGCGCCTGTCGGAGCCGGGGCAGTCGCGGTCCTTCACGAGCCCGCCGGCGCTCGGGTTGCCCACCTTCGCCGTCTCGCCCGCGGGATCGGTGACGACGAGGTCGACGTCGGCCGTCTCCTCGCTCCACGCCGCCGCGATCTGCACGATCCCCGACTGCACCCCGCAGCCCTCCTCGAGCAGCCCGTTGCAGTTGTTGTCGATGGCGTCGAAGCAGAGCTCCGGGCCCGTCGTCACGCACGCCTCGTCGAGCGTCACGCCGGCGGGCGCGCGCAGCGAGGGCTCGGCCGCGGGCGCCGCGGGGGGCGGGGCCGCCGCGGGGCCGCACGCGACGACGACGAGGCAAGGCGACCAGAAAGGGAGGCGCATCGAGGGGGCACCGTAGCCCATCGACCGACGCGGCAGATACCGGCTTCCCGGCGCGGAGAGCCGTGATAACGCTCGGGCGCCGTGGCCGCCCCGAACACCCCCATCACCGTGCTCTGCCTCGCGAGCTACTTCAAAGGCGCGCGCCTCATCGAGACGCTGAAGCGCGAGGGGTGCACCGTCATCCTGCTGACGATCGAGAAGATCATGAACGAGCCGTGGCCGCGCGGCTGCATCGACGAGGTGTTCGCGATGCCCGGCGCGGGGCTCGCGGACAAGCGCGCCGACGTCATCCACGCCGTCTCGTACCTGGCGCGCACGCGCAAGATCGACCGCATCGTCCCGCTCGACGACTTCGACGTCGAGGTCGCGTCGATGCTGCGCGAGCACATGCGCATCCCCGGCATGGGCGAGACGACGGTGCGCTACTTCCGCGACAAGCTCGCGATGCGCGAGAAGGCGCACGACAGCGGCATCAACGTGCCGGCGTTCGTCCACGCGATGAACCACGACGAGGTGCGCCGCTTCGTCCGCGAGGTGCCCGGGCCGTGGGTGCTGAAGCCTCGTGGCGAGGCCGCGAGCCTCGGCATCAAGCGCGTCAGCACCGAGGACGAGGTGTTCGCGCTCATCGACGGGCTCGGCGACGCGCAGAGCTTCTTCCTGCTCGAGAAGCTCATCCCCGGCGACGTCTACCACGTCGACGCCATCACCTCGGAGCGGCAGATCCTGCTCGCGGCGTGCCACAAGTACCGCCGGCCTATCCTGAACATCACGCAGGAGGGCGGCGTGTTCGGCACCACCACGGTGCCGCGCGGCAGCGACGAGGAGCGCGAGCTGCTCGCGTTCCACGCGCAGCTGCTCTCGACGCTGGGGATGGTGCGCGGCGTGACGCACAGCGAGTTCATCCGCGGCCGCGACGACGGGCGGTTCTACTTCCTCGAGACGGCGGCGCGCGTCGGCGGCGCGCACATCGCCGACCTCGTCGAGGCCGAGACGGGGCTCAACCTGTGGGAGGAGTGGGCGAGGATCGAGATGCGCCAGGGCAAGTGGCCGTACGAGCTGCCCGCCGTCCGCGGCGACTACGCGGGGCTGGTCGTCTCGCTCGCGCGCGAGGCGCGGCCCGACACGTCGCGGTACACCGATCCGGAGATCGTGTGGCGGTTGACCGAGAAGTCGCACCACGTCGGGCTCATCTTCCGCTCGCCGTCGTACGCGCGCGTCGAGGAGCTGATGGACACCTACGAGGCGCGAATTCGCCAGGATTTCCAGGCGATCTTGCCCCCGGCCACGTCGCACGCCGATTGAGCCTCGATGACCCTCGCCGAGCTCGCCCGCGGCGCCGCGGCGCGCGTCGTCGCGCTCCCGGATGACGCGGACACCGCGTCGCAGTGCCAGTCGATGGGGCTCCAGATCGGGGCCTCCGTCGAGCTCGTGCGCCGGGCGCCCTTCGGCGGCCCGCTGCACGTCCGCACGGGCGAGGTCGAGCTCGCCGTCGGCAGGGAGCTCGCGGCGCGCGTCGTGGTGGAGTCGACGTGAGCGACGCCTCGCTGGTCGCCTTCCTCGGGCGCCCCAACGCCGGGAAGTCCTCGCTGTTCAACGCGCTGACGGGGCGGCGAGCGCGGGTCGGCAACTTCCCCGGCGTCACGGTCGACGTCGAGGAGCACGACGTCACGCTGCCGAGCGGGCGCGCCGCCACGCTCTGCGATCTCCCCGGCCTGCACCGGCTCGCGGGCGAGCTCGGCGAGGGGACCGACGAGGAGATCGCGCGGCGCATCGTCGACCACGCGGCCGAGGGCGAGCGGCCGCTCGTGATCGTGCAGGTCTGCGACGCGACTCGCCTGGCGCTCGGCCTCGCGCTGACGCGACAGGCGCGCGACCGCGGGCCCGCGGCGCCGTTCGTGCTCGCGCTGACGCACGCCGACGAGCTCGAGGCCGAGGGCGCCCGCGTCGACGCCGCGCGCCTCGCCCGGCTGGCGGGCGTCGACGTCGTCGTCACGCACGCGGCCGCGCCGGACGCCGCGGAGAAGGTGATCGGCGCCGTCGACGCCGCGCGCCCGTCGCCCGCGGTCGACTTCGACCCGGACGCCGTCGCGCGCGAGGTCGTGACGCGCGCCCCTGCGCGCCCGTCGGGCCCGCGCGCGCGCACGGCGGCGTGGGACCGCGCCCTCTTGCACCCCGCGCTCGGGTTGCCCATTTTCCTCACAGTGATGGCCGCGATGTTCGCGGCGGTGTTCCTCGTCTCCGATCCGGTGACGACGCTGCTCGACGGGGGCATGCAGCGCCTCACCGCGCTCCGGCCGCGCCTCGGCGACGGCTTCGCGGCGTCGATGCTGCTCGACGGCGCGCTCGGCGGCGTCGGCACCGTGCTCGCCTTCTTGCCGCAGATCGTGATCCTGATCGTCGGGATGGAGCTGCTCGAGGCGAGCGGCTACCTCGCGCGCGCGGCGTTCCTGCTCGACCGGGCGTTCCGCGGGTTCGGCCTCGGCGGCAAGGCGTTCGTCCCGCTCCTGACGGGGCACGCGTGCGCGGTGCCGGCGATCTCGGCGACGCGCGTGCTGCGCGATCCGGGCGAGCGCCTCGCGACCATCCTGGTCATCCCGCTCATGGGCTGCTCGGCGCGCCTGCCCGTCTACACGCTGCTCATCTCCACGTTCTTCGGCGAGTCCGCCGTGCGCCGCGCCGCCATCGCGACGGGCCTCTACGCGGCGGGCGTGCTCTCGGGCCTCGTCGCGGCGCGCGTGCTGCGCGCGTCGGTCGCGCGCGGCAACGGCAGGGCGCTGCCGCTGCTCCTCGAGATGCCCCTGCTCCGCCGCCCGATGCTGCGGCCCATCCTGCACCGCGCGTGGCGAGAGGCGAAGGACTTCACCCGGCGCGCGGGGAGCGTGATCCTGTCGGCGTCCATCATCCTCTGGGTGCTGCTGAACACCGCGGTGCGCGAGCCCGCCTACGAGGGCGAGCCGCTCATCGATCGCAGCGTCGCCGCGGCGGCGGGGCGCGCGCTCGAGCCCGTCACGCGCCCGCTCGGGTTCGACTGGCGCATCAACCTCGGCCTCGTGGGGAGCTTCGGCGCGCGCGAGCTGATGGTCGGGACGATGGGTGTCATCTTCGGCGTCGAGGACGCCGACAAGGAGCCCGCGCCGCTCGTCGAGAAGCTCCGCGCCGCCAAGGGCCCCGACGGCCGCCCCGCGTACGGGCCGCCGACCGCCGCCGCGCTGCTCGTGTTCTTCGTGCTCGCGTGCCAGTGCATCAGCACGCTGTCGGCCGTGCGGCGCGAGACGCGGAGCGCGAAGCTCGCGCTGTTCGTGCTCGCGTACACGTACGCGCTCGCGTGGCTCGCGGCCGCCGCCACGTACCAGGTCGCGCGGCTGCTCGCGTGAGCTTGCGCGTGCGCCGCGGGTGCGCTGTCGTGCGGCGATGATCCGCGCCTCGCTCGCCTGGCTGCTGCCGCTCCTCTCGCTCGCCTGCGGGGATGGCGGCCCGTCGAGCGCGCCGCTCGCGCCGCAGGGGGGCGCGGCGGGCGCGGCGCAGGCGGGCGCGGCCGGAGCGCCGCAGGGAGGCGCGACGCAGGGCGGCGCGGCGGGCGCGGCGCAGGCGGGCGCGGCGGGCGCCGGGCAAGCAGGCGCGGCGGGCGCGCTGCCCGTCCTGTCCGCCGCGGCGACGGACAGCACAGTGACCTTGCCGTTCACTGTCGCGATCACGGGCGTGGGCACGAAGAAGGTCGGTGACATCTCGATCGTGGGCGACGTCGGCCACGTGACAGTGGGCGGCGTGAGCTACCCCGCGGTGACCTACGAGCACCAGGCGTGGCCCGAGTTCGGGTACGAGCTGTACCAGACGCTCGCGGTCGGCCCCGACAGGCTCTACTCGCTCTGGTTCTACTGCAAGGGCGCGGCGCTCGACTGGGTGTACCTCGAGGGCACCGACGGCACGAAGATGACCGACGAGCCCACCGCGGCCGGGGGCACCTGCGCGCTCCAGCAGGCGCCGTCGAGCCCCGCGGTGAAGTTCCCCGCGGTGTCGTTCGTCGCGCCGCCCATCGTCACGGGCTTCGAGGTGCACGGCGCGCAGATCGATCTGCCCTCGGGCGAGAAGGGCCGCCTCACGCTCGGGCCGATGACCCACGACGTGTTCGTCTTCGACACCGTGGACTGCACGAAGGACTGCGGCGCCCAGCCGTGGTGGGAGCTGCACGCGCTCCTGTGGGACGAGGCGCAACGGCGGGTGTGCTTCTCGATCTTCTACCTCTTCCCGGGCGCGTCCCAGGTGTCCGCGCAGTACTCGCTGTCGCTGCCCGACCTCGGCGATCCCGTCGGAGACCTGACGCTGACGGCCACCTGGTCGAAGCTGTGAGGGCCACGCCCCCCGCTCCGCGTGGGATTCCGCACGAAGCCGGCGCTCGGGCGCGACGATCTCAGCGGTGCGCCGCGAGCCAGGCGCGCGCCGCGTCGGGCGCCTTCGACCGCGCTGCCATGTCCGTCATGAGCTCGACCGTGCACGCGGATCGGATGCGGCCGAAGCGCTCGACGATCAGCGCGTGCGCGCGCGAGGCCGCGTAGACGTCGGTGTACCTGCGCCAGAGCCCGAGCTCGACGCGGTAGACCTCATCGCCGCCGAGGTACACGAGGCGAGGGTCGGGGAGCGTGTACCAGGGGTTGGCGGCGCCCGCGCGGCGCGCGGCGACGACGTCGGCGGCGGTCGCGTGCACCACGGTTCGCGGCGGCGCGACGAGGGACGCGCCCTCGAGCGTCGCCATGCCGAACCTCGCGCGTTGATCCGCCGCGATCGCGGCGCCGTCGGCCCACGAGATCAGCCGCCTTCGAAGCGCGTCGCCCGCGCGGGCCGGCGCGCGCGACAGGAGCATCGCGATCGGATCGAGCCACCTGGCGGAGACCGGCGCGCGCCGGAAGAAGAACGCGCGGTCGGCGCCAAGGAGGCTCGCGACGAGCGCCTCGAGCGTCGGCACGGTGCCGAGCAGGGCCTCGAACAGGTAGAGGATGACGTCCGTCGACGGATCGACGAAGCCCAGCATCCGACCGATGAGCTCCGGGAGCTCGTCGACACGGAGCGGCCCCTTCGACGCGAGCGCCCGCTTCGCGTGCGTCGTCAGGACGGGCTCGCCCCCCGGGAGGTCGACCGCCCCTCCCCCAGCCTGGGCGCGGACGAACAGGGTCGCCGCCTGGCGCGCGAACGACACCTGACGGTGTGGGTAGCCCTCGAGCAGCATCCAGGTCGCCTCCACGACCGGATCGCGGCGGTCGTCGAACAGGAGCGCGAGGTGCGGATAGCCGAGCGCGAAGAGATCGTCATCCATCGCGGTGTGGCCGAAGCCCACGACCCGCCGATCCGCGACGTTCGCGGCGCTCTCGAGCGCGCCTCCCCCGAGCGTGTCGGGCGCCGCGAATTCCGCGCGCGGGACCGCGCCCTCGGCCGGCGACGCCGCGCTGCGCTTCTTCTCGGTGGCAAGCTTGGCCTTCGCGGCGGGCTTCGCCTTCGGTTCGGGCTGCTGCTTCGCGGGCTTCGCGGTCGTCCTCGGTCTCGCCATGCGAGTCACACCAACCTCACATCGTCGCTGTCGGCCCTCGCGTCCTCGTGGACGCTGCGCTAGATCTCCCCGAACGCGCGAGACACGAGCCGACGCGCGACCGTCTGGATGCCAGTGTGCTCGAACACGTTCGTGCCCACGTCGACGGCGCCCGCCACGTAGTCGAGCCCGTTGTCACCGACGTCCACGTAGTGTCGCACAGACTCGAACACACTGTTCTGCGAGAGCCCCTTCATGTCCACGAAGCTCGTGAGGAACCCGGACGCCTGCTCGATCGAGCCGCGGATGATCCCTCGCTGCTCCGCGACGCCGCCCGGGAGGAACCCGGAGACCTTCTGGAACAGGCTGTTGTCACCGAGGTGCTCGTCCGCCGCCCCGTCGATCTTCTCGAGGATCTTCGCGATGAAATCGGGCCCGAGCGGCAGCAGACAGTCGAGGGACAGCCACGCCGCCAGGCGCATGACGTCCTCGCGCGCGTAGCCGGCGAGCGAGCCCGCGAAGTCACCAATGCTGTCGCCTGGCAGGCCGTTGAGGCTGCAGAAGGCGCCCAGCTCGGCCGCGAACTTGATGCCGGCGTCGATCGCTTGTGTGGTGTCTGCGTCGGGGGTGATCCTGTCCAGGAACCCGAGGAAGCTGAACGCGTCGCCCATCTTGTTCGCGAGCGCCGCCGCGCCGGCCAGCTTGTCGACCGAGTCGACGGCCTGGTACAGCCAGACCGCGCGCTGGTAGCCCTGGCTCTCGTCGTGGTAGAGCGCGATGGCCCGCTCGCCGACGGCCTGGAGGACGCCCTCGTCGGTCTCTCCCGTGACGTCGACGATGATCTGCTCGAGGCTCCGTGGGTTCTGCCACTCGCCCGGCACGACCCAGTCGAGGGCGCGCAGCGTGGTGACAGTCAGGCCGTCCTCGGGGAGCGCGAGGAGGAGCTGGGGGATGGATTCGTCGCTCATGGGGTCTCGGGTCGTCCTGTGTGGGCGGAGAGGTCCGCCCGGCCAGCGTACACGAGGCGCGCGCCCGCCCGCGCTTGACACGCCACGCGCGACGCGAAAGAGGTGGAGGTGTGTCGCCGCCGCCCTCCGACGAGGACGTCCCCACCGACGTGTTCAAGCGCGAGGACCTCGGCGCGCTGGAGCGCGACAAGCTCGAGCGCACGATGGTCGACACCGACGCCCCCGTCGGGCCGCCGCCGCTCGACGTCGAGGTCATGCAACAGCGCGGCGTCGCGACGCTCCCGCAGGCGATGTGGGCGATGCTCGACATCTACACGCACAACCGCGTGTACCGCGTCAGCCCGCAGCTCATCTGCATCGACGTCGTCGACCGCGCGACGGGCAAGAGCCACGGCCAGCACCCGATGCTCGGCGCGCGGCTCGGGGGCGGGCAGCGCCGCACCGAGACCCGCGTCGAGATCAGCGATCCCATCCCGATGCCGGGGATGGAGGCCGTCTTCAAGCAGCCGGGCGAGCGGGGCGACAAGTTCGGCCAGACGAGCCGCGTCGAGCGGGTGGTGATGAGGCTGCGCGTCTCCGCGTGGTCGGCCTCGGCCGAGCAGCCGACCTCGTGGGCGGAGATCACGAGCGAGTTCGCCGTCGACGACGTGGTCGGCCGCCGCGACGCCTGAGCGCGGTCGATCCGCGCGCGCCGATCCTTCGACCTCGCGTCAGGCGCGCAGGCTGCAGGTCTCGACGATCTCGAGGCCGAAGCCGGCGAGCCCGGCGATCTTCTTCGGGTTGTTCGTCAAGAGGCGCAGCGCGCGCGCGCCGAGATCGCCGAGGATCTGCGCGCCGATGCCGTACTCGTGCAGCACGGGCGCGCCGCCTGGGCCCGCCTTCGCGCCCCCGAGCTCGTCGGCGAGGCGTCCGTCCGGGGGAAAGTAGACGATGATCCCGCAGCCCTCGCGCTCGATGCGATCGATCGCCGGGCGCAGGCTCTTGCCGCCGTCGCGCGGCGTCGAGCTGAAGAGATCGCCGATCATCGAGCCCGCGTGCATCCGCACGAGCACGGGCCGGTCGGGCGAGGGCTCGCCCTTCACGAGCGCGAGCACCTCCCGGTCGCCGACCTCGGCGCCGTACGCGACCACGCGCCACGGGGTGCCGGTCTGATCGAGCACGCGGGTCTCCTCGGCGACGCGCCGCACGAGCCGGTCGCGCCGCATGCGGTACTGGATGAGCTCCGCGATGCTGAGGATGAGCAGGCCGTGCTCGGCCGCGAAGCGCTCGAGATCGGGCACGCGCGCCATCGTGCCGTCGTCGTTCATGATCTCGCAGATCACGCCGGCCGGCGTCAGCCCGGCGAGGCGCGCGAGATCGACCGAGCCCTCGGTCTGGCCCGTGCGCACGAGCACGCCGCCGTCGCGCGCGCGGAGCGGGAACACGTGGCCCGGCGTGACGACGTCCTCGGGGCTCGCGGCTGGAGAGGCCGCGACCTTGATCGTGTGGGCGCGATCGGCGGCGCTGATGCCGGTGGTGACGCCGCGCTGCGCCTCGATGCTGACGGTGAACGCGGTGCCGAGCGGCGGCCCCGCGCGCCCCGCCTGCTGCATCATCGGCAGCCCGAGCCGCGCGACCTGCGCGTCGGTCAGCGTGAGGCAGATGAGCCCGCGCCCGTGCTTGGCCATGAAGTTGATGGCCTCGGGCGTCACCAGCTCCGCGGCCATCGTGAGGTCGCCCTCGTTCTCGCGGTCCTCGTCGTCGACGAGGATGACCATCTTGCCGGCGCGGATGTCGATGAGCGCGCGTTCGACGCGCAAGAATGCGGGGTTCGGGTCCATGTGCGGTGTCAGGGCTCTCCGTAGCCCGCGCGGCGGAGCGCGTCGCGCAGGCGATCGTCGGGTGCGGGCTCGAGCAGGCGCGCGACGTACCGCGCGAGCAGATCGACCTCGAGGTTGAGCGCGTCGCCGGGGCGGAGGGACGCGAGCTTCGTCTTGTCGGCGGTGTGGGGGATGATCATGACGTCGAACCCGTCGCCGTCGACGCCGTTGACGGTCAGGCTGACGCCGTCGAGCGCGACCGAGCCCTTCCTCGCGACGAACCTCGACAGCTCCGCGGGCGCGCGGAGCGTGAGCTTGCGCGCGTCGCCGACCGGCTCGACCGACACGAGCGTCGCCCTGCCGTCGACGTGCCCCGAGACGAGGTGCCCGCCGAGGCGCGTCGTCGGCAGGAGCGCGCGCTCGAGGTGCACGCGCGCGCCCGGCCCGAGCGCGCCGAGCGTCGTGTGGGCGAGGGTCTCCGCCGAGCAGTCGGCGCTGAAGCTGCCGTCGGCGAGCCGCGTCACCGTCAAGCACGCGCCGTCGACCGCGACGCTGTCGCCGAGCGCAAGCCCCCCGAGCGTCGTCGACACGACGAGCGTCGCCGACGGGCCGCGCCGGTCGAGCCGCGCGACCACGCCGAGCTCCTCGACGAGGCCTGTGAACATGGGCCCGACCGCTAGTGTCCGTCGTCGACGGCCGCAAGGCGGGCGGCGAGGGCGACGCTGAACATCCGACGAGCAGGCGGTTTTGTGGGCCTCTGCTATGGTGGCCTGTAATTTTCTCCTCCGAAGAATGGTGGCAACGTGAAGGTCAGCTGTGGTGAGTGCAGGGCCAGCTTCGTCGCGCCCGACGACAAGATCCGCGGCCGCCTGGTGAAGTACCGGTGCCGCAAGTGCGGCGCGACGATCGTGGCCGACGGCACGACGCTCGAGCCGGAGGAGCTCGAGGCCGACGAGGGCGAGCTGACGAGCCTGCCGCCACCGCCACGCCCCTCCGGCGAGTCGATCACGAAGGTCCGCGCCGCGTCGCCGCTGCCCGCGCGCGTCGAGGTGCCGCAGGAGCCGCCGACGATCCCGCTCGGCCCCGAGCTGCTCGTGCCGAAGGAGCCGCCGAGCATCCCGCTGCCGCTGCTCGACGAGAAGCCCGCCGCGCCGCGCCCCGCGCCCCGCGCGACCCCGAAGAAGCCGGGCGGCGACACGAGCGCGGCGTTCTCGCTCGGGCCCTCCGAGGGCGCGTCGGCGCGGCGCAAGCCGAAGGCGCCTCCTCCTCCGCCCCCGACCGAGGATCCGATCGTGCTGCCGCCGCTCCCGGTCGACGAGCCGCCGGCGCCGACCTCCTCCGGCGCGAGCGAGCTGCTGGTGGCGAGCGCGGACATCGAGGACGCGCCGCCGTCGTCGGGCCGGGTCGATTTCTCGGCGCTCGTCGACGCGGCGCCGTCGACGCAGGCGCCCGCGACCTTCGACTGGGGCGGCACGCTCGACGCCTCCTTCGACGCGCCCGCGCCCGCGCCGCTGTGGGAGACGCCCGCGCCCGAGACGCCCGCGCCCGAGACGCCCGCGCCCGCCAAGATCGAGCCGCTCCTCAGCGTGAGCCCGGTGGCCGCGAAGCCCGCGCACGCCAGCGGTGCCGAGGAGAAGAAGGCCCCGGGCTGGGTGTGGGCCGCGGGCGCGCTCTGCGCGGCGGGCGTCGCCTACCTGCTGTTCGGTCGCGCCTCCGCGCCCGAGCCCGCGCCGTCCCCCGCGCGCGCCGTCGCGCCCGCGAAGACGTCGCAGGCGCCGCCGCCCGAGCCGGTGAAGACGGCCGATCCGGCGCCCACGCCGACCGCTCACGACGAGCCGAAGAAGGACGAGCCCGCCGTCAAGGAGGAGCCGAAGAAGGAAGAGCCCAAGCAGGCCGATCCCCTCGTGAAGGACGAGCCCAGGAGGCCCGAGCCCGTCGCGAAGGAGGAGCCGAAGAAGGACGAACCGAAGCAGTCCGACCCCGTCGCGAAGGACGAGCCCAGGAAGCCCGACGCCGTCGCGAAGGAGGAGCCGAAGAAGGACGAGCCCAAGCCCGCGGTGGCGAGCGCCGAGTTCGACAAGGGCGCGGCGCGCGCCGCGCTCGGCGCGGCGGCTGCGGCGTCGGCCGGCTGCGCGCAGCCCGATGGTCCTCGCGGCACGGGCACGGTGCGCGTGACGTTCTCGACGAGCGGCCGCGCGACGCAGGCGCTCATCCAGGGGCCGCCGTTCGCGGGCACCCCGACGGGCAGCTGCATCGCGTCGAAGTTCCGCGGCCTGAGCATCTCGCCGTTCACCGGCGACGCGGTGTCGGTGACGAAGTCCGTGACGATCCAGTGAGCCGCGGTCAGCCCGCGAAGCCGCCGGCCGCGAGGAACTCCAGCTCCTCGGCCGTCGACGCGCGCCCGAGCACGGCGTTGCGGTGCGGAAACCTACCGAACTTCACGATGATGTCGTGGTGCAGCGCGGCGTAGCGCGTGAGCTCCGGCACCCCCATCGCCTCGTGCAAGGCGACGCACCGGCGCTGCTCCTCGAGCGACTCCGCGTGCTCGAGCGGCAGGTAGAAGAACACGCGAAGCTCGGCGGGGCCGCGCGCGTCGTGGCCGGCGTCGATCGCGGCGTGCGCGACGGCGAGGGCGAGCCCGTCGGTCGCGAACATCCGCGGCGTCCCGCGGAACGCGTTGCGAGGGAACTGATCGAGCAAGAGGAGCAGCGACAGCGAGCCCAGCGCGTCCCTCGTGGGATCGACCGGCGCGGCGGCCGTCGCCGCCTCGTGCGCCGCGAGGAACCGCGCGCGAAACTCCGCGTCGAACGCCTCATCCTTCGCGAACCACCGCGTCGGCCCGGCCTCTGTCCAGAAATCGATGATCGAGGGCTCGGCGGGGATCATGGTGCTCGCGCAGGAGTGTCCCCGCGCTCGCCGCGCGTGTCGAGCGCCTCGGCGGCGGCTGTCACTCGACGCCGAGCAGCGCCCGGACGGCCGCGCGCAGATCGCCCCCGAAGCCCGCCCGAGGCGCCGAGACCACCCGTGTCCGGCGCTCCGGTCCGACGCTGAGCAGGAGCTTCGCGCGGATCTCCTCTCCGGGCTCCTCGAGCGTCACCTGCAACAGCACGTTCGTCTTCGCCACGGCCGACAGCGCGGCGACGTCGTCGTCCGACAGCGCGCGGCCCTCGACGACATCGCGCCGCCTGTCGCCGAGCGCGGCCGCGAGCTCGCTCTCCGGGATCGGAGCGAACCTCGTCCCCTCGATCGCGCGCTCCACGACGCCGCGCGCGTATGCCGCGAGGTCCGAGTCCTTCGCCACGACGATGGCGGAGAAGCGCTCCAGCTTCGGCTCGTACCTGCGCGGCTCGACGCACTTGCCCGCGAGGCACACGCTCGCGAGCGGGCACGCGTCATGCGACTCGCAGCCGCCCGGCGCGACCACCGCCTCGCCTGGCTTCGGCCTCGCGGCGCGACGGGCTGCGCCACCCAGCGCGGCGTGGGAGCCCGTGATCCCCAGGCTCGCCGTGACGTCGCTCCCGCGGAGGAACACCTGCACCCCCGCGACCGCGTCGGAGAGCCCGAGCGCCTCGATCGCGCCGCCGCGACCGAGCTCGACGCCCGCGAGCACGTTCGGCTGGATGGCCTCCGACGGCGCGCGCAGATCGGTGGCGAGCGCGGGCTGCACCGCGAAGCGCTTGTCCGGCCCGAACGCGAGCCGCCCGGCGACCTGGAGCGGCGCCTGGAAGCCCCGCACGTACAGCGCGTCGAGCGCGACGCCGACGCCCAGCCCGCCGCTCTCCGTCGTCGCGCCGTAGAGCGCGGACGCGCCGCCCGCGAACCCGAAGCTCGTCGAGATCGCGTCGCCGGAGAGCATCGTCGCCTGCACCGGCACGCCGATCAACAGCGTGCTCCTCGCGTCCTCGCGCTTTGGCAGCACGCCCCAGGTCATGCGCGCGTTGACGCCTGCCTGGTTCACGCCGGGCACGTGGCCCGCGAGCACGAGCGCCGAGAGCAGGCGGCGATCGTCGAGCGCCCACTGCACCGGCACCACGAGGCCGTACGCGGGGTCGCTCGAGCCGTCGAACTTCGTGTACTCGGCGATGCCGCCGATGGTGGAGGCCGCGCCCTTCGAGAGCGCTCGCAGCGCGCCGTCGACGCTCCGAGCCTGGATACCCACGGGGGACGCGGCGCTGACGAGCGTGCCGCCCTGGTTGACGCAGTAGAGCAAATAGCCGCGCGAAAGCCCGGCGTCGAACCCATCCGAGCCCTCGGTCCCGCGCACATCGCCCCATCGACACTGCCTCCCGTCGCACCCCGCCGTCACCCCGCAGATCGAGCACGTGAAGGACGAGACGCCGTCGTACTTCTCGCTGCACGCCCCGAGGTCGGACAGGTAGCGGTCCTTCGGGTCGGCGCTCGCCGTCGCCGTCGCGAGCAGCGCGGTCGCGGCGAGCGCCGCGCCGAGGAGCCGAGGCCCGAGCTCACTTCGCCGCACGGAGCACCTTGTCGCTGGTCATCCACACCACGTACTTGTCGTCGATCGCGAGCCCGATCGCGTCCTGCTCCGCCGCGATCGTCGCGGTCTCGAGCACGCCGAACTTGGGCATCTTCTTCACGAGGCCGTACGCGCACGGCTTCGAGGCGCCTCCGTCGGTGAAGTAGAGGTACGCGCCGTCCTGCGCGACGAGCCCGAGGTGCCCGCGCGTCCCGGTGGAGGTGTAGAGCGTGTCCGGCGCCCCCGAGGTCAGCGAGACCCGCGAGAGCTGCCTCGCGGCCAGGTCGAAGTAGAAGAGGTGCGTGGCGTCCATCGCGAGGGAGCCGACCTGCCCGCTCGCGACCACGCGCGCCGACGTGCCATCGATCTTCGCGACGTGCACCGAGCGGGGAGCGCTCGCGGTGGCGCCGAGCTCGATCCACGCGACGTGCGTCCCGTTGGTCGCCGTCGCCAGCGCCCCGCCGGGGACCGGCACGATCCTCGTCGGCGGGCCGCTGGGCGTCGGGACGCGCCACAGCCACCCGCTCTTCACGTACTCGGCGTACACGACCGCGCCCGTCGACGCCGACACCGCCTGGGGCGACACGAGCGAGCTGAGGAGCGTCTTCGCGGACCCGCCGCTCGCCGAGACGACGCGGAGCGCCCCGCTCGCCCCAGCCGCGCCTTGCTCGGCCCAGTACACGTTGCCCCCGGCGATCGCGAGGCTCGACAGCGAGGCCCCTGTCGTGCCGAGCTTCGTCGGCGTGCCGCCGAGCGTCGCGCGGACCACGGCGCCTTCGTCCCCGTAGAACACCGCGCCGCCGGCGGCGACGAGCGTCCCCGCGTCCGGCTTGCTGGGCGACGCGACGAGCGTGGGGGTCTGCGAGGAACACGCGCTGCTCGATCCGCCCGCCCCGGTCGACCCACCCCGCCCGCCCGCGGACGAGCCCGCGTCGAGGTCGGAGCCCCCGAGCACGCCGTCCACGAAATCGTGGTCCCACCCGCCATGGTCATCGCAGTCGTAGCGGCACGTCTTGTCGGGGCCCTCGCAGCAGCCTCCCGAGCACGCCGGCGGCCGCGACTGCACCGTGCCGTCGCCGCACTTGCAGGCGATCGGGGCGCAGCTGGCCGACGAGGTGCATGCGGTCGGCGACGAGCAGGAGTAGTCGCCGAACGCCAGCGTGTCGCAGCCGCCGACCGCCGCGAGCCAGGCGACCGACGCGATCAGCGCCGCGACCGCGCGCCGCGCGCTCATGGGATCACCGACAGCCGCGGCCCGATCGTCAGGCCGTAGTGGTTCGTCGTGTCCTTCAGCTCGGCGCCCCAGCGCGCGCCGTCGAGGTCGCCCACGTAGTCGAAGTACTTCGTCGCCGCGAGCTCGGCGTACCCGCCGAGGCGCAGCGTCCGAGACAGCTTGTAGTCGACCCCGAGGGACGCGCGGAGCCAGTCGATGCCGCGGAACGCGAGGCGGGACTTGCCGAGATCGCTCTCTGCGTTCACCTGCTCGGAGCTGAACGCCATCCCCAGGCCGAGCCACGGGTCGAGGTCCGCCAGCGGGGCGAAGTGCACCGCGATCATCCCGCCGAGCGCGAACCCGTAGGCGCTGCAGCTCGCGCCGCCGCTGCACGCGCGGTCGAACCTGTCGCCGAGCTGCACGAACGCGTAGCGGAACGAGCCGCCCAGGAACACGTACGGGCTCGGCCTCGCGCCCAGGTCGAGCACGAGCGGCACCTGGCTCGGGAAGATGCCGGACATCTCGCCGCCGGGGCGGTCCACGAGCTTGCCGAACTGCTTCGTGTAGCCGGTGCGGACGACGAGCTCGATCCCGCGGGCCTCGCGCGACGGCGGCGGATCGGCGGGCGGAGGGCGCGGTGGCGACGCGGGGCGCGGGGCGCGCACCACGCGCTTCGTCTGCTCGCGCGGCACGAGCACCGCCTCGCCAGACCGGGTGACGATCACCGTGCCGTCCGGGAGCTCCTTCGCGATCTCGCCGACGAGCGTCTCGCCGGTCCGGGTCTCGATCGAGTCGGCGGGCTGCGCGGGCGCCGCGACCGCGGGGGCGCCCAGCACCGACACGAGGAGCGCCGCCCTCGGCGTCAGCGCCCTGCCCCCGCGGTCTAGCCCCATGCTTCCGACGCTAGGTGAGGGTGACGGCGATTGACCAATGAAGATTCTCTCACGTGCGCCCCGCGCCCCGCGGCGCGCAGGCTTCCCCTCCACGGGAGGCGCTGCTACGAGCCCGCGCCCCCTTGTTTCCCGAGTCGTTCGCCCCTCGATGAGCTCCCCCTTGCTTCGTCGCCTCCGCCGCGGCGCGGGGCTGCTCGTCGCCGTCGTCTCGCTCGCCACGTCGGCGATCGTCGGCGCGCAGCCGGTGCCGCCGGGGTTCCGCGACATGGACGGATCGGCGAGAGCGCCCGGGTCGGCGGCGCCCGCGTCGAGCGCGGCGGCGGGCTCGGCGAGCGCGGCGCCCTCGCGCGCGGCGCCGCGGGTGGCGACGGGCCCGGTCGTCGCGATCGCGCCCACCGAGGCCGAGCAGGCGAAGGGCCTCCCGATCGTGAAGATCGAGGTCGCCGGCAACCGCCGCGTGTCGAAGGAGGACGTCGTCGCGTACCTGCACGAGCGCGTCGGCCAGCCCTTCAGCCCCGAGGCGCTCGGCAAGGACGCGCGAGAATTGTGGGATTCGGGGTTCTTCGACGGGCTCGAGGTCGACCTCGAGCGCGAGGGCGGCGGCGTGAGCCTGCGGTTCGTCGTGCAGGAGCGCGCGACGGTGCGCACCGTGGTCTTCGTCGGCAACTCCGAGGTCGAGTCCGACAAGCTGCAGGAGGCCATCGAGGTCAAGACGGGCAACATCCTGTCGTTCCCGGCCATCCGCCGCGCCGTCCAGAAGATCCGCGACATGTACGCGGAGAAGGGCTACTTCCTCGCCGAGGCGACCCACGAGGTGCTGCCGGGGCGCGACAACGAGGTCACCGTCCGCTTCACCATCAAGGAGCACGAGCAGGTGAGCGTGCGCCGCGTGACGTTCATCGGCAACGAGCACGTGACCGAGCCCGAGCTGCGCGAGGTGATGCTCACCGGCAGCTCGAGCTTCTTCTCCTTCGGCTCGGGCGGGCCGTTCCGGCAGGACGCGTTCGACCGCGACGTCTACGTGATCTCGTCGCTCTACTACGACCGCGGGTTCCTCACGGTGCAGATCAACGCGCCCCGCGTGATGCTGACGCCCGACCGCAACGGCATCGAGCTCGCCATCACCATCAACGAGGGGCCGCGGTTCAAGATCCGCAGCTTCCGCATCTTCGAGCGCGATCCCGACGGCAAGGAGATCGAGCCGCTCGGCGGCCGGAGGCACCTGCGCGAGATGGTCCGCGCGAAGCCCGGCGACTACTTCAACCGCGCGGAGCTCGCGAAGGATCTCCAGGACGTCCGCACGATGTATCGCGACGCCGGCTACGCGAACGTCGAGGGCGAGCCGCTCACCGAGATCGACGCCGAGCGCCACGAGGTCGACGTCGTCGTGCCGCTCGAGCGCAAGAACCTCGTGAAGTTCGGGCGCATCGAGATCCGCGGCAACTCGAAGACCCGCGACAAGGTCATCCGCCGCGAGCTGGAGATCGTCGAGGGCGAGCTGTTCAGCGAGACGAAGCTCGAGCGGAGCAAGCGCCGGATGATGGCGCTCGGCTACTTCGAGCGCGCCGACATCGGCACGACCCAGCTCACCGACGTCCCCGACCGCCCGAAGGAGGGCGAGTACGGCACGATGGACGTGCACGTCGAGGTCGCCGAGCGACCCACCGGCACGTTCCAGGTCGGCGCCGGGTTCTCCAGCATCGAGAACTTCATCGCGACCGCGCAGGTGCAGCAGGCCAACCTGTTCGGCACCGGGCAGACGCTGAGCATCCAGGGGCAGATCTCGGGCCTGCGCCAGCTCGTCAACATCCGCTGGTTCGAGCCGTACTTTCTCGACAGCAACTTCTCGGCGTCGATCGATCTGTACGACCAGCTGCGCGTCTACAACGACTTCAGCCAGAGCTCGCTCGGCGGCAGCCTGAGCTTCGGGTACACCCTCATCTCGCCGTCGACCCGCGCCTTCCTCGCGTACAACCTCGAGCGCACGAAGGTCTCGACCGAGACGACGAGCACGTTCTTCGGCACCGCGAGCGCGACCAGCGTGTTCCAGCGGCTGCCGCTCGCGAACCTCTTCAACGACGGCTACACGTCGAGCATCCGCCCGTCGATCTCGTACGACACGCGCGACAACCGCCTCTTCCCGAAGGCCGGCGTCTACCTGTCGGCGTCGACGGAGCTCGCGACCTCGACGCTCATGTCGGACAACGAGTTCCTGCGGCACCGGCTGACGGGGCGCTTCTACTACCCGCTCGGCGGCGGCGCGGTCTTGAAGGCCAACAGCGAGACGGGCCTGGTGACGAGCCCGCGCGCGGACGGCGTGCCCATCTTCGCGAGGTTCTTCCTCGGCGGCATCTTCGACGTCCGCGGCTACCGGCTGCGCACGATCGGCCCGCGCCTGCCGCTCAACAACTCGCTCGATCCCAACAGCCGCCCGGTGTTCAACGGGGCCAACATCGGCGGCAACCTGATGTACTACCAGAACCTCGAGTTCGAGTTCCCCATCGTCGACAAGGTGGGCATCCGCGGCGTGTTCTTCACCGATCTCGGCAACGCGTGGAACCTCGAGCAGCTGTACTGCGACGCGGCGGGCGGCGGCGTGATCGCGGGCGTCGGTCCGACGCGCGCGGGCGGCATCTACCCGGTCAACCAGGCGTGCTTCAAGTTCCCTGACAGCCTCGCCTTGCTGCGCACCTCGTACGGGTTCGGCATCCGGTGGTTCTCCCCGCTCGGCCCGCTCAGGTTCGAGTGGGGCTTCCCGTTCAAGCCGCTGCCGTACGAGGAGAGCTACACGTTCGAGTTCACCATCGGGAACTTCTTCTGACGGGGGGCTAGCCCGCCAGCGCGGCGCGCGATCCCTCGCGCGTGCGGCACAGCGCGAACGCGATCTCCGACAGCGGGCGCTCGAGCGCGTGCAGCTCGGCGACGAGCGCGCGCTCGGCCTGCCGCAGCGCCTCGAGCGTCGTGAGGAACGGCCCGCGCGCGTCCGGGGGCGCCTCGTTGTACGCCAGCGCCGCGCGGTCGAGCTCACGGCGGACCTCGGCCGTCGCCGCGCGCACCTCGTCGAGCTCCGGCCCGAGCGCGCTCGCCGTCCGCTCGTACTCTCGCGCCAGCTGCTCCGCCCGAGCCCGGAACCCCGACACCAGGGCGTCGAGCTCCGCGCCCGCGAGCTCGCGAGGGCCGCCCGTCGCGACCGCGCCCCGCCGCGGATCGAGCGCCCCGGTCGCGCGCTCCTCGCGCGTCAGCACCGCGGCCGAGTGGATCTCCACGAGCGGCGAGCCCGCGCGCACGATCGGCACGAACGGCGAGTCGCTGTTGACGTCGATGACCCGCGCGAAGTGATCCGCCCAGGCGTGGTCCTCGCCGTAGCCCGTGTCGGTGACGCCGACGGTGCGCGCGCCACGCGCGAGCGCGCGCGGGTGCCTCCGCGCGAGGTGGGCGATCTTCGCGTCGCCCGCGTTGATGACGACGTGCCCCGGCCCCGCGACGGCGCGAGGCGCGCCGCGCAGCCGCTCGACCGGCGCGTCGACCTCGCCCGGCGCGCGGCCCGACGTCGACGCCGCGAAGTCGTCGACGCCCAGCTCCTCCGCCGCGACCGCGACCGTCGCCTCGGGGGACGCGCTCGAGAGGATGACGCGCACGCCCGGACACCACCCGCGCAGCCACGCGACGTCCTCGCGCGTGATGACCTGCTCCGGCGCGTGCCGCCGCCACACCGCGCGCGCGAGGCGCCGGAGGCGAGGCTCGTCGGCGCCGCAGAGGAGCGACAGCAGCGTCGTCTGCGGGATGCGCTGGACCTCGCGCACGGGCTCCGGCCCGAACCGCAGGAAGCTGCGCCGCCGCAGCGCCTCGCGCCTCGCCGCGAGCTTCCCCCAGAAGAAGTAGGTGAGCCCCGGCACGCCCCAGTCGCGCAGGCCGATCGCGATGTAGCGCAGCAGGCCGAGCGGTCGGCGCACCGCTAGCAAGAGCCGGCCGCGGGGGCGGCCCTCCTCGAGCGCCGCGCAGCCGTCGACGCCGTACGCCTGCTCGGCGGCCAGCTCCCAGCCGAGCAGCTCCCCCATGTTGCGACCGAGGTGGATGGTCCGATCGAGATCGAACACCACGTGCTCGGTGTCGCGCGGGATGGCGCGCTCGGCGAGCGTGCGAAAGTCGACGGGCGCGCCGTGCAGGACGACTCGCTCCGGTACCTGGGTGCGCGGAGGCGCGCTCGGCTCCGTCATGGCGGCCGGAGGGTACGCCCGCGACCGCCGGCGCGGCGTCACGCTTCTGCGCCTCTTGTCGGGATTGTGTCACGCGCGACGCGACCAGCGCCGCAAGGGAAAGGCCAGCGCGAGCACGAAGAACGCCCACTTCGACGGGCGCCGCCGGCGCGCGCGCGAGACGGTGCAGTCGCCGCCGCTGCTGCCTCCTCCGTTGCTCGTGCAGCCGCCCGTGCTGCTGCCGTCGCCGCCCGAGCAGCCGCTGCCGCTGCCCTCGCCGCCGTCGCTCGAGCCGCACCCCGAGCCCTCGTCCCCCGCGGACTCGCCGCTGCAGCCGCCGTCGTCCGCGTCGCCGCTCGAGTCGCTGCTGCAGCCGTCGTCGTCGGCGTCGCCGCTCGAGTCGCTGCTGCAGCCGTCGTCGCCGGCGTCGCTGCTCGAGTCGCTGCTGCACGACTGCGCGCCGTCGGTGTGGCAGCCGACGTTCACGTCGACCGTCGACTGCGACGACGACGGAGGCGGGGGCTCGTCCTCGACGGGCTGCGAGGGCTGCGACGGCGCGCCTGGCGCCGGCCCGCCCGCGCTCGGCCCGGCGGGTGTCGCGCCGCTCGGTCCGCCCCCGAATGGGCCGGTGGCGGACGCGCACCTGTCGTCCCCCGCGCGGCGAAGCACGGGCATCGCGCCGCCATCGCCGACGGCGAGCGACAGCGCCTTGCCCCGTCCCCCCGCGGGGATCCGGCCCGCGAGGCGGGTCACCCACCGCTGCCTCGGCGTGCCCGCGAGCGCGAACGCGAGATCGTCCGCGCGCCCGAGCGATCCCGCGCCGAGCGCAGGGCCGCCCGCGCACGGCCCGCCCGCGACGAGATCTCCGCGCGCGCACGGCGCCGCGAACACGGCGTCCCCCGCGAGCGCCGGCGCGATCGCGGCCGTCACCTGGCCCACGTCGCCTGGCAACTCCCCGCGCAGCGCCGCGCGACGGAGGAAGGCGTCCGCGGCGCTCGGCGCCTTGCCCGCGCCCGTCACCCACTCTCCCGCGGTCAGCGCGGTCGGGCTCGCCGACTCGACGATGAAGCGCGCGGCGGTGCCGGTCGACAGCAGCGCGTCGCGCGCGCCGGCGTAGCTCGCCGCGCCGCCGGGCCACGAGAGATCCGCGTCGGCGATCGCCACGAGCGAGGTGAGCGGCGCCGTCGCGCGCGCGCTCGCGACCAGCGACACCGTGATCGCGATCGGCTGGCCCGCCTCCGCGCGCGTCAGCTGCATCGGGACGACCGCGCCGGGGCCGCCGCGCAGGCGCAGCACCGGGGTCGACGACTCGCCGTCGCGCGGCGTCCACCGCACGGCGAGCAGCTCGTCGCCCTCCGCGAGGGACGCGAGCAAGGCGACGCGGTCGGTCGGATCGAGCGCCAGCGACCACGCGGCCTCCGCGTCCGCGAGCGCCGCCGCGCTCTCGATCCTGCGCGCCACGGGCGGCTCCACGCCGACCGGAGAGTCCCCCGTCGACACCAGCTCCGGCGGCCCGTCGCACAGCGATCCCTGCGGCGCGAGCACGCGCGGCGCGGTCGCGTCCTCGAGCGCGTCGAGCCACGCCGATGACGCGAGATCGACCGCCACGCCCGCCTCGCGCGGCACGATCCACACGACGTGATCGGCCGCGCCCGCGAGCCGCGCGCCGAGCCAGATCGTCGAGCCCGAGGGATCCACCGACACGGCCGCGCGTACCTCCTCGACGAAGGCAGACGACGGCGGATCGACGACGAACGCGCCAGCCGCGCGCGCCTCGCTGGCGAGCAGCGACGCCGCGAGGACGAGGGCGAGACGGACGCGCATGCACGCCCCGGTTTCAAGCGCGATGCCACGCGAAAACCTGCGTGACGGCGGGCCACCGTGACCCACCGTTCTCGCGCTGCGTGGGTCAGAGCGTGACCCGGCCCGCGCGCGCGACCTCGGCCTGCACGCGGGCCAACGCGGGGCTCACCGTGACGGGGAACCCCTCGCCGTCGCCGCGCGGCGCGAGCGACCGAAGCGCCTCGGGCAGCGCCGCGAGATCCGCCTGGGCGCGGGCGCGCGCCGCCTCCGTCGAGCGGTCGTAGGCCGCGCCCGGGCCGAGCGCCTCGACGAGCAGCGGCTCGCCCTCGCCCGCCTCGGTCGCGAGGCCGACGACGTCCTCGAAGCCTTGGCGGTGCACCTGCTTCGGCGCGGCGGACGAGCCCTTGCCGGGCGCGCGCTTCTGCACGGCCACCATCGCGCCGGACGCGTCCTCGAGCGCGACGAGCTTGTAGACGGCGCCGAGCGACGGCGTGTCGGGCGTCGCGACCGCCATCGTGCCGACGCCGAAGGCCGACACCGGCGCCCCCGCGTCGAGCAAGGCCGCGATCTTCAGCTCGTCGAGATCGTCCGACAGGACGACGCCCGCGCGGTCGAGGCCCGCGCGGTCGAGCCGCTCGCGCGCGCCGCGGCTGAGCGCCAGCAGATCGCCCGAGTCGAGCCGCACCCCACGCAGCGCGCCGCCGACGTGCTCTGCCGCGCGCTCGACGCCGCGCAGCGGATCGAACGTGTCGACGAGGCACGTCGTCGCGGCGCCGAACAGCGCGGCGTAGCTCGCGAACGCCTCGCGCTCGCCGTCCTCCCCGGCGTCGGCCGCGTGCGCGAGCACGTACGAGTGCGCCATCGTCCCCGTCACCGGCACGCCCCAGCGCTCGCCCGCCTCCTCGTTCGACGTGCCCGCGAACCCGGCGATGTAGGCCGCGCGCGCCGCGTCGACCGCCGCCTGCTCGTGCGCGCGCCGCGTGCCGAATTCCAGGCACGGCCGCCCGCGCGCCGCGAGCGCGATGCGCGCGCACTTCGACGCCACGCGGGTGTCGTGGTTGACGATGGAGAGCAAGAGCGTCTCGACCAGCTGCGCCTCCGCGAGCGTGCCCTCCACGCGCACGAGCGGCTCCCCCGGGAACGCGACGCGCCCCTCCGGCACCGCGAACACCCGCCCCGAGAACCGCAGCCCCTCGAACAGCGCCCGCACGCGCGGCCGCCCGAGCGCCGGGCCGAGCACCGGATCGCGGTCGAACCGCGCGAGATCGCCCGGGGTGAACGCGAGCCCGTCGAGCAGCGCGAGCGCGCGCCCGAGCCCGCACGCGAGCAGGAACCGCCGCGACGACGGAAGGCGACGCACGAACAATTCAAACACTGCCCGTCGGCCCGCGTGGCCGCTCTCGGCGTACGCGGCGAGCATGGTCAGCTGGTACCTGTCGGTGAGGCGCGCGGGCGAGCTCATGGGGCGCGGATGTTGCCCGTCTGCGCCGGGCGGGTCACCCCCGATCAGCCGGGCGCGGTGACGCGGCCTCCGTGGACGACGGCGACGAGCGGCGGCGCGCCCCACGGCTGCACGAGCGCGACCTCGCTCGAGAGGGCCCAGAGCGCGAGATCCGCGCGCGCGCCGACGCGGAGGGCGCCCCTGTCGGAGAGGCCGAGCGAGCGCGCGGCGTGCGTCGTCGCGCCGTCCAGGCACTCACGCGGGGTGAGACCGTAGGCGCGAGCGGCGAGCGACAGCGCGAGCGGCAGGCTCTCGGTGGGCGCGGTGCCGGGGTTCGCGTCGGACGCCACGACGAGCCGCGCGCCCGCGCGTCGCAGCGCCTCGACGGGCGGCGGCGCCTGGCCGAGCGTGAAGCTCGCGACGGGCAACAGGCCCGCAGAGACCTCGGCCGCGGCGAGCGCGTCGGCGTCCGCGGCCGAGAGGTGCTCGAGGTGATCGGCGGACGCCGCCCCGAGCGACGCCGCGAGCGCCGCGCCCCCCACGTCGGCGAACTGCCCGACGTGCAGCCGCACGCCGAGCCCGAGCGACCGCGCGCGCGAGAGGACGGCCCGCGCCTCGTCGACCGTGAACGCCGCGCGATCGACGTACGCGTCGACGAACCGCGCGAGCCCCGCGGCCGCGACGGCGGGCAGCCAGCGCGCCTCGACGTCGCGCACGTACGCGGCGCGATCGCCCCGCCGCTCGGGCGGCACCGCGTGGAGCGCCAGGTAGGTCGGCACGACCGCGGGCATCGCGGGATCCCTCGCGACCTCGGCGATGGCCTCGAGCTGCTTGCGCTCGCCCGCCTCGTCGAGCCCGTAGCCGCTCTTCACCTCGACGGTCGTGACCCCCTGCCGGAGCATCCGCCCGAGGCGCGCCGACAGCGTCGCCGCGAGCTCGTCCGCGCTCGCCGCCTGCACCGCGCGGCGCGACGCCGCGATGCCGCCGCCCATCCGGGCGATCTCCTCGTAGTCGGCGCCCGCGAGCCGCGCCGCGTACTCGTCGTGGCGCGAGCCGATCCACGCGGCGTGCGTGTGCGCGTCGACGAGCCCCGGCGTCAGGGTGCCCTGGGGAGCGTCGAGCACGCGATCGGAAGGCTGGCGCTCGATCTCGCGCCGCGCGCCGATCGCCACGATCCTGTCACCCTCGACGCGCACCGCGCCGTCGACGACGACGCCCGCCTCGGCGACCACGCGCCCGGCGCCCAGCCACAGGCTCACGCCCAGCGCGCCTCGAGCTCGGCCGAGCGATCGAGCGCGACCCGCAGGGCGAGCGCGTCGCCGGGCCGGGGCGGTCGCCAGCTGCGCGCCGCGAGCCCGCGGCCGACGGCCTCCTCGCACCGCGCGCGGAACGCGACGCTCCGCTCCGCCTCGCGCACGAGCGCGTCGTGCACCTCTTCGGCGAGCTCCTCGCGCTTGCAGATCAAGAGCGCGTCGCAGCCCGCCGCGATCGCCGCGATCGCCGCGTCTCGGAGATCGAAGTGGGCCGCGATCGCCGCCATCTCGAGGTCGTCGGAGAACACGACGCCCTGGTAGCCGAGGCGCTCGCGCAGGAGCTCGTGGACGATCGTGCGGGACAGCGTCGCGGGCACGCCGGGATCGAGCGCGTCGACGACGACGTGCGCCGTCATCAGCGTCGCCACCCGCGCGCGGGCCGCCGCGGCGAACGGCACGAGCTCGATCTCGTCGAGGCGCGCCGCGCCGTGGGTCACGCGCGGCAGCGCGAGGTGGCTGTCGGTGTCGGTGTCGCCGTGCCCGGGGAAGTGCTTGCCGCAGCCGAGCACGTGCCGCGCGAGCCCCTCGTGGAACGCGAGCGCGAGCGCAGCGGCCTCGCGCGGATCGCTGGAGAACGCGCGGTCGCCGATCACCGGGTTCGCCGGGTTCGTGTCGACGTCGAGCACCGGCGCGAAATCCAGGTTGAACCCGATCGCGGCGAGCTGCGCGCCGAGCACGTCACCCGCGTGGCGGAGCGTCTCCGCGCCGTGCCGCGCGAGCTCGCGCATCGGCGGCAGCCGCGCGACGGGCGATCTCAGCCGCGCGACCCGCCCGCCCTCCTGGTCGACCGCGAGGAAGAGCGGCCGCGACGCGGGCGCGCGGGCGGCGAGGCTCGCGCACAGCCGCCACGCGTGCGTGACGTCGGGCAGGTTGCGGGAGAACAGGATCGCGCCGCCGCGCCAGCCCCGCGCGAGCGCCTCGACGAACCTCGCCGACGGCGCCGGGCCCTCGAAGCCCGCGACCAGGAGCTGCCCACAGAGCACGCGCGTGTCCATCGCCGTCAGGTAGCGGCGGCCGCGGCGTGCGCCAAGCTCACTGGATGAACATGAGCCGCGTGGCCGTGTCGCCCCAGCCCTTCTTGCCCTTCACGCGGAAGAACACCTGCTCCTTGCACGACGCCTTCGGGATGGCGCCGTACTCGCGCGAGTCCATCGGGAAGACGCGGTTGTCGCTGACGAGGTAGACGTTGCCCTGGCTCACCTCGCCTCGACGGATGACCTCGGACGCGTTGGCCGTCAGCGCCGACGCCCGCAGGTGCTTGTGGCCCTGCGCGGCCTCGATCGAACAGTGCAGCTCGACCGGCGCGCCCGACGTCGGGTGAGGCACCGTGATCTTCGCGGGGTTGCAGCTCATCTCGGGCTGCGTCGGGCGCCCGTTCACGATGATGTTGGCGCGCGTGAGCTCGATCTTGTCGCCCTCGGTCGCCAGGATGCGCCCGACGACGTAGCGCCCCGGCGCGCCAGGATCCGCGCAGCGCACCAGATCGCCGTACTTCGGCGTGGTCCGCAAGAGGATGACGAAATCGCCCGCCGCGAGGCTCGGCGCGAGCGAGATCCCGTGGATGGGATCGTCGACGGGGATCGTCCACCAGCGGAGGATGGTGAGGCGCAGCGTCACCACGATCGCGGCGATGACGCCGACGACCCAGGCCGTGTTTCGGAGGAACTTGCGCACGCTCTCGCAGGCTACCCCCGGCGGGCCCGTCCGCCAAACTCGCGGTGAAGTTGCCCCGCTCCGCTCGGCTCCGCTAGCCCACCCGCATGACCGGCGTCTCCCTGCCGCGGCGGCTGTGCGCGACCACCCTCGGCGATCTGCTCGGCAACCTGCACCGCGGCCGCGTCACCGGCACGCTCGAGCTCACGGAGGTGCGCGGCGTGACGGCGGGCCGCGCGCACAAGATCCACCTGCGCGAGGGGCTCGTCGTCGGCGTCGAGGCGGCCGGGGTCGAGCCCGCTGACGACGCGGGCGCCCAGGGCTTCGGCGGGCCGACGCTCCGCAGGCTGGAGGCGCTGTTCGCGCTCGACGACGCGGAGCTGTCGTTCCGGGTCGCGCACCGGCGCAGCGAGGTCACCGAGCTCGGCCCGACGGCGTTCCTCAAGGGCCGCGCCCGCGCGCGCGACAAGCGGCAGGCGCCTCCCGAGGTCGCCCCCGCGGAGCGGACGCGCGCGCTCTCGTTGCTGGGGCTCGATCTCGGCGCGACCTCGGCGCAGGTGCACGAGGCCTTCCGGCGGCTCGCGCTGCGGTTTCACCCCGACCGGCACGCGACCGCGCGGCCCGAGGAGAAGAAGGCGCTGTCGCTGCGCCTCGTCGAGCTGACGCAGGCGTACCAGACGCTGCGCGCCTAGCGAGGGGGATAGGTAGTCACACAAACAGTGACCTACGAGAGGTGCCCGGCGTCGGCCGGGTCGACGCCGAGCGCGGCGAGCACGTCGCCGAGGCGCTTGCGGGGGACGCTGACGCGCGTGGGCATCCCGGCCGAGAGGCCGAGGAGCTTCAGGAAGTCGAGGCCGCTGTCGAAGGGCGCCGCGAGGCTGAGCGTGTCGCCGTCGATCACGAGGGCGACGCGCTCGCGCGCTTGGCCGAGGAGGAGCAGCATCGTCTTGTCGATCGGGCCCCTCTTCGACGACGCGTCCACGATGGCGACGCCCGGGACGCGCAGGTAGCGCTCGGCCACGCGGCGCGTCTCGGCCTCGACGGCGACGAGCTCGCGCCCCGCGGCGTCGATGTCGGCCCACAGCGACGCGTCGGAGAGCCCGGTCGACAGGTGGCGCACCATCAGGCCGAGCAGCCCGAGATCGCGCGGCCGCGCGCGGATCGCCCGATCGAACCGCTCGGCCGTGGCCGACGGCGCGCCGAGGCGGGTGTCGATCGCGCGCGCGTCGGCGTCGGCGCCGGGGTACGGCTCGACGCCGCCGGTCATCCATTTCGCGGCGGAGACGAGGCCGTCGAAGTCGGTGTGGCACACGATGGTGTCGACCGGGCCGACGCACGCGACGAGCTCGGGCGTCACGAGCTCGGGGCACGCGCCGTGCTCGGCCTTCGTCGTGAGCACGAACCGCGCATCGCCGGCGAAGCGCGCGTGATCGAGGCTGTCGTGGTGATCGACCCAGGCCGCGAGCCGCGGGCCGAGCCCCACGATGAGCGGCAGCGTGATCTTCTCGAACCCCCCGCCGGACGCCTCGGACGCGAACGCGATGTCGAGCACGACGACCCGGCCGCGGAGATCGCGCGCGCGCGGGAGCTTGCGCGGCGTGGCGAAGCAGAGCTCCATGACACGCTGCGCCTAGCACCGGGCGCACGCGCCGTCGCGGATCCGCTCTATAGACCCGCCACCGTGATCACCTTCTCGGACATCGAGGCGGCGCGCGCGCGCGTCGCGGACCGCGTGTTCCTCTCGCCGCTCGCCGCTTCCGACACGCTCTCGAAGCTGACGGGCGCGCGCCTGTCGCTGAAGCTCGAGAACCTGCAGATGACGGGCTCGTTCAAGGAGCGCGGGGCGTGCAACAAGCTGCTGTCGCTCGGGGCGGACGAGCGCGCGCGGGGCGTCGTCACGGCGAGCGCCGGCAACCACGCGCAGGGCGTCGCGTACAACGCCGCGCGCCTCGGCGTCGACTCGGTCGTCGTGATGCCGGAGGCGACGCCGCTCATCAAGGTGCAGAGCGCGCAGGCGCTGGGCGCGAAGGTGCGCCTCGTCGGCGCGGGGTACGACGACGCGGCCGAGGAGGCCCTCGCCATCGCCGAGCGAGACGGCCGCGTGTTCGTGCACCCGTTCGACGACGAGCTGATCATGGCGGGGCAGGGAACGATCGGGCTCGAGCTGCTCGAGCAGAACCCCTACCTCGACGCGGTCGTCGTCTCGATCGGCGGGGGAGGGCTCGCGGCCGGCGTCGCCGTCGCGCTGAAGGAGACGAACCCCAAGATCAAGGTCTACGGCGTGCAGGCGCGGGCGATGCCGAGCATGAAGCACGCGCTCTCGGGCGATCCCACGCTCGCGACGACGTCGCGCACGATCGCCGACGGCATCGCGGTCAAGCGGCCGGGCGCGCTCACGCGCGAGGTGATCGAGCGCTACGTCGACGACATCGTGCTCGTCGAGGAGGAGGAGATCGCGGAGGCCATCCTCGTCCTGCTCGAGCGCGAGAAGACGGTCGCCGAGGGGGCGGGCGCGGCCCCGCTCGCGGCCCTGATGAACCGCCGCCTGCCCGTCGAGGGGCGGCGGGTCGCGTGCGTCGTGTCGGGGGGCAACATCGACGTGAACTTCATGTCGCGCATCATCGAGCGCGGCCTCGTGCACCGCGGGCGCCTGATGCGGCTGCGCGTGCGCCTGCCCGACGTCGCCGGCGCGCTCGCGTCGCTGCTGTCAGTCGTCGCGGACTCGAGGGCGAACGTCGTCGAGGTGCACCACGACCGCGCCTTCGGCACCGAGCTCGGCGAGACGTGGGTCGAGCTCGTCCTCGAGACGCGCGGGTTCGACCACGTGGAGGACGTGAAGGCGGCGCTCGGCGCCGCCGGCGCGAAGCTCGAGGCGAGCGTCGCGCGAGGCTGACCGCGGCAGGAGGCACGACGCATGAACACCCACGCACGCAACATCCACGAGCGACGCGCGCTGCTGTCGCGGTTCGGTCGCGAGTTCCTCGGGCTGCACCCGCCCACCCCGGTGCGCACGCTCGACGGCGCGGGCGCGACGCGCCGCAAGGTCTACCTGGACGCGACGGCGACGTCGCTGATGCCGACGCCGGTGTGGGCCGCGCTCGACCGGTATTTCCGGCTCGCGTGCGCGAACTCGCACACGCACGCGCACGCGGCGGGCAGGGAGACGACGGCCGCGATCGAGCGCGCGCGCGAGCTCGTCGGCGAGCTCGTCGGCTGGGATCCGTCGGTCGACGTCGCGATCTTCACGGGCAACGGCGCGACCGGCGCGGCCAACCTGCTCGCGGAGGCGCTCTTCCCCGCGCCGCCCACGCAGGGGCGCGACGTCGTGCTCGTCTCGAAGATGGAGCACCACTCGAACATGCTGCCGTGGATGCGCGCCGTGGGGCGTGACCGCGTGCGCTTCATCGACACCTCGCCCGACGGGACGCTCGACCAGGCGTGCTACCGGCGGCTGCTCGAGGCAGAGGGCGCGCGCGTGGCCGTCGTCGCGGTGACGGGCGTCTCGAACGTCACCGGCATCATCAACCCGGTGCACGAGCTCGCGCGCACGGCGCACCGGGCCGGCGCCGAGATCGTCGTCGACGCGGCGCAGGCGGCGCCGCACGTGCCGCTCGACATGCACCCCGCGGGCGATCCGGACGGCGCGCTCGACTACGTGATCGTCTCGGGTCACAAGCTCTACGCGCCCGGCTCGCGCGGCGTGCTCATCGGCAGGCGCGACGTGTTCCACGAGGACAGGGTCGTCGGCGGGGTCGGCGGCGGCGCGGTCGACATGGTCTCGACCGAGGAGGTGCGCTGGAAGGCCGACGTCGCCGCGCGCGAGGAGGCCGGCACGCCGAACATCCCCGGCACGATCGCGCTCGGCGTCGTCGCGGGCATGCTGCGCGAGATCGGCATGGACCTCGTGCGCGAGCACGAGGTGGCGCTCGTCGACGACGCGCTCGGCAGGCTCTCGCGCGTCCCCGGCGTCGTCGTCTACGGCAGCGCGGACACGGCGCGCGTGCCGCGCGCGGGCGTCATCGCGTTCAACGTGCGCGATCTGCCGCACGGGCTCGTGGCGGCCGCGCTGTGGGACTACTTCGCCATCGCCGTGCGCAACGACTGCTTCTGCGCGCAGCCCTACGTGAAGGAGCAGCTCCAGCTGCGGCCCGACGTCGAGAGCTCCTGCGCGAGCGAGGCGGCGGCGTGCGACGTCGAGCACAAGCCGGGGATGGTGCGCGCGAGCTTCGGCGTGTTCACGACGCGCGACGACGTCGCCGCGCTCGACGAGGCGCTCACGTTCATCGCGGCGCACGCGGGCGAGCTGCGCGCGCGTTACGTGCGCTCCGCCGGCGGGGACTTCACGCACACGGGCGCGGCGGACGCGCCCGCGTTCTCGATCGACGACGTCGTCGCGGGCTGGGCAGCTGGCGGCTGACGGTCACCGGCACCCGAGCGCGCGGCCGTGCGAGCGCGCCTTGCTCGCCGTCTGCGAGCGGGGCGCGGAGCCCCAGCGATCGAGCACCGTCCTGTACGCGGCGCACGCGCCGTCCTTGTCGGCCGCCTGCTCGAGCGCGAGGCCGAGGTAGAGGCTCGCGCGCGTGCTCGACACCGGCTCGAGCAGCGCGCGGCAGGCCCACGCGCCGCGCCGCAGGTACGGCAGCGCCTCCTCCGTCTTGCCCGCGAGCCGGTACACGTTGCCGATCGCGCCGTCGGCCGTCATCTGCGAGCGGTAGGGCGGGATCGGCCCGTAGCGGTCGAGCGCGGCGAGCGCCTCGGCGGCCTCCTCCTTCGTCTCGGTGGGGAAGGCGAACCCGTGGATCCAGAGGTACCCGTAGTAGAAGGGCGACGCCGCCTTGCGCCAGTTCTCTATCCACGCCGCGCGGTCGGCCGAGAACCTCGCCTTGTCGATCGCCCCGCCGCGCAGCATCACCGTGAGGATCGGCAGGGTCGAGTCGTCGCGGATGGCGTAGTCCTCGACGTTCGTCGGCGGCACCCACGCGTCGCGGGTCTTCATGAAGGTCTCGGCGAGCTTCGCGGCCTCGCGCTCGCGCCCCGTCTCCAGGTACACGTCGGCGAGCAGGAGCGCCGCGCTCGCGTGGGCGGCCTGGTTCGACGACGACGCGACCACCTTGGCGAGCGCCTTCGCGCGGGCCTCGGCCTCGTCGAAGTCGCCGAACAGGATCGCGAGCTTCGCGAGATCGCGCTCCCGGGTCTGGGCGCGCGCGGCCTCGCGCGTCTTGTCGGCCTTCTGCGCGAGGATGGCCTGCACGGCCTCGCGCGGGCGCCCCTCCGACGCCATCGCGGCGGCGAGGTGCCCCATCATCGTGGCGGACTCGGGCTCGGCGCTGAGCACGCGGCGGGCGGTCTCGGTGATGCGCGCGCACTCGCCGTCCTGCTGGTCGAGGCTCGCCTGGTACGACGCGCAGAGCGAGCTCGTCGGGGCGAGGCGCGCGCACTGCTCGAAGGCCCGCCGCGCGCCGGCGAGATCGCCGAGGTAGGCGAGGCCGTGCGCGCGGATCGCGAGCGGCGGCACGAACGCGGGATCGAGGCGCATCGCGCGCTCGAGCTCGCCCATCATCGCGCGCGCGTCCGAGTCGAACCGGACGGCGCCGAGCAGGTACGCGAGCTCGGCGTCGTCTTGGCGCTTCTGCGTGAGCGCGACGAGGCGGCGCTCCGTCTCGGCGAGGTCGACGCGCTCGCGGTTCATGTAAGGCTCGAGCGCCGTCACGAGCTCCTGATCGCGCGGCGACAGCGAGCCTCGGAGCTGCACCGCGCGCTGGAAAGCTCCCGTCGAGCGCGTCGGCACGGCGCCGTTCAGGCTGTACAGCGCGAGCCGCAGGTGCGCGGCGGCGAGCGAAGGATCGAGCCGCGTCGCGCGCGTGAGGTTGTCGATGGCGCCCCCCATCGCGCCGTCGCGGAGCGCCTGCACGCCCGCCTGGTACGCGGCCGCGGCCTCCGGCGTGGTCGGGTTGATCGGCAGATCGGTGATCACGACGGCGCCGCGCGCGCTCGCCCCCGGCGACGGCGACGACGCGGAGGCGGGTGGGTGCGCCGCGCGGACCGCGAGCCGCGCCTTCGCGACCACGCCCGCCGTGGCCCCGGCGACGACCACGAACGTCACGGCGAGCGGGAGCCAGCGGGCGCCGGGCGCCCTCTCCGCGCGGGACACGACGGCGCGCGACGCGGGCGGCGCCTCGCCGGGGCGCGACGCGGCGAAGGGCTCGAGCTCCGCGACGAGCTCGATCATCGACGCGAACCTGTCCTCTGGCTCCTTCGCGAGCGCGCGGGCCACGGCCTCGTCGACCTCGGGCGAGACGTCGACGCGCGAGGAGACGCGCGGCGGATCCTTCTTCAGGATGAGGTACATCAGCGCGACGCCGTCCTTCGGCTGTCCCCAGGGCACCTCGCCGACGAGCAGCTCCCACGCCATCACGCCCCACGAGAACTGGTCGGCGCGCCCGTCGACGTCCTCCGCGAGCATCTGCTCCGGCGCCATGTAGAGCGGCGTGCCGATGGCCGTGCCCTTCGCCGTCAGCGTGCCGAACCCCGCGCCCGTCGTCGCGGCCTCGAAGGGGCCTTCCGCGCGGCGCCGGGCGATGCCGAAGTCGAGCACCTTCACGCCGCCGTCGTCGGTGATCATCACGTTGTCGGGCTTGATGTCGCGGTGGACGATGCCCTTCCTGTGGGCGGCGTCGAGCACGCGCGCGACCTCTGCGAGCCAGCGCAGCCGCTCCCCGATCGAGACGGAGGCGTCGCCGATGCGCGCGCGCAGCGTCTCGCCCGGCACGAGCTCCATCGCGATGAAGGGATCGCCGTCGACCTCGCCGACGTCGTAGATCGCCACCGCCGACGGGTGCACGAGCGCCGCGGCCGCTCGCGCCTCGCGCAGCAGCCGCGCGGTGCTCTCGGCCGCGGTCGTCGGGTCGGCGTCGGCGTCGCGCGCGCGCACCACCTTCAGCGCGACCTTCCGGTGGAGGACGGGATCGTGCGCGCGGTACACCGTGCCCATGCCGCCCTCACCGAGGACCCCCTCGATGACGTAGCGGCCGACGGTGTCTCCTATCGTGGGCATCTCGCGCTCGCGCCTTTCTACTACGGCGCGCCCGGCCCGTGCTCTTTGCGCACGCGCGGCGGCGCTGGTACAGGGCGCCGCCTCCGATGCTCCGCGCGCGCGCCCTCCTCGCCCTGCTGTTCGCCGCCACCACGTCGGGCGTCGCGGGCGCGGACGAGGAGGAGCCGCCGCCGAAGCCGCGGCCGACGGCGCCCGACACGCGCGCCGGGCGCCCGACGATCGCGCTCGAGGCGGGCTACACGCGGCTGTTCGGCACGGCGGAGGCCGGGCTCTACCAGTCGGACGCCGCCGGCTGGGGGACGCTGCCGGGCCTGCAGCTCGCGTACCCGTTCACGCGGCACACCGCGGTGGAGCTGCGCGCGCAGGCGGGATCGTTCTCGTCGACCGACGCGTGCCCCGCGTGCAAGACGAGCGCGCTCGTCGTCGCGCCTGGCCTGGTCTACCACCTGGTCGACGGCGCGCCGTTCGATCCGTGGTTCTCGTTCGGCGTCGGGTACCGCAAGACCGAGATCAAGAACGGCTTCGGCACGACGACCTACAGCGGCTTCGACTTTCTCCGGTACACGATCGGGATGGACTACTACCCGGCGCGCGCCATCGGGTTCGGGCCCTTCTTCGGCCTCTCGTTCGGCAAGTACACGTCGTCGTCGCGCGCCGACGTCGATCTCGGCTCGGGCCGCGCGCTCACGCTCGTCGGCCTGCGCGTGGTGATCTCGCCGTTCTCCCTGTAGCTACTCGGCGTGGCGGGCGCGGAGCGCCAGGAGGAGCGCCGAGGGATCGCGCGCGCCCACGTCGACCAGCCACTCGGTGCCGCCCCGCAAGCGCAAGCGCAGCCGGTTGAACCCGAGCGCGGTCGACTCGCGATCGACCGACAGGATCTCCTCCCGCGGCACGGCGTGCGTCTCGCCGCGCCCGCCCGCGCCCGCGCCGAGCGCGTGGAGCGCGCGCCCCGCGAGGCCGGGGGTCGCGACGAACTTCGCGGCGCGCGTCGTCACGACGAACGCCCCGTCCCCGAGGCCCGAGCGGCGCGCGCCGTCGAGCGACGCGAGCACGCGCTCGCCGGGATCGAGCGGGACGTCCGGGGCGGGACCGGGGCCGTGGGCGCGGAGCATCGAGGTGAGTCTGCATGATCGCGCGGCAGACACCAGCGCCCCCGCCAGACGCGGAGGCCGCGCTCACGCCCCGCGCGACAGGAGGGCGCACCCGATCATCTTGTAGAGCAGGCGCGCGCCGACGTTCGCGTCCCACTCGCCCTCGCCGGGGGCGACCTCGTTCAGATCGAAGCCCACGATGCGCCGCCCCGAGCGCGCGACGGCCGACAACAAGTAACAGGCCTCATGAAACGACAGCCCGCCCGGCACGGGGGTGCCCGTGCTGGGGCACAGCGACGGGTCGAGGCCGTCGATGTCAAAGCTGACGTACACCTGACCTGGCAACGCCGCGACGATCGGCGCCGTGAGCGACGCCCACGACGCCCCCTCGAGCTTCGCGCGGGCGAGATCCGCGTCGAAGAAGCATCGCACGCGATCGCCCGCGCGGCGCTGCACCTCGAGCTCGCCCTCGCCGAAGTCGCGCACGCCCACTTGCACGATCCGCGCGACGTCGGGGCACCTCGCGAGGACGTTGAACATGATGGACGCGTGCGACCGCGTGAACCCCTCGTACGCGTCGCGGAGATCCGCGTGCGCGTCGACGTGCAGCACGCCGAGGCCCGGGTGACGGCGGGCGTGCGCCGCGATGGCGCCGAGGGGCGTCGCGTGGTCGCCCCCGACGACGCCGACCAGCTTGCCGCGCGACAGCCACCCCTCGACCTCCTCCTCCACCAGCGCGTCGAGCCGCTCCGAGAGCGCGTTGACCTCGGCGAGCGCCCCGAGCAGCGCGGCGTCGTCCCCCGCGCCGCCGGCCGCGAGGATGGGGTCGGCGAGCGCGCGCGCGCGGGCGTTCCACTCGCCGATCCGCGGGTCGGGCTCGCAGGCGAAGATGCCAGCCTCGTACGGCCTGCCGAGCTCGCGATCGAACAAGTCTACCTGGCGTGACGCCTCGACGATGGCGGCAGGGCCGTCGGCCGCGCCGCGGCGGTACGACGTCGTCGCGTCGAAGGGCACCTGCAGCAGGATGACGCCCGCCGAGCGCTCGTCGTCCGGCAGGCCGAACACGCCGGAGCCCGGCTGCGCGGCCGCGTTGGGGTCGAACCCGGTCACAGCGCCTTGCAGCTCTTGCCGGGCTTCGCGGGGTACGCGGGCAAGGCGTCGATGGAGGCGCGCGTGATCTTGCGCGTCGTCGCGATGTCCCCGAGCGTGTCGCGGCCGGCGGCGGCTGTGCGAGGTTTGTCCGGTTTCGAGAAATCGACAGTGTACAGCCCGAACTGCGGGCAGTACCCGCTCTGCCACTCGAAGTTGTCGGTCGTCGACCAGTACGTGTAGCCGCGCACGTCGAGCCCCCGCTGCATCGCCCAGCCGACCTCGAACAGGTGCTCGGCGATGTAGCGCGGCCGCGTCGGCTCGGTCGGCAGCGCGGCGACGCCGTTCTCGGTGATGAACACTGGCAGCTTGAACGGCAGCAGCTGGCTCATCACCTCGCCGAGGCCGTCGGCGTAGATGTCCCAGCCCATCTGGGACTTGGGCAGGCCGCCCGGGAGGTTCATCTGGGACGGCTGCGAGCCCATGTACCGGAGCTTCACGGCCTTCTCGGCGACGATCGAGCGGCCGTAGTAGTTGAGGCCGATGAAGTCGAGGCGCCCGGCGAGCTCGGGCGCGGCCTGCTTGTCCATCGGCCCGTCGAGGCGCTCGTCGAAGTCGTGGTCGTAGTCACCGCGGACGAGGGCGTGGAGGTACCAGTAGTTCCAGAAGTACGTCGCGTGATCGGTGGCCGCGACGTCCTCCGCGTCGTCGGGGTCGCGCGGCTGGTAGACGCGCTGGTGGAGCGCCATCGACACCATCGCGGCCGCGCCGTCGCCGTCGGCGTCGGTGGTGTCGACCTGGTGGATGGCGTCGAACGCCTTCGCGTGCGCGAAGATCTGCGCGCGCTGCACGGCGGCCATGCGCTCCGGGTCGGCGGCGCCGGGCGGCCACGCGCCGAGCACGTAGCCGACGGTCGACGCGACGTTGGGCTCGTTGACTGTGATCCACCAGTCGACGTCGGCGCCCCAGCGTGTGGCGGCGCGGCGCGCCCACTCGACGAACACCTGCTCGACGTCCGGCCGCTCCCACCCCTGCTTCTCCTTGCTGGCGCCGCCGCCCACCGCGCTCAGCCAGCTGGGCCACGAGAAGTGCTGGAGCGTCACCATCGGCGTGACGCCGGCTGCCTTCAGCTTGGCGAGCAGCTGATCGTACTTGGCGAGGCCGTCCGCGTCGGGCTTGTCCTGGTCGAAGGCCTCGCGCGTCGGGTACACGCGCGCGAGCTCGACGCCGAACCGGTAGACGCCGAGCTTCGCGGCCTTCATCGCGGCGATGTCCCCGTCCACGTGCGCGAAGAAGTCGGGGCCGCCGTCGGGGTGCTCGCCCGTCGCGATCTTGCCGGGCTGCTTCGCCCACTCGACCCAGTCCGTCTGCAGGCCGCTCTCGACCTGCTGCGCCGCGCTCGCCGAGCCGAACAGAAACGTCGCGGGGAAGGTGACCTCCGCGGGGCGCGGGCCGGGCGCGTAGCGAGGCGGCGTGAACGGCCCGTGCGCGACGCCCTCGGCGCCCGCCGCCCCTGCCGCCCCTGCCGCCCCTGCCGCGGCGCTGCCCGCGCTGCCCGCGCTCGGCGGCGCGGCGGGGTCGTCGCCACCGCAGGCGGCGGCCGCGAGGAGCACGAGCGGCAGGAGCGAGCGAGGAAGGCGCGAGCTGGGCATCGGGCCGTCATACGCGGCGGGTGAGGAGGGTTCAACTCCCCGGCCGGCCAAGGCGCCCCGCGCTTGACGCCGCGCAACACCAGTTGGTTTCATTACCTACCATGTCCTCCGACGTCCGCGAGCGCATCCTCGCCACCGCCCTCGACCTCCTCCGGTCGGCCGGGATCAAGAAGCTGGTGCAGCCGCAGGTCGCGAAGGCGATGGGCATCCCGCAGGGCCACCTGACCTACTACTTCCCGCGGAAGCTCGATCTGCTGACCGCGGTCGCGGAGCGCTTCGGCGAGGTCATGCGGCGCGATCTGCTGGTGGTCGACGAGGGCCGCCGCGGAGGTGATCCGCAGCGGCGCGCGCTCGCGCTCGCCGCGCGCCTCGTGAAGGACAGGGAGCGCACGCGGGCCCTGCTCGGGCTGCTCACCGAGGCCGACGCGGAGCCGACGCTGGGCGCGTCGCTGGTCTCGAGCGCGGCGGCGGCGCGCACCCTCGTCGAGCGGCTCGTCGGGCCGGACGCCGACGAGGTCGACGTCGAGCTCGCGCTCGCGGCGCTGTGGGGGCTCGGGGTGCAGCACCTCGCGTTCCGCTCGAGGAGCGAGCGCGACACCGATCGCCTGATCGCGCGCCTCGGCGAGTGGCTGCAGCGCCCGAAGCCGGCGCCCGCGCGCGCGAAGGCCGCGCGATCGCCGTCGCGGGTTTGACTCTTCGGGGAGACCGGCGACAATCTCGCCCCGATGAGCATCGCCCGAGTCGGCGGCCCGAGCGCGCCCGCGGCCGTGGGCGGCGCGGACGCGAGCCGCGCGGTCGAGGCAGCCGCCGCTCCCGGCGCGTCCGAGGTCGCCGCGCCCTCGCCCGCGGAGCAGGTCCGGGCGGGCTCGATGTCGGTCGCCGCGTACGTCGAGCTGCGCGTGCAGGAGGCGACGCGGCACCTCGAGGGCGCGCTCGACACGGCGCAGCTCGGCGAGGTGCGAGAGGCGCTGCGCGGCGAGTGGCTCTCCGAGCCGAAGCTCCGCGCGCTCGCCGAGGCGGCGATCGGCCGCCCCCTCGAAGACCCGTGATCGGCCGGCGCGCGGTGCTGACGCTGCCGCTCGCCGCGTCCTGCGCGCGGCGGTCGGCGCCTCCGCCGGGCGTGGTCGTCACGCGCGTGACCTTCGAGCGCGCCGGCGCACGCGGGGGTCCGACCCGCGCGACCGTGCTGTCGCCTCCCGCCGGCGAGCCGCTGCCCGTGCTGGTCGCGCTCCCCGGGCGAGGCGAGGTCGCGCGGGGCCCGGCGGCGGCGGCCGACGGGTGGCTCGTCGACTACCAGCTCGACCGCGCGAGGGCCGCGGCCGCGCGCGGCGTCACGCGCGAAGACCTCGGCGGGCTCGTCACGGACGCGCGTCTCCGCGAGCTGCAGGCGCGCCCTCGGCTCCGCGGGCTCGTCGTCGTGTGCCCCGACATCGGCGACATCCTCGCGGCGCCGAGGCGCCTCGACGCGTGCGAGGCGTGGGGGCGCGCGCTCGTCGAGGACGCGCTGCCCGAGGTGCGGCGCAGGTTCTCGACCGCCTCCGCCACGGGGATCGACGGCGTCAGCCTCGGCGGGCGCGCGGCGCTGCTCGTCGGGCTCGCGCACCCCGAGGTGTTCTCGAGCGTCGGGGCGCTGCAGGCGGCCGTCCGGTCGCCCGAGGTGCCGGAGCTGGTCGAGCGCGCGCGAGGCTGGAGCGCCGCTCGACCGGGCGGCGCGCTGCGCCTGCTGACGAGCGACGGAGACTATTTTCGCCCTGTCATCGACGAGCTCTCCCGCTCGCTCTCCGCCTCCTCCGTCCCGCACGAGCACGTGGTGGCGACCGGGCCGCACGACTACTCGTTCAACCGAGGCCCGGGCGGGATCGAGCTGCTCATGTTCCACGACGAGGCCCTGCGCCGCGCCCCGTGAGCGCTTGGCGCGCGCCGCGCCGCCGTCGTAGCGTGCGCGGGTGAGGATCCCACGCGTCGGAGTCGCGCTCGCGGCGCTCACCCTCTCGCTCACCTCGCGCGCGGGCGATCCGCGCCCGAGGCTCCCGGTCGCCGCGCTCGCGGCGTTGACGTCGGGCGCGGGGTTCCCGGCCGCGGCGGGGCGCGTCGCGGTGCTCGCGCGCGTCGACGACGAGGCCGACGCATACACGGCCGGGCTGCTCCCGGTCGCGCCCGGCCTCGGGGCTCGCTGGGTGGAGCGCGCCGATCTCGGCGTCTTCGTCGACGCGCACCGCGGCCGAGCGCCGTGGGTGGGCCCGCCGGTGCGCCCGCTGCTCGATCGCGCCGGTGTGTGGACCCGCGCCGCCACCGCGCGGAAGGCCGGCTACACCGGCAAGGGCGCGGTCGTCGGGATCGTCGACACCGGCGTCGATCCCGGCCACCTCGACTTCCGCGATCCCGTCACGCAGAAGACCCGCATCGCCTGGGTGATCGACCTCTCGTCCGACCCCAGCGGCAAGCACCCCGAGCTCGAGGAGAAGTTCGGCTGCAGCGTCGCGGGTCAGGGGCGGTGCGCGATCTACTCGGGCGACGATCTCGACGCGGCGGCCGCGGCGGGCCAGGCGCTCGTCGACGACACGCTCGGGCACGGCACGCACGTCACGAGCCTCGCGGCGGGCGGCGGCGGCGGCGGCCCGTACGTGGGCGTCGCGCCCGAGGCCACCCTCGTCGTCGCGCGCGTGACGCGCGCCGGGGGCGATGGCGGGATCACCGACTCCGACATTCTCAATACCGTGAGGTTCGTGTTCGACCGCGCCGACGCGCTCGGCATGCCCGCGGCGGTGAACGTCTCCCTGGGCGGCGACTTCGGCCCGCACGACGGCTCGAGCCCGCTCGAGGCGGGCCTCGCGTCCTTCGTCGGAGACTCCCACCCGGGCCGCGCGATCATCGTCGCCGCGGGCAACAGCGGCGCGGTGTTCTCGCAGGGCAGCGCGCAGTGGGGCGTGCACACCGAGGTCCGCACGCTCGAGGGCGAGAGATCGCGGGTCATCCTCGGGATGCCGGGCGCGTCGAGCGGCGACGTCGTGCACGGCTCGGCGTTCCTGTGGGTCCACCTCCGCGACGGCGATGACGTGCGCGTCGGGCTCGAGAAGAACGACCAGGAGGAGGTCGCGCCGCAGGCGACCGGCGAGCAGCGCGCCGTCACGAGCGGCGGCACGACGCTGGCGGTGGTCAACGGCGTGGTCGGCGGCGACTCGCCGCTCAACGCCGGGACGCGGGGCGCGATCGCGTACGTCTCCGAGGCGTGGCGGGGCAGCGACACCTTCGCGCTCACGCTCGAGGGCCGCGGCACCGCCGAGATCTGGGTGCAGGGCACCGGCGACGCGGAGCTCGGCTCGCCGCTGCTCGGCGCGCTCCTGATGCGCCCGACGAAGCACGGCACGGTGAACGTCCCGGCGTCGCACCCGGAGCTGCTCGCGGTCGGCTGCACGATCAACCGCCTCGACTGGCGCGCGGGCAAGTACGAGATCGAGGTGGCGAGCGTCGGCAGCGTCGAGCACCCCCCGCTCGACGGCGCCTGCTATTTCTCGTCGACAGGCCCCAACGCCGACGGCGCGCCGAAGCCCGAGATCAGCGCGCCCGGCGCGTTCGTCGTCGGCGCGATGAGCCAGCACGCCGACCCCGCGAAGAGCTCCGCCAGCATGTTCGTGGCGCCGCCCGGTCGCTGCCCGGAGGGGGTGCCCTCCTGCTACGTCGCAGACGCGCGCCACGCCGTCGCGTCGGGCACCAGCATGAGCGCGCCCCAGGTCACCGGCGCCGCCGCGGTGCTGCTCGCGCGCGACCCCAGGCTCACGCAGCGCGAGGTGACGACGCTGCTGCAGGGCGGCGCGCGGCCGTTCGAGGGGCTCGTGCCGTTCGCGTACCAGCTCGGCCCGGGCGCGCTCGATCTCGACGGCGCGCTCGCGGCGCTCGAGCAGAAGATGCTCGGCGCTTCTAGACCGCCGAGCGGCGCCCGCTCCTGGCTGCACGTCGGCGCGGCCTACGCGCGACCCGACAGGACGTTCCCGCTGACGGCGCTGCTCGAGCTGCGCGACGAGGCCGGCAGGCCCGCCGACGCCGATCCGTCGGAGCTGCGCGTGACGATCACGAACGGCGTGGTCACCACGCCGCTACACCGCCTCGGACCCGGCCTGGCCGAGCTGCGCTTCGCGGGGGCCGACGGCGCGGGCGGCGAGCTGTTGACGCTCTTTGTGTCGCGCGGGGACGAGGTGCTCGGCGCGGCGTCGATCCCCATCGGCGCCGATCCGTGGATCGCGACGGAGGCGAGCGCCGCGAAGGGCGGCTGCGCGGCCGCGGGCGGCGCGAGGCCCGCGTCGACCTGGTGGCTCGTGGCGCTCGTGGCCTGCGCAGTGACCGAGCGGCGCCGTCGCCGGAGTGGTCGACGTGTCTCCGCGTCGTCGTGACGATCGCGGCGTGCGGAGAGGCGCGACGGCGCGCACGCATCGCTGAGGCCCTCGCGGCGGTTGCCACCACTGGCCACACAACCCTTGCCATTGCCGCGATCCGGCGCGCGCTGCACCCGGCACACCGGCCCGCGGCGTCGCGCGCCCCCAGCACCCCAAGGCACGGCGTCGAAGAGCGCCGCGACCGCCTCGTGCTCCGTGCTCGGCATGCGGCGCGCAGAGCACGCGGAGTGGCAGCGCAACGGAAGGGAAATTCAGCTGTGGTGTGGTCGCGGGTGGACACGCGCGTCCACCTCGACGGGTGGAGGGCGTGCGCCCGTGAAGATCACCGACGGCGCGGTGACCGCGGAAAGAGCGACGACGCGCGGTCGACAACGGCCGCGCGCCGCACGAGCTCCGCCAGCTGCTCGGCGTCGCGCGTCCGCGCGATCCGCCGCGCGATCGTGGACGACACCGCGAGCCCGCGCGCCTGGAGGATCAGCGAAATAGAGCGAGCGAGCCCCTCGTCGCGCCCCTTCTCGATTCCCGCCTCGATCCCCTTCTCGATCCCCTTCTCGATCCCCTTCTCGATCCCCTTCTCGATCCCCTTCTCGATCCCCTTCTCGATCCCCTCCTCACGCCCCCTCTCGAGGCCCTTCTCGAGGCCCTCGGCGAAGCCGTCGAGGCGCGCCTCGCGGTGCATGCGGCGAAACTGGGGGCTCTTCCACTGGTAGGTCAGGTTCTGCGTCATCAGCTTGTTCTCCAGCGCCGCGCGCGCGT
>JADLFU010000153.1 GCA_020849655.1 Polyangiaceae bacterium | reverse complement strand
TACACGCCGACCTTGCCGACCGCGGTCTCGAACACGGGGTACCCGCCGGTGCCGGGAGTGAAGTAGTACTTCTCCCAGAAGCCCTTGGTCTGGGGGATGTGCTGCTTGCGGTACTTGCCGAGGTAGGTGCCGTCGGCGTCGATCACCGCGGCGGTGTTGTAGAACACGCCGCGCATCTCCTGCTCGTAGATCGGCACGACGATGACCATCTGGTACTTCTTGGCGTACTCGGCCATGCGCGCCGTCGTCGGGCCGGGCACCGGCTCGGCAGCCGCGTACCAGCGCGGATCCTGGCTCGGGCAGAAGTACGGGCCGTTGAAGATCTCCTGCAGGCAGAGGATCTGGACGCCCTTCTTCCCCGCCTCCTCGATGTAGGGGATGTGCTTTTGCATCATCGCCTCTTGGATCTCGGCGACGGGGCGCGACTCGTCATTGAGCGGGTTGCTGCACTGGATCAGGCCACAGCGAACGATCTTCTTGGCTGGCTCGTACGTCATTGGGTTCTCCCGTCGCGGCGGAGGCGTCGCGCGATACGCTGGTTAGTGCGCGCCCTTCTTGGGGCGGAGGGTCTTTCCTTCGGAGACGAACTGGTTCCACGTCGCCGGCGCAAAGCCGTTGTCGACGGGGACCATCGAGATGCAGCTCTCGACCGGGCAGACAATCTTGCAGAGGTTGCAGCCGACGCACTCGCTCTCGTCGACGCGCGGCGCCTTCTGCCCGGCCACCGGGTGGAGGCACTGGTGCGCGCCGTCGTGGCAGGCGGTGACGCAGAGCTGGCAGCCGATGCACTTGTCGGCGTCGATCTTGGCGACGGTCTCGTAGTTGAGGTCGAGATCGCCCCACTCCGAGAAGCCCGGCACGGCGCGCCCGACCATCTGGTCGATCGTCGCAAAGTCGTGCGTGCGCATGTACTCGGTGAGGCCCTCGAGCATGTCCTCGACAATGCGATAGCCGCGCAGCATGACCTCGGTGCAGACCTGCACCGACGAGGAGCCGAGCAGGATGAACTCGACGGCGTCGCGCCAGTTCGAGATGCCGCCGATACCCGAGATCGGCAGTCCGAAGCGCTCGTCACGCGCCAGCGCGCCGACCATGTGGAGCGCGATCGGCTTGACCGCGGCGCCACAGTAGCCACCGTTGGTCGACAGCGCGCCGACGCGCGGCTCGGGCACGACGCGATCGATGTCGACGGAGATGATGCTCTTGATCGTGTTGATCAGCGACACGCCGTGGGCGCCGCCGCGCTTGGCGGCCATGCCGTGGGGACGGATGTCCGAGACGTTCGGCGTGAGCTTCACGAGGACGGGGATGCTCGAGTACTCGACCGCCCAGGAGGTGATCTCCTGGTTGACCTTCGGCTCCTGCCCGACCGCCGAGCCCATGCCGCGCTCGCACATGCCGTGGGGACAGCCGAAGTTCAGCTCGAGGCCATCGGCGCCCGTGTCGATCGAGCGCTTGATGATGTCCTTCCACTCCTCGCGCGTCTCGACCATCAGCGAGACGATCACGGCGTGCTTCGGGTACTTCTTCTTGGTCTCGTAGATCTCGCGGAAGTTCGTCTCGAGCGGCCGATCGGTGATGAGCTCGATGTTGTTGAAGCCCACCGCGCGCACGCCGCGCGCGTGCATGCCGCCGAAGCGGCTCGACACGTTCTGGATGGGCTGACCGAGGGTCTTCCAGACCGCGCCGCCCCAGCCAGCGTCGAAGGCGCGCTGCACCTGCCCGCCCGAGTTCGCCGGAGGCGCCGAGGCGAGCCAGAAGGGGTTGGGCGAGACGATGCCGCCGGTGTTGCTCGTGAGGTCCGGGCTCTTTCGCTCAACCATGGGTGCTCCCCTTCAGGTACGCGTCGATCGCCTGCGCGGCGGCGTCGCCCTCGGCGACGGCGTTGACGACTTCCTTGCCCCCGTTGCGGCAGTCGCCGCCCGCGTAGAGGCCCTTGCGACCGGTGAACCCGTGCTCGTCGGTGACCACGCGGCCCTTCTCGATCTTCACGCCCGGCAGCGCGGCGAGCAGCTCGCCGAGCGTCGCCTGCCCGATCGCCACGAGGACGAGGTCGGCCGGGATGGTCACCTCCGCGCCGGCGATGGGCTTCTTGTTCGCGTCGAGGCGCTGGCAGCGCACGCCACTCACCGCCGTGCCGATGGCGTGGGCCTCGAACGCGATGGGCTGGAGGCGCCACTCGGGGACCACGCCCTCGACCTTGGCGGCCTCCCACTCGTGCGCGTAGCCGCTCATGCCCGCCTCGCTGCCGCGGTAGAGCAGCGTGACGTGCGGGATGCCGAGCGTGCGCGCCTCGCGGACCGCGTCGAGCGCCGTGTTGCCGCCGCCCACCACCACGCAGCGCTGGTGCGCCGAGAGGTCGAGCTTCTCGAGCTTCATGCGCTCGATGAACGCGACGGCGCCCTCGATGTTGCCGAGGTTCTCGTTGGGCACGCCGAGGCGCGTGTCGGCCCCGAGGCCCACGCCCACGAAGAGCGCGTCGTGCCGCTTCTCGAGCTCCTCGAAGGTCACGTCGTGGCCGACGGCGACGCCGGTCTTCACCTCGATGCCGCCGATGGCGAGCACCCACTCGACCTCTTCCAGGCTCGCGTCCGCGCGCAGCTTGTGGGGCGCGACGCCGGTCGTGTTCAGGCCGCCGATCCAGCTGCGCTTCTCGTAGATGGTCACCCGGTGGCCCGCGCGGCGGAGCCGGTGCGCCGCCGCGAGGCTCGCGGGGCCCGCGCCGACGAGGCCGACGCTCTTGCCGGTGTCGGGGCCGGCCTCGAAGAAGCGCGTGCCGCGCTCGAACGCGAGGTCGGTCGCGTAGCGCTGGAGCTTGCCGATCTGGATCGGCTCCTCGCCCTTCGCGTTGTAGACGCAGTCCCCGACGCAGAGCACCTCGACGGGGCACACGCGCGCGCACGTCATCCCGAGGATGTTCGACGAGAAGATCGTGCGGGCTGAGCCTTCCTCGTTGCCCGTCGCGATCTTCCGGATGAACTGCGGGATGTCGATGTGCGTGGGGCAGGCCTTCACGCAGGGCGCGTCGGTGCAGAAGAGACACCGGTTCGCCTCGGCGATGGCCTGGTCTCTCGCGAGCGCCTTCTTGTAGTCGCCGAACACCGTCTCGGCGCGATCGGGGAGGAGACGCGCCTTGAGGGGCGCGCGGTCGTCGGTGGCGGTCATGTGCCGGCACACTCTCACGATCGGGTCGCGCCAGGGAAGCGCGTCGGATGACGCGCGATGACGCCCTGCGGCATGGTGTGGCGCGCGCTCGCGCAGGCCGCTCCGGGACGCGCGAATTCGTGCGAGGCTCGACGCGCCGAGGGAGTCCACGTGCAGCATCGGCCGGCATCCGAGTCGCGATCCGCGAGGCGCGCAGCCACCGACCTCGTCCGGGCGGCGGAGGTCTCGAGGCTCGTGCTCGCGATGGCGGCGCTCGGATGCGGCGCGAGCGCGGCGTGCGGCCGCCTCGAGTACGGGGCGGGGCCCGACGCGGGCGCGCTGGACGCGGGCGGGCTCGATGCTGCCGTCGACGCACCCGCGCCGGCGCCGAGCGACGTCGGGGTCGACGCGCAGGTGGACGCGCCACCCCTCGGGCCACCGGCGATCGTGTTCCGCTCGCGCTCCATCGACGGCGCGTTCGGTGGCGTGGCGCGGGCGGACGAGATCTGCGCCGAGGACGCCGCCGCGGCCGGCCTCGTGGGCAGGTT
>JADLFU010000152.1 GCA_020849655.1 Polyangiaceae bacterium | reverse complement strand
GCGACGCGACCGATCAGCTCCACGTCGCGGCGAAGACGCAGGCCGGGTCGCCCACCGCCTCGCACGAGGTCTTGTTGATCTCGACGCCGCGACCTCCGAGGACGGTCAGCGTCTCGCCGAGCACGCCGGTGAATGCGGAGCAGACCGCGAGCGTCGGCTCCTCCTGGTCGCGGAGCTCCAGCCTGCCGTAGCCCCGACCGATCTGCGTGACGCGCGGGGCGGCGCCGAGCAGCGCCTTCGCCCACTCGGTGCCGACCTGATCGAAGAAGAATTCCGGGGTGATGCGGCCGAGCCGCGCGATCAACGCGCCCGCGAGCTCGTCGTGCGCCGCGCGCTCGCCCACCATCGAGCAGAACAGGCGATCGTTCGCGCCGGCGAGCGCGTCGGCCTCCTCGAGCGCCGCCGCCATCAGCACGAGCGGGGTGGGAGCATCGAGCGCGCACGCGCGGGCGAGCGCGGGGACACGCTGGTCGAGCTCTCGCTGCGCGGCGGCCGGCAGCGACGCGCGGAGCGCCCGCAGGATGGGCGCGGCGAGCTCGTGCGCGACGGACACGCGCGGCGGGGCGTCGAGCCTGACGCGGCTCGGCAGCTGCGCGAGCGCGCGCTCACGGCGAGAGAGCACCCGGAGATCCATGATGTGCGTCTTCGTCGCCGAGGCGAGCTCGTCCTCCTCGAGCGAGCCGAACGGCAACAGGTGCGCGCGCATCTCTGCCGCCGAGGGGAACCGCGCGCCCGGGCTCACCGCGGTCGCGCGGGCGACGACGGCCTCGATCGTCGGCGGCACGCGCTGCGCGAGCAGCTCACCGCCGCACCGCGCCACCCCCGCGGGCGAGAGCGTCGCCGCGAGCATCACCCCCGCCGCGAAGATGTCCTCGCGCCGGTCGGACGCGCCGGGGCCCCTCGCGCGCTCGGGGGGCACGTAGATCGACGGCACGAACACCCGCGGCGCCGGCGCCCGGTCGCGCGCGTCCTTGTGCTCCTCGAGCGCCGAGGCGCCGAAGTTCGTCAGCAGCGCCTGATCGTGCCCCGACGCCGTCGCCTGCAGCAGCACCGAGTCGGGGGAGAGCGCGCGATGGACGAAGCCGGACTCGTGGATGGCCTCGAGCCCCTCGAGCACCTGGCCCACGATCGTGCACGCGTGCGCGAGCGGCAGCGGCGCCGAGAGCGCGAGCGCCGCCGCGAGCGACCGCCCGCGCACGTACTGGTACGCCACGTACCCGACCCCCTCGGGAGAGAGCCCCGCGTCGAGCATCGGCTGCAGGCGTCGATGCGACAGCGAGCTCATCAGGCGGGCCTCGTGAAAGAAGCGTTGCAGCACCACCGGCTGCGCGATCAGCGCCGCCGGCAGGATGCGCAGCGCGACGAAGCGCCCGACGTTGACGTGCTCCGCCTTGTACACGGCGCCGAACGGACCATCGCCGAGCAGCCGGACGACGCGGTAGCGCTTGTCGATGAGCTGACCGATCAGGCGCGCGTCGCCGCCGAGCGCGCGGTTCGTGAGCGGGCACCTGCGCATCCCCTGGCGGTGCGCGCCGCCGCAGTGCGGACAGGCGAGCTTCGACGGGGGGGACTGGGTCACGCGCGCGCAGTCTACACCACGCAGCGGCGGCTCACTCCGAGCACGCGCCGACGCGCACGCGCTCGACGCCGCCCGGCACGGGCTGCGTGAAGAGCCCCTCGGGGAGCGGAGGGTTCGATCTCACCTCGTCGTAGCGGAACCGCACGTCGTCGCGCGTGTAGGGCACCTCGACGTGAATCTTGCGCGGCACCTCCACGTTGCAAGGCGGGCCGCTCGGCGGGACGGGGGGATCGATGCCGTCCTCGTCGACGATCGCCTGCGCGAGCTCGATGGGCGCGTGCTCGCCGAGATCGGCGCGGTAGAGCACGACGTCCTCTTGCCGCACCTCCACTCCCAGCACGCGCACGCGCTGCTCGCTCCACGGTAGGTGGTAGTCCGCCGGGTGCACGCCGAGCGCGATCTCCTCGACCGCGCCGTGCTTGCTCGGCACACGGACGAGGTACCGCCCGCCGCTCCACCGGACGGTCGTGTCCTCGGGCTGATGCACGAGCACGGGGGCCTCTCCACGCAGCAGCGAGACGAGCGCGTGCCCGGGCACCGGGACCTGCGTGAGCCGCGCGATGTTGCAGGCCGAGGCGGGCCCCTCCAGAAACTTTTTTTCGCGCAGATCGTTGAACGCGAAGCGCGCGCCGTCGCTCGTCAGGGTCGCCAGCGTCACGCCGAACGGGCTGACGACGTCGAAGCGCACCGCGGCGGGCTCGACCGCGAAGAACATCAGCCCGCCGCGGATTCGCCCCTGTCGCCCCATGTGGTCGAGCTTCGCCTCGCCGCGCACGCCGCGCAGGCACTCGAACGTGCCGCGCATCCGGTCGATGGCCGCCTGACCGCTCGGGAAGCGCGACGCGGGCGGCGACGCGCCGCACGCCGTCGAGAGGACGGCGAGCAGGATCGACGCGACGCCCGCGCGCGACGCGGCCACTCAGTTGCCCTTCAGCGCCTCGAAGAGCTCGGCGTCCGGAAGCGCCAGGGACAGCGTGGTCTTCACGACGCCGACGCCGTGCTCCTCGCACGCGCGCGCGATGCCCGCGCCGTCGAGCAGCGCGACCGGCGCCGCCCCCGTGACCGCCGCCTCCTCGCGCGCCCCCGACAGCACGCTGCCGGCGGTGAGCAGCCAGGCCGACGTGGCGGGGCCGTAGTGGTGCAGCGAGCCGCGCGCCTCCGTGACCCGCTCGCGGCCGATCTCGCGGGCGTCCTTGCGGATCACGACCGCGACCCTCGCCTCGCCGCCCGCGCTGCGCGACACGCCGGTGAAATGCGCCTCTCCGTTGGCGCCTCCGGGCCGGCGGACGGGCTTCAGCTGCTGCACCCCGAGGCGATCGAGGAGCGAAAGGCACAGCTCGACGAACCCGCTCGGCGACAGCTCGGCCACGCGCTTCGCCATCGCGCGCCGCAGGCCGTCGCGGTAGCGCTCGACCGCGACGATGGCGTCGGTCTCGAGCTTCAGCAGCTCGGCGCCGAGCGCCCAGTCGGTGAGCGCGATCCGCCCGCCGGAGAACCTGAACCGCACGCGCCGCCCCTCGGACAGCCTCCGCGCGTTGTCCGCCCGGGCCGCGGCGACGAGCGTCGAGGCGATCTGCGCGGGATCTCCGGTGAGCTTGCCGCGACGGAGGGACGCGTCGGCGAGGGCGCGGAGCCCCACCGGCCCGCCGTTGCGGTCGAAGCCGCCGAGCAGCCACGCCGTCAGCTCGGCGAGATCCTTGCCGGCGACGTCGTCGAGCTCCTGCGCGGGGCGGTCGTCGCGGTCACGCCGGCGCTCGTCACGGCGGGCCTCCGCGGCGGGCGCCTCTGCGGCGTCGCTCGGCTCCGCGCCCTCGACGAAGGCTGGAGTCACCGTGTAACCGGGGAGACCGTCGCTCTCCGGTGCGGCCGCCCCACCCTCTCCACGGCGCCGACGGCGGCGGCGACGACGCCCGCCCCCTCCGGCCTCCGGCTCGTCGGCGCCGCCGAGGATGGGCTGATCGTCGCCCTCCTCTTCGCCGAACACCTCCCCCGCGTGCGCGGCGAGATCGGCGCGGAGCTGCTCGTCGGGCGCGGGCGGAGGGCGGTCGTCGTCCTCTTCTGCGGCCTGCTGCGCGCGAGGCGCGGGCGCAGGATCGATCAGGGGCTCGTCGTCGGCGTCGGGCTCCGGCCCGCCCTCGGCGGCGCGCGTCTCGGCGGTGTCAGCGACGGCCTTCACGTTGGGATCGGCGTCGGGCGCGGGCCCGGGCGGTCCCGACTCCTCCCACGCGCGCAGGGCGAACACACCGGGCTTCGTGCGGACGAGCGGGTTCTCCTTCGGCGTCTTCTTCAGCAGCGCCGCGAGCCGCGCTCCCATCGTCACCTCGGGGCTCTTGCCGACGTGCGAGAGGAGGTTCCGCTGGATCGCGATCTCGGTGATGTCCTTGTAATGGAGGGGCTTGCCCACGAGGCGGAGGACCTCCGCCGCGGCTTCTGTGAAAGTCATGAAAATCCTCTGAGTCGGTCGAGCGGGCGTGCGGCCCGCCCTCTGCGCCGTCACGAGCGGCCGAAGCGGCCACGCTCCCGTCACGGCAGATGAGTGCCACAGAGCCTGCCCGGCGAGCCCCCGCGCGCTCGCTCGAGACGCGCGCGGGCGACGACGCCACGCGCAGCGTACAGAGCGGAAACGACGGGGTCTGGCTCAAGCCACGGCTCCTTCGCGGTCGTTAGCACGCCTCGACGGGCGGATCCAAGCTATCTTGTCGCCCGCGTGGAGCCCGCGTCGCTCGAGCGTGCCCTGATGGAAGTCGCCGCGCGCGCGGGCGTGCGCGTGCGCTGCGAGCCCTTCGATCCGCGGAGCTTCCCGGACGTCGATCGCCGCGGCGGGCTCTGCTTCGTCGACGGCGCCGCCCTCCTGCTCGTCGACGCCGCGCTCTTGCCCGTCGAGCGCGTCGCGATCCTCACCGAGGCCCTCTCGCTCCTGGAGCTCGACGCCGTCCCGATGCCGCCAGCGGTGAGAGAGCGGCTCACGCTCGCCGGCGACAGGCGCGCGGACAGGCGCCGGCGCGCCATCCGGCAGATCAAGTGATGCGCCGATCAGTACGACAGCGACAGGGTGAAGGCCCCGGCGAACCCTGACGTCCACCCGTCGACGAACACCCAGTACGACGCCCCGGCGGAGACGGGGAACTGGATGCTCTCGGGCTCGCCGTAGCCGCCCTTGCTGGCGGAGCATGCCTTCGGCGCGGCGCCGGAGCAGCTCGACGTCGACCAGTAGACGACCGCGTCGAAGCCGACGGGCGTGACCGTGGCCGTCACCGTGCCCGCCTTCGGCGCCACGAACGTGTACACGACGTCGGTGCTCGCGGCGCTGGCGCACCCTGGGGGATCATAGTCGCCCTTCGCGCCCTGGGTCGTCCCGCCGAGGACGATCGAGCCCGCCGCGAAGTCGACCGTCGCGCCCGGACAGGCGTCCGCATCCCCTGCCGGATCGACGGGCTTCCCGCCCCCGGCGCCGCTCGGCGAGCCCGCTGCGCCGGCCGCGCTCGAGCCCCCCGCGGAGGTGCCCCCGGCGCCCGCCGCAGGTGACGGGCAGTCACACGGCTCGTAGCCGGTCCCGCTCGGGTTGCACGCCTGCGCTCCCTGGACGCCGCCGGGGCACGGGCAGCCGATCTGCTGACCAGGTGTGCAGACCTGCGCTGCGCCTCCCTGCGCCCCTTGCGCCGATCCGGCCACGCCGGCCGCCCCTCCCCCGCCGAAAGGATCGCCTCCCGAGCCCGCCTGGCTCGCGCCGCCCTGGCCCGCTCCGCCGACGTGCGCGCCCCCCTGGCCCGACGAGGCTCCGGCCTTGCCCGCGGTCGCGGCTCCAGATGCCCCTGCGCTCCCGCTCGGAGCGCCGGCCGAGCCGTCGGTGCCGTCGTCATCCGTCCCGGGTGCAGGGACGCTGCACGCGATGACCCAGGAACAGGCGAGCCACAGCGCGAGGGGTCTCATCCCCGAGAGCCTACTCGACGTCGGAGCAGCAGCGGAAGCCCGTCTCGGTGCCCTTGTAGAAGCGATCGTGGGCCGTCTGCGCGGCGCGGCAGTGGTTGCGGCTCGGCTGCCAGTACGCGCCCTTCATCGCCGGGCGCGGGGCGGCGGTGTCCGCGGACACGTCGATGGTCGTCCACTCCTCGAGGTTGCCCGTCAGGTTGTGGACGCCGAACGGGCTGACACACCGGGGCTTGTCGTCCGATCCGACGCGCAGATCGCGGAGCTTGCCGTCGGGGCGGTAGATGTCGGTGAGGTCTGCGTTGCAGGCGTCCGGGTCTCGGCGCCAGCCGTAGGGATACGGGCGCATCTCCTCGCCTTCACACGCGAACTGCCACTCGCTCTCGCGGCAGACCCTCTTGCCCTCGGCCTCGCACGTGCGGGTCGCGTGCGTCCACGACTGGTGCGACACCGGGAGCTTCTCGCCCTTCGGCACGTACTCGTCGCGGTCGATGCAGAAGCGCTTGTGCTGGCGCTCCTTCGAGAGACAGGTGGCCTTCGTGTACTCCTCGCACCGGAAGTACGCGAACTTTCCCGTCTCCTCGAGCCAGTGCTTGCACTCGTGCCGGACGTCCGGACAGTAGTCGCCCTCGACGAAGACCATGCCCGCCGGGCAGCTCCCGCCGGTCGCCTCGAGCACCCGCGTCCCCGCGCCGGGCGCCGGGGTCTGGTTCGGGATGGGCATCACCGTCGGCTCGTGCGCGGCGACCACCGTCTCGCCCTCGGGGGCGAGCTCGGCGTGGAGCGACGCGGTCGCGGCGGTCGCGGTGCGCGGGACCATCATCACCGCGGCGACGTTCCCCGCGACCGTGACGACCTTGCCTGCGCTGGCGATCGGCCCTGCGAACACCCCCGCCCTCGCGAGCACGAGGCCGTTCAGCAGCAGGCCGAGCGTCGAGGCGGTGGCGAGAATTCGGTTACGCATCGCGGACTTCAGGGCGCCCCCAGGCGGGCGGGCGACGCGCAGCCGACCACGCGGAGGGGGGGCCTGTCAACCCGAACCGCCCAGAAAGGTATGACATGGTGATCACGGGTGGGTGAAACCTGGCAACACCCACAGCGCGAGGGGGCGTGTCGAATTCAGGTGCAACCCCACGAAACGCTCGCGTACCTTGGCCGGATGCAAGGCGGCTACGGTCCTCCCCCCGGTGGTGGTTATGGTGGTCCTCCCCAACCTGGCGGCTACGGCCCGCCCCCCGGCGGAGGTGGCTACGGCCCGCCCCCCGGCGGAGGTGGCTACGGCCCGCCCCCCGGCGGCGGTCCGCCGGCGCCCATGGGAGGCGGGGGCGGAGGCCTCGCGCCCGGCGCCGCGCAGGTCCTGAAGGATCGCAGCTTCGGCATGGTGCTGTTGCTGACGCTGGTGACGTGCGGCATCTACGGCATGGTCGTCCGCTACCAGATGACGGACGAGCTGCGCCAGGCGACGGGCGACGCCTCGCTGAACCCGGGCATGGACCTGTTGATCTCCTTCCTCTTCTGCCCGTGGTCGTTCTTCGTCATGTACCGCAACTCGCAGAAGTACGCGGCCGCCTTCAAGGCCGCCGGCGTGCAGCGCGGCGACAACTCGACGACGGTGCTCCTGCTCGCGATCTTCGGGCTCGCGATCGTGTCCGAGTACTTCCTCATCGAGGACCACAACGCGCTCTGCCGGCTCGCGCGCGGCGAGCAGGTCTTACCAACCCCTCGCGATCGCGGTAGACGGGCGACCCATGCGGTCGCCCGTCTCGTTTTGTGCGCTCCTCGCGCTGGTCGCCGGGTGCGCGTCGACCCCGCCCGAGCCTGCCCGGCCGCCCCTCGCTGCCCCCGTCGCGTCGACCTCGGCGAGCGCCGCGGCGTCGCCCGTCCCTCCGCCCCCCGCGCCGGTGTTCGAGAACCCGGGCGGCATGTGGATGCCCGAGCAGCTGAAGGCGCAGACCGAGACGCTGCGGCGCCTCGGCGTCGACGATCCTTCCAAGCTCACCGATCCGATGTCGTCGGTGCTCGGCGCCATCGTGTTCCTGGGCGGGTGCTCGGCGTCGTTCGTGTCGCCCGAGGGGCTGGTCGTCACCAACCACCACTGCGTGCAGGGGGCGCTCCAGTACAACAGCACGCCCGAGCAGAACCTCATCGAGCACGGCTACCTCGCGAAGACCCGCGCCGACGAGCGCTCGGCCGGCCCCGCGGCGCGCGTGTTCGTCACGCAGGCGATCACCGAGGTCACCGCGAAGGTGCTGGCGGGCGTCGACGCCGAGAAGGACGACCGCTCGCGCTACAAGAAGATGGAGCAGCGCCAGAAGGACCTCGTCGCCGCGTGCGAGGCCGGTCGCCCCGAGGTCCGGTGCACGGTCGCCAGGTACTTCGAGGGCGCGAGCTACTTCCAGATCGAGCAGCTCGAGCTGCGCGACGTGCGGCTCGTGTACGCGCCCGCCGCCGGCATCGGCAACTACGGCGGCGAGATCGACAACTGGCGGTGGCCGCGGCACACCGGCGACTTCTCGTTCTACCGCGCCTACGTCGGCCCGGACGGCAAGCCCGCCGACTACTCGAAAGACAACGTACCTTACAAGCCGAGGCACGCGCTCAAGCTCGCGACGACGCCGCTCGGGGCAGGCGATTTCGTCGTGGTCGCCGGCTACCCGGGCCGCACGAGCCGCTGGAAGACCGCGCGCGAGGTGCGCGAGGCGGTGGAGTGGGCGTACCCGCGGCGGATCCGCACGTTCGATCACTGGCTGAAGCTGATCGCGAGCCTGTCGTCGGACAAGGAGCTCGCGCTGAAGGCGGAGCCGCTGAACCGCGGCCTCGCGAACTACCTCACGAACTCGCGGGGGCAGCTCGACGGCCTCGTCAAGGGCGGGCTGCTCGAGCAGCGTGAGCGCCAGGAGCGCGAGCTGCTCGCGTGGATCGACGCCGACCCGGGCCGCAAGGCCGCGTACGGCCCGGCGCTAGCGCGGCAGCGAGAGCTCCTGCTCGGCGCGGAGAAGACCCGCGAGAAGGACGCGACGCTCGGCGAGCTCTCGCGGTTCTCGCACCTCTTCGGCGCGGCGATGACCATCGTGCGGATGGCCGAGGAGCGCCCGAAGCCGGACGCCGAGCGCGAGCCCGACTTCCAGCAGCGCAACTGGAGGCGCACGCGACAGTGGCTCGTCACGATGAGCCGACAGCTCCACCGCACGCTCGACCGCGAGCTGTTCGCGTCGGTGCTCGGCGAGGCGCTCACGGTCCCCGAGGCCGAGCGGAGCGAGCTGGTCGCGTGGGTCGGCGGCGCGCACGCGACCCCCGAGTCGATCGCGAAGGCCTCCATGAAGCTGTTCGACAAGCCCTCGCTGGCCGACGAGAAGGCGCGCGTCGAGGCCTTCGACAAGGCGACCACCGCCTCGCTGCGGGCGTCGCGCGATCCGCTGATCCAGCTCGCCCTGCGCGCCCGCGCCCTCGTCCGGGAGCAGGAGGCGCGCAAGGAGAGCCTCGAGGGCGCGCTCGCGCTCGTGCGCCCCGCGTACGTCGAGGCGATGAAGAAGGCGTCGCCGGTGCCGCTCTCCCCGGACGCGAACGCCACCCTGCGGCTGACGTACGGCACCGTGCGCGGGTACCGGCCCACGCCCGACGCGCCGGTGTTCCGGCCGTTCTCGACGCTGTCCGAGGTCGTCGCGAAGCACACCGGGAAGGATCCCTTCGTCGCGCCGCAGGCGCTGCTCGACGCCGCCGCGAAGAAGCGCCTCGGGCCGTACGTCGACGGGCGCCTCGGCGACGTCCCGGTGGATTTCCTGGCCGATCTGCACATCACGGGCGGCAACTCAGGCTCGGCCACGCTGAACGCGCGAGGCGAGCTGGTCGGCCTCGTGTTCGACGGGAACTACGAGGCGATGGCGTCCGACTGGGTGTTCGTCCCAAGCCTGACCAGGAGCATCCACGTGGACGTCCGCTACATGCTCTGGGTGATGGACGCGGTCGACGGCGCCGACCACTTGCTCACCGAGCTCGGAGTGACCCCGTCGCTGTGATCTCGCGCTCCACGCTGCTCGCTGCCGTCGGCGCGATCGCGCTCGTCGCCTGCGGCGGCGCCGCCGTGCCGCCCGAGCGCGCGAGGTCGCCCGAGTGGACGCCGCGGGACCAGGAGAAGGGCCACGTCGCGAAGAGCCCGCTCCGGCCGCTGATCGTCGAGTGGCCGTCGCCTGACCGCGCGGCGCTCGAGGCGCAGTCGAAGGCGGGCGTCGTCGCGGTGAGGTTCCTCGGTCGCGAGATGGAGGTCCTCCGGCAGTGCCACGGCGGGGGCGCGTACCGCTACGTGGCGGTGACGCCGAAGCGCGACGTGGTGTCGCTGACGAGCCGCGACGAGCTGTACGCGACCCTGCCCGTGCACGCGATCGAGCTCGAGGCGAAGCTGAAGTCGTCGGGCAGGCTGACGGCCGACATGTTCGTCGTCGGCTCGTGGGACGCCCCCGAGGGGAGCGCGACGCGCGCAAGGTTGAGCGGAGACTGCGCGCGCGCGACGCACGTGATCACCGGGATCACCGCGGGGGCGTTCGCCTTCACGTCCGGCGGGAGCAGCGCGGTGAGCGGCGGGATCGGCCTGCTCGGCGCGAGCGCGGGCGCGGGGCGCGAGTCGGCCGAGGAGGTGCTGTCGAAGGACGGCGAGCGCGACGCGTGCACGCGGGCGACGGGCGCCGACGCGAGCCCGCCGGAGGGCTGCAGCGCGTACCTGCGTGTCGAGCTCGCGCCGGTCGACCGCGGCTCGCCCGAGGCGGCGCCCGGCGGCGTCGCGCTCGTCGGCACGCCGCGCGCCACGGTCGTCGTGACCGAGCCCGGCCCGCCCCCGCGCGTCGGCACCGCCCTCGGCAACACGAGCATCGTGCTCGGCTCGGTCGGCCTCGTGACCGGGCTCTCCACCGGCATGACCGCGTGGATCATGGGCGCGTCGCTCAAGTCGAGCTGCCCCGACCGCACGTGCCCCAACGAGAAAGAGGGCAGCGTGAGGTCGTACCGCACCGTCGCGAAGATCTCGACGTACGGCTTCGTCGCCGGCGCGCTGCTGATCGGCGGCGGGATCGCGATCAACGCCACCGCGAGCGATCCCGCCCCGAAGACCGCCGTGCGCGTCGGGCCCTCGGGGCTCACGCTGGACGGGAGGTTCTGATGCGCTGGGGACGACGCGCGCTCGGCTGGACCCTCTCGCTCGTCACCCTCGGCGCCACCGGCTGCCTGCAGGTGCTCGGTGACTTCGACGTCGAGCCGCTCCCCGCCGGCGTCTCGAAGTGCGAGCAGGACAGCGACTGCGGCGCCGGCGCGTGCTACGCGGGCACCTGCACGCTCGCCTGCGGCACCGGCAACCCGTGCCCCGCGTACCGCGCGTGCAGCATCGGCTACTGCTCGCTGCCCGTCGGGACACCGTGCAAGAGCAACAACTGCGGCGGCGGGATCTGCGCCGACCGCGCCTACGGGGGGATCCCGGCCGAGAAATACTGCACGCTCTCGTGCGCGGTCGACAAGTCGAGCTGCCCCCCCGGCTACGCCTGCGACGACAGCGAGTGTCGCCGCACGTCGAACTTACCTAACAGTCCCAGGCCGACCCGGAGGTACGGCCCGTAGAACGTCTCCGCGTGCGACGCGTGGAAGTTCACGCTGCCCGTCGGGATGGCGCCGCCCGGCGTCAGCGCCTTCTTGTAGTTCACGCTCTCGCCCGAGTCGCCGGTGCTCTGCGACAGCTGCGTGAAGCGGAACCCCAGCTCGATCGTGGCGAGGCTCGTGCGGTACCCGAACGCGATCCCGGCGTCGTAGCCGAAGCACGAGGTCGGGATGCCGTCGAAGTAGGGCGAGTCGATGCTGCCCTTTCCGTAGGTGACGCTGGCGCCGAGCCGCGTGAGCTGGAACCCGTCGACGCTCGCCGCGTTGCGGCCCTCGAGCCCGAGGTGCAGCGCCGAGCAGCGGTTGTTGGTGCCCGCGAGGGTCGCGCCGCCGCCGTCGGCGATGAGGAGGTTGGGCGAGGTGGTGGCGACGTTGCGGTACCCGAGCAGGAAGACCATGCCCTCGCCGCTGCCGAAGCCGATGTCTGCGAGGATGTCGCGAGACGCCGAGAACCACTTCAGCTTCTGGCCGTTCGACAGCGTGACCGGATCGCCGCTCGCCGGCAGGTAGGTGCGCGCGGTCGCCGCGCCGGGCAGCGTCTGCGTGGCCTCGGCCTCGAAGCGAGACAGCGCGACGCTCGCGTCGAGGAAGGTTGCCGACCCCATCCTGAAGCGCGCGCTGCCGTTGAACACCCGGCTCACCGGCGCGTCGGACTTCTCGAGGTCGTCTGGGCCGCCGAAGGCGAAGAACTTCTGGAACTTGTCGGTCGCGTAGCCGACGCGCAGCGTGAGGCCCGCGAGGTTGAACGCGCGGACCTCGACCGCCGAGAGCAGCTTCGCGTCGTCCTTCACGGCGATGTCCCCGTGCGCGGCGCGCGAGTACTGGTCCATCCCCTGGCCGAAGCTCGGGGTCCAGAACGTGTAGTCGCCGCCGAGCGAGAAGGTGAACCCCGGCGCGTTCGGGGAGCGTGTGCGCGGCGGCTCGGACGCTGACCGCGGAGGAGGATTGGGAGGCAGCGGGGCGGGCGCGGGCGCCGCGGGGGCCGGCGCCGACGGGGGCACCGCGGCCGCGCCCTCGGTGTCGCGGTTGTCGGCGCGCGCCGGGCTGACGAAGGAAGCGAGCAGGATCGCGGCGCCGAGCGCGCGAGAGGCGGAGAGACGCACACCGCCGTTCTACACGAGTGAACGGCGCCCTCCAAGGCGTGGCGGCGGCCGCGCGCGGCGCCGTCCGGGGGCCGAGCATGGGTCTCGGGAGCCGAAGCCGCGAGGGTCGGAGTTCGAGGCGGAATTGGGGCCGGCCTGAAACCGCGCGCCGGCGTGGCCGTACCACGTCGACACGGTTTCACCCGAGGCCGAGCACCCGGGGCGGTACGAGGACGGGCAGCGGAGCACGCTGCAGCGGCGCGTGAAGGCGTGGAGGGCCGAACGTGGCCCGGAGAAGCTGCTCGTGCTCGGGCTTCGCGCACATGCGCTGCGTGTTCGTGCTGTCGTTCTCGAACCGGCGCAAGCGCTGCGTGAACAGCATCTCCCCGCGTCGGTGCGTGCATGGGAGAACGCCGAGCGATGCCTCATGGCACGAAGAATTCCCGCCCCACGCGCCCGATCGCCCACGGACCGTCAAGAGTTGTGGATCGGGCGCTGATCAAGCGGCGACCTCCTCGGGGTGCTTCTTGGTCTTCCTCTGCCGCTTGACGGCGGTGGCCACGGGGTCGACGTCGTCGCGCTCGACGCGAACGCCGTCG
>JADLFU010000151.1 GCA_020849655.1 Polyangiaceae bacterium | reverse complement strand
GGGCAGCTTCGGCGTGAGTACGAGTACCAGCGCAACGGGACGCAGACGCTGATCGCTGCTTTCAACACCCAGACGGGCGAGGTGTTCGGGCGGTGCTGGAGCCGCACGGCGGAGGGACTGGAGCGCTTCCTGGAGGCGCTGGCGGAGCGGCATCCCACCGGGGATGTGTACATCATCTGGGACAACCTCAATGTCCACAAGGGCCCCAGGATCGAGGCGTTCAACGCGCGGCACGGCGGGCGCTTTCACTTTGTGCACACGCCGCTGCACGCGTCGTGGGTGAACCAGATCGAGATCTGGTCCAGCATCCTGCAGCGCCGCGTGCTCCGACACGGATCGTTCGCTTCGCCCGCGGAGATCGAGGCTGCGGTGATGGACTACATCGCCGGGTGGAACGCTGTCGAGCGACGCCCGTTTCGCTGGCGCTTTCGCGGAGACTTCGTGCCTCGGCTGCCTCGGCAACCGTGCGCCGCCTGACCATGCCCAAGCACATCGCCGACGAGCTCCAGGCCGTCTCGCTGCAGGACCTCCTCACCCGGCGGGGGCTCGCCCACCTGCGTGTTCGACGCCACAGCACGTTGCTCGTGGTCGAGTCCGGACCGGAGGACGATCGGGTCAGCCACGTCCGATTCCGCCGCCACGGCGCACACATCTGGACCGTCGAGGTGGCCACCCACCGCGGCGGCTGGGAGCCGACCCCGCTGCGTGGGCAGATCGAGCACCTCCTCGAGGCCGTCGTGACCGGCTTTCCGTGGGTGCTCGAGCCGATCGAGTAGGCGGCGGCGCGCGTCGCTGTGGTCGGCGTCGGTACGCCGGCGCGTCGCCGGCGAGGTGCGCGGCGCGCCTCGTCGTCCTGTTCGCCGCGACCCCGCGGGATCGCGCAGGGACCACCCTGCCGCGACCCCCTACGAACTTCGGGCGCGCGGTACTAGGTCATGGGGGTCTCCCTCGCCGCGCTGTCGGTCGACGGCCTCTCTTGCAGCGAACGAGACTTCAGTATAATGGAAAGCGCACCATGTCAAAGGGGAACAGCGCAGCCCTCGCCCGCGCGCCGCACGCAGACGCGGGCGACGACGTCGGCGCGGCCAATCTCGCGCGCCGCGTGGCCGACACGCTGCGCCGGCTCCGCAAGGAGCGCCGCCTCTCGCTCGACCAGCTGGCGCAGGCGAGCGGCGTGTCGCGCGCGGCGCTCTCCCAGGTCGAGAGCGCGAAGACGAACCCGACGCTCGCCGTGCTGTGGAAGATCGCGGTCGGCCTCGGCGTGCCCTTCCAGGCGCTGCTCGGCGTCGAGGACGTCGGCAAGGCCCACGTGCTGCGCGCGGGCGACGCGCAGCCGCTCCGCAGCGCCGACGGGCGGATGGAGAGCCGCCTCCTGTCGCCGGCGGGCGCGACGCCCGGCGTGGAGGTGTACGAGCTCAGGTTCGCGCCGCGCGGCAGGGTGCGCGCGGAGGCCCACGGCGCGGGCACGAGCGAGACGGTCGTGCTCTTGACGGGCGCCCTGCGCGTGACGGTGGCCGACGAGGCGCACGATCTGATGCCCGGCGACACCATCTTCTTCCGGGCGGACCTCCCCCACGGCTACGAGAACCGCGGCGCGCGCGAGGCGCGGTGCCTCGACATCATCGCGTACGGCGCGAGCGGGCGCGCGTGAAGATCGCGCGGCGGGCGGTCGTCGCAGGCCTGTCGCTCGCCGCGCTCTCGTGCGCGCGCCGGGACGACGAGCGGCCGCTCGCGTTCGGCTACTGCCCGACGCTGCTGCAGGCGCAGCCGCTCGTCGGCGCGACGTCGGGGCGGTGGCAGCGGGCGCTCGACGGCGCGACGGCGACGCCGTTCCTGGCGGGGCCCGCGGTGATGGAGGCGCTGCGCGCGGGCGCGATCGACGCGGGGTTCCTCGGTGCGTCCGCGGTGCTCGGCACCTTCACGCGGCGCGGCGGCGTCGTCGTGCTCTCGGGGGCCTCGTCGGGGGGCGCGTCGCTCGTCGCGCGCGCGGGGCTCGCCGTCACGCGCCCGTCGGACGTCGCCGGGCGCGCGGTGTCCGCGTCCCAGATCGGGTCGATGCCCGACGTGGCGCTGCGCGCGTGGCTCCTGAGCGGCGGGGTCGTGACGCGGGAGCGCGGCGGCGACACGCTGGTCGCGCCGCTTGCGCAGAGCGAGGCCGCGAGGCTGCTCGCGCGCGGCGATCTCGCGGCGATGTGGTGCCAGGAGCCGTGGCCCAGCCGCCTCGTCGCGGCGGGCGCGACGCGCGCGATCGACGAGCGAGACCTGTGGGAGGGGCGTCGCTACCCGGCCGTCCTGCTCGTGACGACGCCGCGCGCGCTCGCCAGGCGAGGGCGGTCGCTCGAGCGGCTCGTCGCGCTGCTCGGCGACGAGACGGCCGCGCTCTCGGCGAGCCCCGACGGCGGGCGCGCGGCGGCGGGGCGCGCGCTCTCGGCGGCGCTCGGGCAGGCGCTCCCCGAGGCCGTGCTCGCCGACGCGTGGTCGCGCGTCGATCTGTCGCTCGATCCGCAGCCTCGCGCGCTCGAGGCGCTGCGCGTGCGGATGAGGGCGCTCGGCTACCTCCCCGATGGATCGCTCGACGGCCTCGTCCACCCGGGGCTCGCGGCGTGACGTCGCCGCGCGGCGCCGCCATCGGCCTCCGCGGCGTCGGCCGCCGCTGGAGCCACGCGGACGGCCCGGGCGCGGGCGTCGAGGCCGTGGATCTCGAGGTGCGCGCCGGCGAGTTCGTGTGCCTGCTCGGGCCGTCCGGCTGCGGCAAGTCGACCCTCTTGAACCTCATCGCGGGCCTCGACTCCCCCACCGAGGGCGCCGTCTCGGTCGATGGCCAGCGCGTCGCGGGCCCCGGTCCCGACAGGACCGTGATGTTCCAGGACTCCGCGCTGTTCCCGTGGCTGTCCCTGCGCCGGAACGTCGCCTTCCCGCTCGAGCTCGCGGGCGTCGGGCGCGCCGAGATCGAGCGCCGCGTCGACGAGGTGCTGCGGATGGTGCACCTGTTTCGCTTCGCGGACGCGCCGGTGCACACGCTCTCGGGCGGCATGCGGCAGCGGGGCGCGCTCGCCCGCGCGCTCGTCTCCGATCCCGGCACGCTGCTGATGGACGAGCCCTTCGCGGCGCTCGACGCGCAGACGCGCGACGTGCTGTACGGCGAGCTCGAGCGCGTGTGGCAGGCGACGCACAAGACAGTGGTGTTCGTGACCCACAACGTGCGCGAGGCGGTGCGCCTCGGCGATCGCATCGTCGTGATGGCGACGCGCCCGGGGCGCATCCGCAAGATCATCGACGTCGATCTGCCGCGGCCGCGCGCCGACGCGGACCGCAACGCGAACCTGCTCGCGGCGGTGGTGATGGGCGAGCTGCGCGAGGAGATCGCGCGCGTGCAACGAGAGGAGGCCGACGATGCGTGGACGATGGGAGCCGATCCTGGCGCTCCTGCTCGCCGCCTCGGCTTGGGCGGCGGCCTCTAGGCTCGGCGGCGAGTTCCCCGGCCCCGCGGAGGTCGCGGCGGTGCTCGCGCGGCGCGCCCGGGACGGCCTGTTGTGGAGCGCGGTCGCGGTGAGCCTCCGGAGGCTCGTCGTCGGCTACGCGCTCAGCGTGGGAGTTGGGTTCTCACTTGGCGTCGCGCTCGCGGCCTCGGACAGCGTGCGGCGCGGGCTGGGACCGGTCGTCACCGGCCTGCAGGCGCTGCCGAGCGTGTGCTGGCTGCCGCTCGGCCTCTTGTGGTTCGGGCTCTCGGACGCGGCCATCCTGTTCGTCATCGTGCTCGGGTCCGCGCTCGGCGTCGCGATCTCGGTCGACGCCGCGTGCCGCAACGTCCCGCCGCTGTACGTGCGCGCGGCGCGGACGATGGGCGCGCGCGGGCTCGTGCTCTACCGAAGAGTGGTCCTGCCGGCGGCGTTCCCCGAGATCTTGACGGGCCTGCGCCTCGCGTGGGCGTTCGCGTGGCGGTCGCTGATGGGCGCCGAGCTGCTGTTCGTCGCGGGCGGCCTCGGGCACCTGCTGGAGACCGGCAGGGAGCTCGGAGATCTGGCGCAGGTGGTGGCGGTGATGGTGGTCATCGTCGCGCTCGGCATCGCGAGCGAGCGGCTGCTGTTCGACTGGGCAGAGGCGCGGCTGCGCGCGCGCTGGGGACGCGCGACGCGGGCGTAACTGCCGCCGCGCCATCGCGCATTGACAGGCGGGGGAGAGATCGGTTGGCATCACCGATCGAGGAAGGGAGGTCGACACATGGATGCACGCACGTTCGCGTGGTGGGGCGCGTTCACGGGAGCGCTGATCATGGGCTGTGGCTCGGGGGACAGCGACGCCGCCCCCGCGAGCGGCGCCGCCGGCAGCTCGTCGGGCGGCAGCTCGTCGGGCGGCAGCTCGTCGGGCGGCGCGGGGGGATCGGCCGCAGGCGCGGCGGGGAGCCCCGCGGGCGGCGCGGGAGGCGCCGCGGGCGGCACGAGCGCGGCGGGAGAGTTCTTCGAGTTCGACGCCACCATCGGCTCGACGCCGCTGAAGGGCCGCTGCACGCCGCAGACCGACACGCTCGCCGCCGACGCGCTCGGCCAGCTGAAGGCCGGGCTCCAGTTCAACATCGGCTGCCCGGGCCAGGTCGTCACCTACAACAAGAACGGCGGTTGCTACGTGGTCGTGAAGGAGATCGAGAAGCTGCCCGCGGGCGCCTACTCCTTCACCCTCGCCGACGCCAAGGCGGCGGACAAGCTGTGGGAGATGTCCTGCGCGCTGCCGAACATGGGTGCAGGGCTGCACACCATCCTCGCGAACGGCGAGGCGGCCACGCTCTCCGGGACCTGGGACCCTGCGACCCGCGAGATCACGGGGGCGGCGACCGGGACGTGGAAGGACGGGGGCACCGGCCAGCCCGCCTCCAGCGTGACCCTCTCCTTCAAGGGCAAGGTGCCCTGATCCAGACCCCGGCGTGTGCGCGCCGGGGGGGCGTCGCACCACATTCACTGTTGCCGCTGTCCCCTGGCTCTCGGGCGAGCGGGGCCGGGGGGTGGCGACCTGTCAGGTAAGTCCATCGTCTCGCGGATGCGCGGGCCGTGCGCCGTCGCGCGAGGCCGCGCGAGCGGGGCCGGCGCGTGCGACGCCTTGGGCGCCGCCGACACGATGGCTGTCGCGCTGGGCATCGGCGGCGGCTCGTCGACCGACGCCGTCGCGCTCGCGCTCGACACCTCCTCGTCGTCGGGCGGCGGCGGCCGCGTCAGCGCGTACACGCCGCCGACGGCCGCGCCGAGCAGCGCGATGAGCCCGACGACCGCGAGGGCCACGACAGGCGCGCGGGGGGAGGGGGCGGTGTAGCCGGCGAACCGCGGCCTCACGTCGTCCTCGACCGAGCGCGAGCGGGGCGAGGGCGCGATCTCCGGCGCGACGGCGCGAGGGGTGTGCGCGGGAGACACCTCGGTGGGCGGCGCCGTCGCGCGCGGACCAGACGCGCTCGTCGCGGCGGGCGGCGCGTGCGCGACCGTGGGCGCGTCGACGAACCCAGGCCCCGCCGAGAACGCCGGTACCGGCACCGTCGCCGGCCCTCGCGGCGGGACCTGCGCGGCCGCGCCTGCACCGTCGACGCGCCACGAGCGTCGCGAGCTCGAGCCCGGCAGGCTCAGCGCAGCCACGGAGGCGCCGCCGCGCCACGCGCGCAGCGCCGCCGCGAGCGCCTCGGCGGACGGCCAGCGATCGTCGGCGCGCTTCGCCATCGCACGCTGCACGATCAGCACGAGGCCGCGATCGAGGTGCGGGACGAGCTCGCGCAGATCGGGCGGCTCCTTCAGCACGACGTCGAACAGCACCTCGTGCACCGACGCGCCCGAGAACGGCGCGCGCCCCGTCAAGAGCTCGTAGAGCAAGACGCCCGCCGCGTAGACGTCGACCCGCGCGTCGACGTCCTTGTCGCCGCGCGCCTGCTCCGGCGCCATGTACATCGGCGTGCCGATGGCCATGCCGGTGCGGGTCATGCGGAGGTTCTCGAGGCCGCCGCCGACCTTGCACACGCCGAAGTCGAGCAGCTTCACGAACTCGGGCGTCGGGCCCCTGTCGCAGACCCAGATGTTCTCGGGCTTCAGATCGCGGTGCACGACCCCCGACGCGTGCGCGGCCGCGAGGCCGTCGAGCACCTGCAGCGCGAGCGGCAGCGCGCGGTCGGGCGTCAGGCTGCCCTCGCGCGCCACGCGCGACGACAGGGGCTCGCCCGTCAGCAGCTCGAGCACCATGTACGGCGCGCCCTCGGCCACGCCCGCGTCGATCACCTCGACGATGTGCGGCGAGCCGACGCGGCTCGCGACGACCGCCTCCTGCTGGAACCTCGCGACCGACGTCGCGTCCGCCGCGAGCTCGCGGCGCAGCACCTTCACCGCGACGCGGCGCTGGATGCGCTCGTTCTCCGCCTCGTACACGGTCCCCATCCCGCCGCTGCCGAGCGCGCGCACGATGCGGTACTTGCCGTCGAAGAGCTGGCCGACCTCGAGCATCCGGGTTCGCCGCGCACTCTACCGTCACGTCGCGCATCAGCCCACGGGGGACGACGGTCTCGCCTCGTGGGCCTGCCTCGTGGGCTCGACCGGGGCGCTTGAACGCGCTGGTGGGGCACAGCGAAGCGGCAAGAAGGGCTGCGGCGCGCAGCCAGCTCACCGACGCGGTCGGAGCTCTCTGTCGACCGGTACGCGAGGGAGCCCGCGAGGTTCGACGCGTCGTCGCGTAGCCGTCGACCGCCGCGCACGTCC
>JADLFU010000150.1 GCA_020849655.1 Polyangiaceae bacterium | reverse complement strand
TTCCGGAGCGCGATGACATCGGCTAGGGTCCGCACCATGAAGACGTCTCTCCTCCTCATTTCACTTTCCTCACTTGCCCTCTTCGCCGCCTGCTCGGGCGGCGAGCTCGAGACCCAGGTGACCCCCTCCCCGTCGGCGGGCGCTGCCGGCGCCGGCACCGGCACCGCCGGCAAGGGAGGCGCGGGCCAGGCGGGCGCTGCCCAGGGCGGCGGTGGACAGGCGGGCAAGGGCGGCGCGGGCCAGGCAGGTCAGGCCGGCAAGGGCGGCGCGGGTCAGGCGGGTCAGGCCGGCAAGGGCGGCGCGGGTCAAGCTGGCAAGGGCGGCGCAGGTCAGGCGGGACAGGCCGGCAAGGGCGGCGCGGGTCAGGCTGGGCAGGCCGGCAAGGGCGGCGCGGGTCAGGCTGGGCAGGCCGGCAAGGGCGGCGCAGGTCAGGCTGGACAGGCAGGGCAAGCCGGCAAGGGCGGCGCAGGCCAGGCTGGTCAGGGCGGTGCGGGTCAGGCCGGGCAGGCGGGCAAGGGCGGCGCGGGTCAGGCCGGACAGGCGGGCCAGGGCGGCGCGGCGGCGACCTGCTCCGACCAGGTCCACAACGGCACCGAGACCGACGTCGACTGCGGCAACACCTGCCCCAAGTGCGCGACGGGCAAGAGTTGTGGATTCCCCTCCGACTGCCTCTCCGGCGTCTGCACGCAGGGCAAGTGCGCGGCGGCGAGCTGCACGGACGCCACCCAGAACGGCGGAGAGACCGACGTCGACTGCGGCGGCGGCGGCGCTTGCAACGGCTGCGCGAACGGCAAGAAGTGCATGATCAACGGCGACTGCGCGTCCGGCAACTGCAGCGGCGGCGTCTGCACCCAGCCCGGTTGCAGCGACCAGACCAAGAACGGCGCCGAGACCGACGTCGACTGCGGCGGCGGCACCTGCCCCAAGTGCGCCGACACGCTGGGCTGCGCCGATCCGAGCGACTGCGTCTCCGGGGTCTGCTCGGGCAACACGTGCGCGGCCGCGACGTGCAACGACGTCGTCAAGAACGGCACCGAGACCGACGTCGACTGCGGCGGCGGCACCTGCCCCAAGTGCGCCGACACGAAGACGTGCGCCGTCGGCGCCGACTGTGAGTCCGGGGTCTGTGACGCGGGCACGTGCGCCGCGCCGTCGTGCAACGACTCGACGAAGAACGGCGCCGAGACCGGCGTCGACTGCGGCGGCGGCACCTGCAACCCCTGCCCCACCGGCGGAGGCTGTGGCCAGAACAGTGACTGCGCGTCCGGCGTGTGCGACGCGGGCGTGTGCGCGGCGCCGACCTGCCTCGATCTGACGAAGAACGGCGCCGAGACCGACGTCGACTGCGGCGGCGGCACCTGCGGCCCGTGCACGACCGGCCAGCAGTGTGTCAACCCCGGCGACTGTGACTCCGGCGTGTGCGACGCCGGCGCGTGCGCGGCGCCGACCTGCGCCGATCTGACGAAGAACGGCGCGGAGACCGACGTCGACTGCGGCGGCGGCGTCTGCCCGCAGTGCGCCGACACGAAGACCTGCGGATCGCCGAGCGACTGCACCTCTGGCGTGTGTGACAACGGCGTGTGCGTCGCGCCCGACTGCACCGACCAGACGACGAACGGCGCCGAGACCGACGTCGACTGCGGCGGCGGCACCTGCGGCAAGTGCCTCGACGGCACGACGTGCGGCGTCCCCGCGGACTGCGTCTCCGGCGTGTGCACCGGCAACGTGTGCCAGGCGCCAGCATGCACCGACGTCGTCCAGAACGGCGCCGAGACCGACGTCGACTGCGGCGGCGGCACCTGCGCGAAGTGCACGCTCGGCCAGAAGTGCCTCGTCGACGGCGACTGCTCCACGGCGGCGTGCGACGCCAGCACGAAGACCTGCGTCGCGCGCTTCGGCTGCGCGGACGGCGAGCGCGAGGGACTCACTGACGTGTCCACCTACCCGCGCATCGCGGCCTGCGGCGGCGGCTGGCAGATCCCCGGCCTCGACGCCACGGTGACGGCGCCGGCGTGCAACCGGCAGGGCGGCGACGACGGCGCCTTGGCGACGGGCGTCGGCTGCAACGCGCTCGATCTCTGCGAGGTGGGCTGGCACGTGTGCTCCTCGGCCGCCGACGTCCAGGCGAACCTCGTCGGCACCTGCGCGGCGTCGATCGCGGCGTTCCCGGCGGACACCTTCTTCGCGACCCGCCAGTCCGGGCCGGGCAGCGCGCAGTGCGGCAGCAACGGGCAGAACGACGTGTTCGGGTGCGGCACCGCGGGCCAGACGAACATCGTCGGCTGCTCGCCGCTGAACGTCTTCAGCTACAACGTCTGCGGCGCGATCTCCGCGCAGGGCTTCGAGTGCAACGACGGCGGCGCCGGCGGCACGACGGAGCAGGCGGTGATCACGCACCCCGTCGCGACCGGCGGCGGCGTGCTCTGCTGCGCCGACTGAGCGTCGCCGAGCGAACCAGCAACGGGCGCCGCGCTCCTCGCGCGGCGCCCGCGTCACATCACGAGCCTCACGCTCGCTCCATCGACCGTGGAGCGAGCGCTGCTCGGCTCAGCTGCGGCGACGGCGGCGGAGCAGCACGCCCAGGGCCGCGAGCATCGAGGCCACCGCGCCGTTGGTGTCTCCGCTGGTCGAGCAGCCGCAGCCGCCCTCCAGCTCCGAGTCGCTCCCGTCGGCGGCGTTCGAGCTCGGAGCAGCGCCGGCGGCGTTGCCGATCGAGGTCGCCCCCGCCTTTCCGCCGGTCGCACCGCCCGCCTTCCCGGCCGCTCCGGCAGCGCCCGACATGCCAGCCGCGCCGGACTTGCCAGCGGCTCCGGCGACGCCCGACTTGCCAGCGGCGCCTGACGCCCCACCCGCGCCCGCGGCGCCCGACTTGCCAGCTGCGCCCGCCGCGCCCGACTTGCCGGCCGCGCCCGCCGCGCCCGACTTGCCAGCTGCGCCCGCCGCGCCCGACTTGCCGGCCGCGCCCGAGCTGCCCGCTGCACCTGCGGCGCCCGACTTGCCAGCCGCGCCAGAACTCCCCGCCGCACCCGCGGCGCCCGACTTGCCAGCGAAACCGGAGGCGCCGCTCGCACCGGCGCCACCGGTGCCCGACGCGCCCGCGGCCCCGCTCGCGCCACCGCCCGCTCCAGCTGCGCCGGCGCCCGCGGCTCCTGACGCGCCCGCTCCGCCAGCGCCGCTGTCACCACCCGCGCCGCCAGCGCCGCTGTCACCGCCCGCTCCGCCAGCGCCGCTGTCACCGCCCGCGCCACCCGCGCCGCTGTCTCCGCCGGCGCCGCCGGCGCCGCCTGCGCCACCTGCACCGCCTGCTCCGCCCATCACGCACACGTGCGTGCCCGCGTCGCAGACGGGCGCCGACGGATCGACGCAGTCGGCGTCGATCGTGCACGCGACGCACACGTGCGCGGCCGTGTCGCACGCCGGCGTCGCGCCGCTGCAGTCGCCGTTCGACACGCACGCGACGCACATGTGCGCGGCCGTGTCGCACGCGGGCGTCGGCGACACGCAGTCGCCGGCGTCGACGCACCCGACGCAGGTGTTCGTCCCGGGATCACACGCGGGCGTGGGCGACGAGCACGTGGTGTCGTCGAGGCACCCGACGCACACGTGCGTGGCGGTGTTGCAGAGGGGCGCGGCCCCGCCGCAGGTGGTGTCGTCGACGCACGCGACGCACGTCTTCGTCGCGGTGTCGCACGCGGGCGTCGCGCCGCCGCAGTCGCCCGAGTCGACGCAGCCGACGCACGTCTTCGTCGCGGTGTCGCACGCGGGCGTCGCGCCGCTGCAGCTCGTGTCGTCGACGCACGCGACGCACACCTGGGCCGCGGTGTCGCACGCGGGCGTCGGCGCCGCGCAGCCGCCGTCGTCGACACACGCCACGCACGTGCCGCGGGCGACGTCGCACTGGGGGGTCGGCGCGCCGCACGTCGTGTCATCCACGCACTCCACACACCCCAGCGTCGCGGAGCACACCGCTGCCGGGGCCGCGCACGCGCCGTGCACGACGGCGGGCGGCGGCGGCGCCGCGGGGCACGCGCCCTCGGTGAGCGTCAGATCGTCGAAATCGGCGTAGCCGAGCGCCGCCTGGCAGCCGGGACACGCGAAGCTCTCGTTCTTGATGACCACGTGGGTCGCCCCCGCCTCGACGACGAAGGTCTTGCCCAGCCACTGCCACACGTGCTCCATCGCCGGCGTGATGTCGACGTTGGTCGTGGTGTCGTTGGGCGCGGGGTAGTTCGTCGAATAGCTGCCTACGCCGATCAGCCAGTGCTCCGCCCCCGCCGCGCCGGCGGCGTCCGAGAGGTTGATGCCAAGGAACGGCTGGATCAGCGCCGGCGCCGCGCCGGTGCGCCCCCACCTCACCCAGCCGGACAGGCAGTAGGTCTGCCCGCCCGTCACCGGGATGCCGGTCTTCTTGAAGACGCGCCCGCCGGATCCGGGGAGCACCTCGCGCTGGAACGTCGTCCCGCAGGCGGCCGCGCCGCTCTCCTGGACGAGGTTGATCGGCCCGGGCGGGTTGGTCGTGCGCCAGTCGTCGGACCCGGCCTCCCAGGTCTCGGAGTACACCTGTGCCGAGGCGAGAGGGGCGAACGAGCCCACGGCGAGGAGGGCGGCGAGGAAGGTCAGCGAGGAGTGAGCGCGCATGATCTCGCAGGCTACCACCGCCTGCTCGCCCTCGAGAAGCGGTTCGGGCGCGCGGGCCGATGGTTGGCTTCATGCGCTCTCGGCGCAGCGGAACCCGAGCCACGGCTGGCGCGTGCCCGGAGGCGCGAAGCTGCGCGCCGCGCCTCTCAGGTAGGGCGCCGGGTGGTGGAAGCTGCCGCCGCGCACGACGCGCCACGCCCCGCTCGAGGGGCCGCGCGGGTTCGTCACGGGCGCCGGCTCGAACTCCGCAGAGAAGACGTCCTCGACCCACTCCGCGACGTTGCCGGCGAGATCGTGGACCCCCTCACCCGTGCGCCCATCGGGGAAGCTGCCGACCGGCGCGACCTCGAGCACACCGTCGCGATCGTCGAGGGCGAGATCGGCCACGCGGTGCTCGAGGCCGCGGACGCGCGCGAGCTCGAACGTGCCGTGGTTGGCGAGGTGGCGGTTGTAGACCTCGCCCCACGGGAACTCCCGGCCCGACGCGCCGCGCGCCGCGCGCTCCCACTCGGCCTCGGTCGGCAGGCGCGCGCCGCGGAACCGACAGTACGCGCGCGCGTCGTCCCAGGTGACGAACGACGCGGGCAGATCCGGCCGCGAGCGGAAGCGCGCCCCGCCCCCCTGCCGCAGCGGAGCCGCCGCGCACGCGCCCGCCTCGACGCACCGAGCGTACTCGCCGACGGTCACCTCGCGGGCGTCGATCCAGTACGCCGAGAGCGTCACCGCGTGGCGCGCCGACTCTGTGTCGACGAGCGCGGCGAGCGTCCTCCACTCCCCGATGACGGCGCGCTCGAACAGGAGCGGCAGCTCGCACGCGGCCTCCGGCGCCTCGCGCGCGCAGAGCTCGAGCGCCCGCGTGGACGCGCCCGGCATCGAGCCCATGAAGAACGTGCCGCCCGCGACGCGCACGCGCGAAGGGGGCGCTGGCGTCAGCGCGACGACGCCGTCCGAGTTGCGCGCCTCGACCTCTCGTGGTGCTCTCGGCGCGGGCGCCTCCGCGAGCGCGGGCTGCGCGGCGATCGACGCCCAGGCCGCCGCGGCGAGCGCGCGCCAGCGGGTCACGAGAGGAGGATGCGCGTCGGGTGCTCCACGACCGCCCGCAGCTCCGCGAGGAAGGCCGCGCCCACCGCCCCGTCGATCACGCGGTGATCGCACGAGAGCGTCATCGCGAGGCGCTTGCCGGCGACGACCAGGCCGTCGCGGACGACGGGCTCGTCGCGCACGCGCCCGACGGCGAGGATGGCGCCCTCCGGCGGGTTGATCACCGCCGCGAACTCGTCGACGCCGTACATGCCGAGGTTCGACACCGAGAACGTGCCGCCGCTCATTTGCTCGGGCGAGAGCTTCTTCGCGCGGGCGAGCGCGGCGAGCGAGCGCACCTCGCGCGCGATCGCGAGCACGCCCTTCTGGTCGGCGCCGCGCACCACCGGCGTGACGAGGCCGTCGGCGACGGCGACCGCGACCGACAGATCGACCGAGTCGAAGTACGTGACGCTGTCACCGTCGAACCGCGCGTTGCACTCGGGGACGCGCGCGAGCGCGAGCGCGACCGCGCGCAGGATCAGATCGTTCACCGAGAGCTTCTCGGGCTCCTCGCCCTTCGGCGCCGCCGCCGCGAGATCGGCCACGAGCTGCGCGCGGAGCGCGGCGAGCGGCCCCGCGTCGACGTCGATCTTCAGGTAGAAGTGCGGCACCGTCTGCTTCGACTCCGTGAGCCGCCGCGCGATGGCCTTGCGCATCATCGACAGCGGGACGCGCCGCCCGCCGGCAGCGGGCGCGGCCACGACGGGCGCGGGCGCCGCGGCGAGATCCCTGGCGACGATGCGACCGCTCGGCCCGGTGCCGGTCACGCGCGACAGATCGAGCCCCCGCTCTCGCGCCAGCAAGCGGACGTACGGTGACGCGCGCACGCGCCCCGGCGTCGCGGCGGGCAGAGGCGAGGGCGCCGTCGCGACAGGCGCAGCGGCAGGCGTCGCGGCAGGCGCAGCGGCGGGCGTCGCGGCAGGCGCGGCCGCGTGCACGGCAGGAGCGGCGACCGCGGAGACGTCCTCGCCCGGCGCGCCGACGATCGCGACGCCCTGGCCGAGCTTCACGACAGAGCCCGCGGGCGCGAGGATCGCGAGCAGCGTGCCCCTGTCGAACGCGCGGAACTCCATCGTCGCCTTGTCGGTCTCGACCTCGGCGAGCAGATCGTCGACCTCCACCGCGTCGCCGACCTTCTTGTGCCACGCGGCGATCTGGCCTTCTTCCATCGTCGGGGACAGCTTGGGCATGTCGAGCAGCTTCGCCATCTCTCACCTCGCGTAGGTCACGGACTTCACGGCCTCGATCACGCGATCCACCTGCGGGATCACCAGCCGCTCGAGCGCGGCGTTGTAGGGCATCGGGACGTCGAGGAAGCACACGCGCAGGACGGGCGCGTCGAGCTGATCGAACGCCAGGCGCTGCACGCGGTCGACCAGCTCCGCGCCGACGCCGCCGTACGGCCAGCCCTCGTGCACGACGACCGCGCGGTGGGTCTTCGACACGGCGGCGACGAGCGCGGCCTCGTCGAGCGGGCGCAGGCTGCGCAGATCGATCACCTCCGCGTCGACGCCTGCCTTCGCGAGCTGCTCGGCGGCCTCGAGGCACGTGTGCACCGCGCGCGAGTACGAGATGAGCGACACGTCCTTCCCCTCTCGCGCGACGCGCGCGACGCCGAACGGGACGGTGAAGGACGGATCGTCGGGCACGTCGCCCGACAGCGAGTACAGGGTCTCGCTCTCGAACAGGAGCACGGGATCGTCGTCGCGGATGGCGGTCTTCAGCATCCCGTAGGCGTCGGCGGGCGTGGCGGGCGCGATGCATTTCAGCCCCGGCACGTGCGCGTAGAAGTGCTCCATCGCGTGCGAGTGCTGCGAGCCCACCTGGCGCGCCGAGCCGTTCGGCGCGCGGAACACGATCGGCACCTTCAGCTGCCCGCCCGACATCTGCCGGAGCTTCGCCGCGTTGTTGATGATCTGGTCGAACGCGACGGCCGAGAAGTTCCACGTCATGAACTCGACGATGGGGCGCATGCCCACCATCGCGGCGCCGATCGCCAGCCCGGCGAACCCGCTCTCGGCGATCGGCGTGTCGATCACGCGGCGCGCGCCGAACCTCGCGAGCATGCCCTCGGTGACCTTGTAGGCGCCCTGGTAGTGGCCGACCTCCTCGCCGAGGAGGAACACCTCGGGATCGCGCTCCATCTCCTCGACCATCGCGGCCCGCAGGGCCTCACGCAAGCGCATCGTCGTCATCTGCATCACCTCGCGAAGGGTCCTGCGTAGGTCGTGGGCTCGAGCACGTCGGCGGTGGGCTCGGGCGACGTGTCGGAGAACGCGACGGCGTCGGCCACCTCGGCCTCGATCTCGGCGTCGATCGCCGCGGCCGCGGCCTCCCCGCGCTCGGCCACCAGCTCGGCGCGCGCGCGCACGAGCGGATCGCGGCGCTTGTGCGCCTCGACCTCCTCGGACGTGCGGTACTTGCCGGGATCGCTCATCGAGTGGCCGCGGAACCGGTACGTCAGGCACTCGACGAGCGTGGGCGTGCTCTCGGTGCGCGCGCGCTCGACCGCGGCGCCGATGCGCGTGACGACCTCGCGCACGCACTCGACGACGAACCTGTCGGACGGGATGCCGTAGCTGACGGCGTGCGAGGTGACCTCGTGCACCGGCAGCACGCGATCGATCGGCGTGCCCATCGCGTAGCCGTTGTTCTCGCAGACGAAGACGATCGGGAGCTTCCACAGCGACGCGAGCGTCATCGCCTCGTGGAACTCGCCGATCGGCACCGAGCCCTCGCCGAAGAAGCAGATCGTGACGCCGCCGTCGCCGCGGTACTTGCTCGCGAAGGCGGTGCCCGTCGCGAGCGGCAGGTGGCCGCCGACGATCCCGTACCCGCCGAGCATGCGGCGCTCGGCGTCGAAGACGTGCATCGAGCCGCCGAGGCCCTGGCACGCGCCGGTCGCCTTGCCGAAGAGCTCGGCCATCAGCGCGCGCGCCGACATCCCGCGCGCGAGCGCGAGGCCGTGATCGCGGTAGGTCGTCAGCGCGTAGTCGGTCGGCCGGAGCGCCGCGTCCGCCCCGACCGCGATCGCCTCCTGACCTATGTAGAGGTGCAGAAAGCCGCCGATCTTGCCTTGCGCGTAGGCGCGCGCGGCCTCCTCTTCGACGCGACGGATGAGCTGCATCTTGCGATACAGCGCCGCGAGCTCGGGCACGTTCGTCATCGCGCGGGTTCTCGCGCGTGGCGCGCGCTGCCGCAAGCCGTACGATTGCCGCTCTGCGGCAGAGCTACTGGCAGCCCTCGAAGCACGGGATCGCCGCCGCGCACTTCGGGTCTTCCTGGCACGCCTTCTGGAACCCCTCGACGCACGGCGCGTCGTCGTCGACGCCGTTGAGGCACCCCGCGCACTGCATCGACGGCTGCTTGCCAGTGCACAGGTTCGAGCCGCACGCCTTCTCGCACTGGGCGCCCTTCGCGCAGCCGCACGCGATGACGAACGCCTGCGTGACGACCCCGTCGGTCTGGTCGTCACAGCACTGTTGACACTTGCTCCCGAGCTCGGAGCAGTCGACGCCGGGCGCGCCTCCCTTGCCGGGCTTCCCGCCGAAGCCCTGGCCACCGCCTCCGCCAGCGGAGCCGCCGGCCCCGCCGGACGCGCTGGGTGCACCTGCCGCGCTCGCGCCCGCCAGCCCCGCGCCCCCGGCCTGGGTCGCGCCGGACGATCCGCTGGCGCCGGATGCGCCCGCGCCCGCGCCCGCCTTGCCCGCTGCCCCCGACGCTCCGGCGCTCGCGCGACCTTCGAACAGCTGATCGGCCGACGACAGGCCGCCGCACGCGGCGAGGGGGAGCGCCGACATCGCGGAGATTGTCAGGATCGAACGGGGCTTCATGGGGTGGGCTCCAGGGTGCGGATGGGGGGACACAAACCGAAGCGGGCGCCGACGCGACGCCGGCGCCCGCGAGGGACGACGAGGGCTCGTCGTAACTTCACTGCGGGCAGCCCTGCACGCAGGGGATGGCGGCCTTGCAGTCCGGGAGCTTGTTGCACTCCGTGTTGATGTTGTTGATGCACGCGGCCGAGTCGGAGAGGCCGTTCAGGCACGTGACGCAGTCCTGGCTCGGCTGCTGGCCCGCGCAGATGGTCGCCGCGCACTGGCTGTTGCAGTCGGCGCCCGCGTTGCACGCGCACGCCATCACGAGCGCCTGCGTGAGGCCGTTGTTGTGCCCGTCGTCGCAGCACTGGAAGCAGTCGTTCGACGCCATCGACGCGCAGTCACCCGCGGACGAGCCACCCGCGGACGAGCCACCCGCGGACGAGCCGCCGGCGGACGAGCCACCCGCGGACGAGCCACCAGCCGACGAGCCACCGGCGGACGAGCCGCCAGCGGACGAGCCGCCAGCGGACGAGCCGCCGGCGGACGAGCCACCGGCGGACGAGCCGCCAGCGCTGGACCCCGCGGCGCCGCCGGCCAGGGTCGGGCCGCCGCTGCCACCGCTCGAGGAGCTGGAGCAAGCGACGAGCATGCTGATGGACACGAAACCGAGACCGACGAACCACTTCGAGACGTTCTTCATGATGTTCTCCCTGATAGAAGCGAAGCCCCTCTCACGCGCGTGTGCCAGGTTGGTCGGCGTTTGGCTCCGAGATCAACGCGACTTCTGGCGGAACCCCGCGCGATGGTCAAGAGACTTGCGTGACCCCGGCGACGCTTCTCGTGCCGCGTCACTGCAGTTTTCTGGCTAGTGCTAGTGCGACGACGACGGCAGCGGAGGCGGGAGCGGACGCGCGTGGGCGGCGTCGTCCGCGCCCGCGTCGCGCGGCGGCGGGAGCGGACGAACGCGCGGCGGGTGCGGCGCCGAGGTCTTCGCCGCGGAGGGCTCCGCCGAGGGCGCAGACTGCGCGGACACGGAGGGCGTCGCGGCGGGCCTCGGCGCGCCGAAGAACGGCAGGCCAGTGGAGGCCGCGTAGCCGACGAGCGCGCTCACGACGGCGATCGTGACGGCGCCGACGGCGACGGTGGACGGGCGCGGACCAGCCTCAGGCGACGCGGTCGCGGGCACCGCGGACCGGCTCGCGCGGGACGCGGGCGGGTGCGCGCGCTCGAGGCACGCCGCCACCACCTCGCCGAGCTCGGCGCACGACGCGTACCGCGCCGACGGTGACTTGTGCATCGCGCGCGAGAGCACGTCGTCGAGCTCGTCGGGCAGGTTGATCTTGCGCGCGATGGGCCGGGGCTCGTCGGTCTGGATCTTCGTCGCCACGCCGAGCGCGTCGTCCCCGGGGAACGCCCGCTCGCCGCTCGCGGCCTCGTACAGCGTCGCCGCGAAGGAGAACTGGTCGCTCTCGGGCGAGAACGATCCGGCCGCGAGCGCCTCGGGGGCGCAGTACGCGGGCGTGCCGATGAGCGAGCCCGTGCGCGTCAGGGTCGAGTCGGGCACGCGCGCGATGCCGAAGTCCGCGATCTTCGCGCCGGTCGCCGAGAGGATGACGTTCTCGGGCTTCACGTCGCGGTGCAGGACGCCCGCGAGGTGCGCGATCGACAGCGCCGCGCCGAGCTCCTTCGCGAGCCGCGCCACCTGTGCGGGCGGGAGCCGGTCGAGCTTCAGGCGCTCCTTGAGGTTCTGCCCCTGCACGTACTCGAACACGAGGTAGATGCCGACGCGGTCGTCCTCGCCCATGTCGTGCAGCGTGACGATGTTCGGGTGCGAGACGCGCGCCGCCGCCTGCGCCTCGTGCCGCATCCGCACGGTGAGCCCCGCCTGCACCTCCGGGGGCAGCCCGAGATCGTCGCGCAGGATCTTGATCGCGACGTCGCGGTTGAGCACCGGATCGCGGGCGAGCAGCACCCGGCCCATCGCGCCCTGCCCGAGCACGCGGACGACCTCGTAGCGACCGATCGCGTCGGGCAGCTGGGGGATCGAGGGCGGCACGGCCGAACGGGAGTACTCCGAACCAGGGGGGAGGGCCAAGCTCGGCGTGCACGCGCGGGGCGTTTCTCGCCGTCGAGGCGGCGTGGTACCGGCGCGCCCGATGACGCCGGCCGCGGTGCTGTTCGACATGGACGGGCTCCTGCTCGACAGCGAGCCTCTGTGGGCCGAGGTGCTCGACGCGTTCTGCGCCGCGCGCGGGGGCCGCTACTCCGACGAGGACGCCGCCGCGTGCCTCGGCCGCGGGATCGACCGGTGCGTCACGTACCTCGTCGAGCGCTACGGGTTCGCGGGGGAGCACCGCGCGCTCGTCGAGGAGATCGACGAGCGGTTCCGCGAGCGCGCGCACGAGGCGCCGCCATGCCCGCACGCAGCCGAGATCGTCGAGGCGGCGAAGGCCCGCGCGAAGATCGCGCTCGGCTCGTCGACGGCGCGGCCGCTCGTCGAGGCGGCGCTCGGACCGCGCGGGTGGCTCGAGCGGTTCGACGCCGTCGTGACGGGCAGCGACGTCGCGCACAAGAAGCCCGCGCCCGACATCTTCCTGCTCTGCGCGGCGCGGCTCGGCGTCCCGATCGATCGGTGCGTCGTGCTCGAGGACTCGCGCGCCGGCTGCGAGGCGGGGCGCGCCGCGGGGGCCCGCGTCATCGCCGTCGGGCCCGAGGCCGCACGCCTCGCGACGATCGCCGACGACGCGGTCGCGGACCTCGCCGTCGCGGCGCGCCTCCTCGGGCTCCGCTGACGTCACGAAGGCGGGCGCGCGAGGCCTGGGGCATCGATCGAGCGCGCGCCGACGTCACCGCACGCGGACGCGCGTGAGGTCGAGCCGCGGCTCGGGATAGCGCGGATCGAGCCGCTTCATCGTGCCCGCGATGAGCTCGGCCACCGCGAGGTCGCGGAACCACTTCCTGTCGGCGGGCACGACGAACCACGGCGCGTCGGGCCGCGAGGTCTTCTGGAGCACGTCCTCGTAGGCCGCCTGAAAGTCGCTCCATCGCGCGCGCATCTCGAGGTCGGCCTCGTCGAACTTCCAGCGCTTCGCCGGATCGCGGAGGCGCGCCTCGAGCCGCTCCTTCTGCTCGTCCTTCGAGATGTGGAGGAAGATCTTCACGAGCGTCGTGCCCTCGTCGTGCAGCATCTGCTCGAACGCGGCGATGTGCTCGAAGCGGCGCTTCCACGCCGCGGGCGGCGCGAGGCCGAGCACGCGGGCGACGAGCACGTCCTCGTAGTGCGAGCGGTTGAACACGACGATCTCGCCGCTCTTGGGCACGCGCTGGTGCACGCGCCAGAGGTAGTCGCGCGACCGCTCGTCGTCGTTCGGCGCCTTGAAGCTCTCGACGCGGCACCCCCGCGAGTCGAGCGGGCCGATCACGCGCCGGATGACGCCGTCCTTGCCGCCCGTGTCCATCGCCTGCAGCACGATCAGCAGCCGGTGGCGGGCCTCGCCGACGAGCCGCTGCTGCAGCTCGACCATCGTCTCGATCGCGCGCTCGAGCCGGCGCTTCACGCGCGGATCGTCGCGACCCGAGAACGGCCCGGTGTCGGCCGGATCGAGGCGAGCGAGCCTGGATTTCCCCGGGACGAAGCGGTGAGCGAGCATCTGCGTCACCTCCGGTGGAGCGTCGAGGGGTGGATGAGCCCGGCCTGCGCCGCGTGCTCGGCGAGCAGCGTGCGCGCCTCGCGGGCGGCCACCTCGGACGTCGAGGCGTAGCGGGCCGCCTCGCGCGCGGCCGTCGCCATCCGCGCCTCGAGGATGGCCGACACGTCCCCGTCCGCGGGCCGGAGGCGCGCGCGGACCCAGACCTCCGCGGCCTTGTAGCTCGAGCGGACGAGCGGGCCGCAGGCGGCGTAGAGGAACCCGAGCTCTCGCGCGCGCGCCGCCCACGCGTCGAACACCGCCGGCGCGACGAACCGCGCGACCTCGTGGTGCTTCGGCGTCGGGCGCAGGTACTGGCCGATCGTGACGACGTCGACGCCCGCGGCGCGCAGATCCCGGAGCGTCTCGTCGACCTCGTCGTCGGTCTCGCCGATGCCCACCATGATCGACGACTTGGTCAGGCGCTCGGGCGCCGCGTCCTTCGCGCGGCGCAGCACGGCGAGCGACTGATCGTAGCTGCAGCGCACGTCGCGCACCGTGCGCGTCAGCCGGCGCACGACCTCGATGTTGTGCGCGAAGACGGCCGGCGCGCTCTCGACGACCTCGTCGACGTACGCGAGGCGCCCCTGAAAATCGCCGACCAGGGCCTCGACGAGCAGATCGGGCCGCAGCTCGCGGATCTTCCTGATGGTGCGCGCGACGTGCCCGGCGCCGCCGTCGAGCAGATCGTCGCGATCGACCATCGTGAGCACGACGTACTGCAGATCCATCGACGCTATCGCGCGCGCGACGTGCTCGGGCTCCCTGCCGTCGACGGCGCCGCGGGGGTTCCCGGTGGTCACGGCGCAGAACCGGCAGCCGCGCGTGCACGTGTCACCGAGCAGCATCACCGTCGCCGTCCCCTCGCGCCAGCACTCGCCGACGTTCGGGCAGCGCGCCTCCTCGCAGACGGTGTGCAGATCGAGCGAGCGGAACGTGCCCTTCAGGCGCTGGTACGACTCACCGCCCGGGGCGCGGACCCGGAGCCACGGCGGCTTCTGCGTGGTGGTCACCGCGACGGCGTAGCGCCGCGGGGGCCCAGGTGAAAGCCCCCCGCGCGTCAGGTGATCGTCAGCGGCGACTCGACGAACGCGCGCGCCGCCGCGTCCCACACGAACAGGCGGTGGTCGTCCACCTTGCCCGCGCGCACGCTGGTGACGAGGTACGCGAGCGGGTTCGCGGGCTCGTCGCCGCCCATGTTCGCCGCCGCGGCGTCGGTCTCGCTGAAGTACGCGCCGACGTCGAGGTGCGAGTGCCAGAGCACCTTCACCGGGCGCCCCGCGGGGCCGCCCTCGTCGACGGCGCGCTGGAACCTCCGGCCGTCGAGGAGGAAGTACATCCGACCGGTGCGCGGGTACGCCTCGGGATCGACGCGGTGGTACTTGTTCGCGAGGTTGGGCATCACGACGGCCTCGTCGCACACGAGCGGCGCGCCCGCGGGGCCCGTCAGGTAGCCGCAGGCCTCCTCGTCGCGGGCGTACGCGGCCTCGGCCTCGGCGACGAGCGCGTCGACGACGGCGCGCGGGACGCGCAGATCGCCGCGGATCCAGGGGTGGGGCGTGTCGGTCATCGTGGCGTCACCAGAGGTACTTCTTCTCCCATCTCTGCGGGGCGAAATAGCGGTCGCCGCGGTCGCAGGCGATCGTCACGACGCAGCCGCCTCCCTGCTCGCGGTGGAGGCGGAGGGCGATCTGCCGCGCTGCCCAGAGGTTCGCGCCGGTGGAGTGCCCGACGTGGATGCCCTCGGTGCGCGCGACCTCGTCGGCGGTGTCCCAGCCGTCCTCGGTGGAGACGCCGACGCGCTCGTGCGGCATCGCGGGGTCGAAGATGGCCGGCACGAGCGACGAGTCGAGGTGCTTCAGCCCCTCGAGCCCGTGCAGCGGCTGATCCGGCTCGACGGCGACGCAGCGGATGGGGCGGTGGTGCTCGCGCAGCCGCCTCGCGGTGCCGGTCATCGTCCCCGTCGTCCCGAGCCCCGCGACGAAATGCGTGATGCGGTCCCCGACGGCGTCGAGGATCTCGACGCCGGTGCCGTCGTAGTGCGCGAGCGGGTTCGAGGGGTTCGAGTATTGATCCGGGTAGAAATATCGCTCCGGCGAGGCCTCGACGAGCTGCCGGACGAGGCGGATCGCGCCGTCGGAGCCCTCCATCGGATCGCTGTAGATGAGCTCGGTGCCGAACGCCCGGGTGATGTCCTTGCGCGCCTGCGACACGTTCCTCGGCATCACGAGCGCGACGCGGTAGCCGAGCGCCGCGCCCATCAGCGAGTACGCGACGCCGGTGTTGCCGCTCGTCGAGTCGATGAGGATCTTGTCGGAGGTGAGGCGGCCGTCCGCGAGGGCGTCGAGCATCATGCGCTTCGCGGGGCGGTCCTTCACCGATCCGCCGGGGTTCGCGAACTCGAGCTTCAGGTAGAGCTCGACGCTGGGCGCCGCGCTCGCGAAGCGGTCGAGGCGCACCATCGGGGTGTCGCCCACCGCGTCGACGGCCGAGCGGAGGAGCCGCGAGCGGACGAGTCGGGGCATCGAGCCCGCGCCCGTAGCAACGCCCGCGCGTGGACGAAAGGGTCACGCGCTCGCGGTCCCCTCGGCGAGCGGAGACCCCCCGCCCGCCGAGCGCGCGGCGCGTGACGACGACGACGTGCTCGTCGCTCGACAGCGGCTCGTCGAGCGGCGCTACGCGGTAGCTCGCCTGCCCCTTCTCCCGTCGAAGCACGACGGTGACGCTCGTCTCTCGCTCGATCTCGGCGGGCGTCTTGCCGGCCCACTCCGCGGGCTCGTCCCGATCGCAGAGCGCGAGCAGGTGTCCATGGACGAGGAAGGCGTCGCGCACGCCGACGTCGAGCGCGGCCGCGACGAACGTGGGCGCCGCGATCGCGGACGAGCTGAGCGCGATGTCGAGCCCGAGCCCGCGCTCGACCTTGCCGGCGAAGTCGGGATCGATGACGCGAATGACGGCGCGGACGTCGGGCGCGAGCTTCTTCGCGGTGAGGCCGATGCCGAGGTTCACCGCGTCGTCACCCGTCACCGCGAGCACGGCCGCCGCGGTCTGCACCGACGCCGCCGTGAGCACGGCGTCCATCCGGGCGTCGCCGAAGACGACGGCGTGGTGCGCGCGGATGTCGGCGACGAGATCCTCGTCGGCGCTGAGCGAGATCGCGACCGCCGGCCTGCCGAGGCCGCAGAGCTCGCCGAGCACGCGGTAGCCGAGGTTGCCCGCGCCGATCACGATGACGTGCCCCGCGGCGGGCACGCGGTGATCGCCCGCGCTGCGCCGGAACCGCTCGGCGACCACGAAATCGGTCACGAGCGAGTAGAGCGTCGCCATCCCCGCGGAGCCGAGCAGCATCACGACGCAGCCGTAGAGCTGCAGGTGCCAGCCCGATCCGCGCGGCGTCAGATCGCCGTACCCCGTCGTCGTGATGGTCGTGATCGTGAAGTAGAACGCGTCGAGGAAGCTGAGCCCGAGGCCGTAGTGAAAGATGACGACGCTGAGCGCCGTCAGCACCACGAGCGCCCCGAGCGCGAGCCGGAGCACCCGTGGCGCGTCGAGCCACATCTCGCGCAGCACCTCCGGGAGGCGGCGCTCGGCGGGCTGCAGCGCGGCGGCGGAGCGGCCCGCGACCTCGTCGAAGGCGCCGCGCGTCGCGACCACGACGACCGTGTCTCCAGGGCCGAGCGGCGCGTCGTGGGGTCGGTTCAGCACGCGCACCGAACGCCGGTCGGCGAGGCGCCTCGGGCTCTCACCGACGAGCGCTCCCCGCACCTCGACGCGCCCGACGACCATCGGCACGCCCTCGACGGTGAACGCCCCGATGACCGCCCCGCCGAGCGACGCCGCCGCGAAGGTCGGCGCCGCGAGCGTCGATTTCGCGGGGGCCCGCCGCACCCCCAGGCTCGCCTCGAGCTGCGCCGCGAGCCGCTGATCGAACACCCGCGTGACGACCGGCAGCCCGGGGACGAGGCGCAGCGCGTCCAGGCTGACCTCGATGTTCACGACGTCGGTCTGCGTCGCGACGATCAGCGCCGTCGCCGACTCGAGGCGAGCCCGCCGGAGCACCTGCTCGTCTCGGGCGTCTCCGTCGATGATCTCCGCGCCCGCCTCCTCGACGCGCCGCCGCCACGTGTCGCGCGTCGCCTGCGTGATCACGGTGACCTCCACGTCGAGCGCGCGCAGGAGGAGCGCGACGCGGTGCCCCACGTTCCCGAGGCCGCAGACGATGACCCGTTCGCCCATTCGCGCCGCGACGGTAACCGACCCTCGGGCGCGCCGGCGCGCCGGCTAGTTGGCGTCGAGCAACCGCTCGATCGCATCGAGCGCGACGGCGTAGTCGGTGCGGCAGAAATCGCAGCGGATCTCGAGCGGTTGGCGCGCGTCGCGCATCGATCGCAGCTCCGCGCGGGGCAAGGTCGCGAGGCTGGCGACGACGCGGTCCTCGCTGCACGTGCACCCCGCGCGGAGCGGCGTGTCGGACGTCACGCCGAACGCCGCGCCCGTGAGGATGCGCTCGACGAGCGCGCGCCGCCCCGCGCCTCTCGCCACCAGCTCCGCCGTCGACGGCAACGCGCCGAGCCGCTCGAGCATCGCGCGCATCGCCGGCGCCTCCGCCTCCGGCAGCAGCTGGACGAGGTACCCGCCGGCCGCGACGACCTGGTCGCCGTCGAGCACGCACGCGACGCCGAGCGCCGTCTCGACCTGCTCGGACTGCTGGAAGTACGTCATCAGCGCGCGGTCGATCGAGCCGGCCTCGACCTCGACGATGCCCTGGTGGAGGGCGCCGTTCGCGAGCGTGCGCATGAACTGCAAGAGCGCGCCCTCGGCCGCGAGCGGCCGCTCCCCGCTCGCCTGCGCGAGCCCGCGCGTGACGCCCTCTGGGTGCGCGTCGCCGAGCATCATCCCCGAGCCGCCCGCGCCCTTCAGGATGCCCTGGACGCGCGAGCCGGGCGCCATCGTCTCGCGCACGAGCACCGCGCCCGTCATCAGCTCGCCGAGCAGGCGCGCGGACGCGCCCTTCGCCTCCTGCGCGCGCACGGCGAACGCCACCGTGTCGGTCGTGTCGACGACCACGACGCGGAACGCGCCGTCCTCGGTGAGCGCGCGGACGACGCCGTCACTCATCCGTCGCCTCGGCCGGCGGCGCGACCGAGTCGTCCGCGCCGGGCTCGCCGTCGCCGCCCACCTCCTGCTCCGCGAGGCGCTCGACCGCGACCAGGCGCTCGCCGTCGTCGACGCGGATCACCTTCACGCCCTGCGCGTTGCGGCCCGTCTCGCGGATCTCGGAGACCTTCGTGCGCAGCGTCTGGCCGCGGTCGGTGACGAGCATGACCTCGTCGTCCTCCTTCACGAGCGAGATGCCGACGCACGGCCCGTTGCGATCGCTCGCGTCGATCAGGATGATGCCCTTGCCGCCGCGGTTCTGGCCGCGGAACTCGTCGATCGCCGTGCGCTTGCCGTAGCCCTTCTCGCACATCGCGAGCACGCGATCGCGCCCGGGCTCGGTGACCAGGAAGCCGGCGACCCTGTCGTTCGCTTCGAGCGTGATGCCCTTGACTCCCATCGTGTCGCGCCCCGTCGGGCGCACCTGATCCTCGGCGAAGCGGATGCTCATGCCCTGCTCGGTCGCGATCAGGATCTCGCGGGTGCCGTCGGTCACCTCGGCCGACAGGAGCTCGTCGCCGTCCTCGATCTTGACGCCGATGATGCCCCTCTCCCTGAAGTTCTCGTACGCGAGCAGCTCGGTCTTCTTGATGAGGCCGTTGCGCGTGAGCGTGAGCACGAACTTGCCGTCGACGAGCTCGGGCACGATCGCGATGGCCGTCACCTTCTCGCCGGGCTCCATCCCGACGAAGTTCACGATCGCCCTGCCCTTCGCGTTGCGCGCGGCCTCGGGCACCTCGTAGACCTTCTTCACGTACACCTTGCCCTTGTCGGTGAAGAAGAAGACGAACGCGTGCGTGGACGCGACGAACAACCGCGAGACGTAGTCTTCGTCGCGGCTCGCGTGGCCGATGCGCCCCTTGCCGCCCCGGCGTTGCGCCGCGTAGTCGGCGGCCGGCGTGCGCTTGATGTACCCGAGGTGCGAGACGGTCACGACCATGTCGCGCACCTGGATGAGATCCTCGAGGTTGATCTCCGCCTCGGCCGCGATGATCTCGGTGCGCCGCGGATCGGCGTAGCGCGCCTTCACGTCCTCGAGCTCGGCGACGATGACGTCGAGCAACAGCGCCTCGGAGGCGAGGATGGCGCGCAGCTTCGCGATCTCCTCCGACAGCTCGCCGTACTCCGTCGCGAGCTTCTCCTGCTCGAGCCCCGTGAGGCGCGACAGGCGCATCTCGAGGATCGCCTTCGCCTGCCGCTCGCTCAGGGTCACCTGCCCGCGCAGGGCGGCCTCCGCGATCTCGGCCTCGGGCCGCCCGGCGCGCCGCACGTACGCCTCGAGGCCCGACAGCGGCAGCTTCATCAGGCGCGCCCTCGCCTCGTCGGTGTCGGGCGACTCGCGGATCGTGCGCACGACGAGATCGATCTCGGTCGTCGCCATGCCGTAGCCGAGGTTCAGCTCGCGCTGCGCCTCCGCGACGCGCAGCTCGTACCGGCACCTGCGCGTGACGACCTCGCGCCGGTGCGCGACGAAGTGCGCGAGCGTCTCCTTGAGCCCGAGCACCGCCGGGCGCCCGCGCACGACCGACAGGTTGATGACGCCGAACGTGATCTGCATGTCCGTCATGCGGAACAGCTGGTTGAGCACCACCTGCGGGAACACGTCCTTCTTCAGCTCGATCACGAGCCGGATCCCCTCGCGATCGCTCTCGTCGCGCACCTCGGCGATGCCCTCGATCTCCTTGTCCCGCGTGAGCTCCGCGATGCGCTTCGTCAGGCGCGCCTTGTTGACCTGGTAGGGGATCTCGGTGACGACGATCTGCTCGCGCTCCGTCTTGCCGCCGAGCGCGGGCTCGATGATCGTCTTCGCGCGGATGGCGAGGCTGCCGCGACCGGTGCGGTACGCCTGCTCGATGCCGGCCTTGCCGTAGATGAACCCGCCCGTCGGGAAGTCAGGCCCTGGCATGTGCGCCATCAGCTCCTCGAGCGTCGCGTCCGGGTTGCGGATGAGCGCGATGGTCGCCGCGATCGTCTCGCCGAGGTTGTGCGGCGGGATCTTCGTCGCCATGCCGACCGCGATGCCCTCGGCGCCGTTGACGAGGAGGTTCGGCCAGCGCGCCGGGAGCACGCTCGGCTCCTCCTCGTTGTCGTCGTAGTTCGGGACGAAGTCGACCGTCTCCTTGTCGAGATCGGCGAGCAGCTCGCCCGCGAGGCGCGACAGCCGGCACTCCGTGTAGCGCATCGCCGCGGGCGAGTCGCCGTCGACGCTGCCGTAGTTGCCCTGGCCGTCGATCAGCATCCCGCGCAGCGAGAACGGCTGCCCCATGCGGACGAGCGCGTCGTAGACGGCGAGATCGCCGTGTGGGTGGTACTTGCCGAGCACGTCGCCGACGACGCGCGCGCACTTCTTGTACGCGCCCGTCGCGTTGATCTTCTGCTCGTACATCGAGAAGAGGATGCGCCGGTGCACGGGCTTCAAGCCGTCGCGCACGTCGGGCAGCGCGCGGCCGATGATCACGCTCATCGCGTAGTCGAGGTACGAGGTGCGCATCTCGTCCTGCAACGACACGGGGATACGCTGCTCGATGTTGCTCTCGGCCATCGCGGGCGAGGTAGTCGCAGTGCGCGCGGGTGGCAACGCGCGACGGCGCGGGTGTGGCGCTCGGGCGTGGGGTCCACTACCCTGCGCCACCGATGCTGCCCCGCTCCGCGCTCGCGCTCGCCCTCGCCTCGCTGTCGATGCTCGCCGCGTGCAGCGGCGGCCCGCCGCGCACACCGAACCCCAAGAAGCCCATCGCCGAGCGCCGCGCGATCGAGATCATCGCGCGCGCGATGAAGAAGGAGCGCGTCACGCCCGCCGAGGGCCGCGACGTGAAGATCCAGAGCGGCGCGACGGTGCACATGGACGTCGCGGTCGCCGACAAGAAGTTCGGCGTCGCGTACCTCACCGAGAACGATCTCGGCGGCGGAGACGCGGACAAGATCCCCCAGAAGGATCCGAAGCGCCCGAAGGCGCTCGTGCTCGCGGAGGGCGGCTCGAAGGCCGAGCAGGACACGAAGATGCTCATCCTGTTCGACCGCGACTACCTGAGCGACGACGAGGTCGGCGAGGACCACCAGAGCACGTCGATCACCGCCGAGGCCGCGCTCGAGCGCGACGTGCGAGACTTCATGGTCCAGGCGAAGGCGAAGTCCTGGGACTGAGGCGAGGTGGCCCCCGATCGCGCGTATCTGCAGGCCCGGAAGGCCGCGAAGGTGGCCGTGGTCGCGATGCTCTCGTCCATCGCGATGAACGCGACCGGCGAGGCGACCGTGGGCCCCTGGCTGGGCGCCGCGGGGCTCGTGCTCGGGCTCTACGCGGCCCACAAGCTCGGGCGCACCGGCGGAGAGCGCGCGCGTGAGGAGGCCCCGAGGTGAGGCGCGTCCTGCACGTCGAGGACGAGCGGATGCTCACCACCACCCTGAAGGTGCTGCTCGCGCCGGAGTGGGAGGCGATCGCGGTCGAGTCCGTCGCGGCGGCGCGCGGCGCGCTCGCGGATCCCGCGCTCTCGGCCGTCATCTGCGATCTCTCGCTGCCCGACGGGACGGCGGAGGACGTCTACGCCGCCGTGCGCGCCGGCCGCCCCGACCTCGCGGGGCGGTTCATCATCACGACCGGCGGCGCGACCACCGACGCGACCGAGCGGTTCCTGTTGTCGGCCGGGCTGCCGGCGCTCGCCAAGCCCTTCGACATCGACGAGCTCGTGCGCCGGCTGCGGGGGTTCACGGCGCCGTGATGGCCACGTCGCCGACGGGCACGAGCCCGTTGTTGCGCGCGTAGTGGGCGATCTGCACCTTGCCCCCCACCACCATCTGCTGCGGGAAGAAGCCGCTCATCATGTCCTTGACGGGGATGATCTTGCGGGTCCACGCGCCGTCCGCGCCGCGCGTGGCGACGCGGAGCGTGGCCGCCGTCGCGTCCTGGTAGACGACGCGCACGGTGCCCGTCGGATCGATCAGGAGGGACGAGTCGTCGCCGACGATGTGCGTGCCGTCGGCGAAGGGCTTGCCGGGGCTCGCGGGGTCGTCGCCGGCGTCCACGACCTTCGACTCGGCCGGCGGGACCGCGCCCGCCGCGAGCTTCGCGTACCAGAGCGCCTCCTTCGACCCGTCGACGAACGTGACGTGCCAGTCGCCGGTCTTGTCGATCGCGAGCGAGGCGCCGATGCCGACGTCGCCGCTGTCGAGCCCCATCGCGTCCTGGCCGAGCACGAGCTTGGGCTCCCACTTGCCGGAGGCTCCCCTCTCGGCCTTCCAGAGATCGCCTCGCACCCGGTCGTAGAACACGAGGCCCACGTCCTTCTTCGAGGTCACCGCGGCCGACACGTACAGGCCGGTCGCCTCGGGGTACGAGTCGAGGAACGTGGCGCTGCGGATGGGCTCGCACTTCGCCGGGGCGCCCATCGCGCCGGTGAAGCAGTCCTCGCCCGAGCCGCACTTCGGCGTGCAGGTCGTCGCGGGCTTCTCGCACTTGTTGGACGTCGCGTTGCACTTGTTGCCGGTCGCGCAGAACAGCGCGCGGCACGGGATGGCGGCGCCCTTCTCGAGCACGAGCTCCGCGGGGCCCCAGTCGGCGGTCGCGCCCGGCTTCGCCGACTTCGCGCGGATGACCTTCACGTTCGAGGTGACGGACCCGTCCGCGGCGGACTCCATCGCGAGGTACGAGATGACCGGCTTGCCGTCGATCATCAGGAGCTTCGCGTAGCGGCCGTAGCTCGATTTCTCCTTCGTCTCGACGACGTGGGTGCTCCACTTCGTCCCGTCGAAGGTCGCGTACTTCAGCGAGGCCTTCGTGAAATCGAAGTACGCGATCTGCGGCTGGTCGCCGTCGCCGATGGCGATCGACGTCCACAGGCCCACGTCGGGGCCGGCGTTGATGCGCCCGCCGCGCCAGCTGTTCGGATCGGCGAGCATCGGGTCGACGGTCTCGGACGGATCGTAGCCGTCGACGGTCGTCCACTTGACCTTGTCGCCCTCCACCGTGCCGGCGACGAGATCGCCGAACGCGTGGCTGTTGTCGTAGTCGGCCTCGTTGTAGCCCGCGACCCAGGCCTTGCCGGCCGCCGTCACCGCGACCGACGTGTACGAGCCGATGAGCCCCTGCTTGACGACCTCGGGGGTCGCGGGCGCCTGGCCCCCGACGCTCCCGCCCGCGCCGGCCGCGCCCGCCGCGCCGCCCGCGCCGCCCTGCTCGCTGGGGGTCTCCTCGGTGGTCGAGTCGCTGCTCGAGCAGAGGCAGCCCGCCCACGTGCCCGAGACGGACATCACCGCGGCGCCCGCGGCGACCTCGGCGAGGCGACGACGACGCATGCGGAGGAACGCGAGGACGCCCGCGATCCCCAGCGCGCCGAACAGCGGCAGCGACCCCTCGGTCTTGCCCGGCACCGTGCAGCCGCAGCCGCCGCTGCCCGCCGTCTGGCCCGTCTTGTCGGGGCGACCGCGGAGCTCCTGCGTGATGGAGCCGACGTGCCCCTCCTCGTCGCGCACCTCCACGGTCAGCAGCTTCGCGCCCTCGACGGCGACGCGGTCGAGCGCCGCGAGCGGCAGCCAGTCGGTGTACGGGCCGTCGTCGAGCTTCGTGCGGCCGACGAGGGCGTCGGGCTCGCTGACGACGTCGGTCGCCTCCACCTTGTAGCGGTCGCCCTCGCGCGAGAGCGCGACGAGCGGCGGCTCGACGTCGACGATCACCGGCATCACGACCGGCGGCCCCTCCGTCTCGGGCATGCCGACGACGCGGGAGCGCACCGTGACCGTGTGCTTCGCCTGGATGCGGAGGATGTCGTCCTTCACGTGCAGCGACCGCGAGTCGCTCCACGGGTGCCACATGCCCTTGTCGACCTTGTAGCTGTACTCGAGCGCGCGGCTCCCGTCGTCGATCGACGAGGCGGCGAGCACGTCGATCACGGGCGCGTTCTCGGGCGTGAACGTGCGCCAGTTGACGCCCTCGCGCGTCACCCGGCGATCGAGCACGACGGCGGTGGACGTGGAGGACGCGGTCGGCAGCGGCACCTCGAGGCTCGTCATCACCGCGGGCGCGATCTGCAGCGTGCCGAAGAGGCCGAGGTGGTTGAAGCCGTTCTTCGAGAGCTTGCGGACGCCGGGCGAGCCCTGGCCCTTCACGCTCGGCGGGATGACGAGCTTCAGGCCGAGGCTCGCGGTGAGGCTGCCGAGATCGATCGGGTTGATGCCGCCGAGGAACTGCCCCGCGAGGCCCGCGAGCAGCTCCTTGAAGCCGGTCCCGATGGTCTCGGGCTTCTCGGCGAGGAACTGGTTGTTCGTCACCGTCGCGCTCTTGACGTTGATCTTGTCGAGCATCGGCGTGAGCTTGCCGTCCGCGCCGACGTCGAGGTTCAGCGGGATGGTCATGTCGAGCGTGACCGTGAACGCGCGGATGAACCTGTCGGAGCTGAACACGTAGATGTCGAGCGCGAACTTGTTCAGGTCGACCATGATGTTCGCGTCGGTCGTGAGGTTCGTGCCGTTCCCGAACGCGGCCTTCGGCGGCTCCTGCGGGCGGATGACGATGCCGACCTGCTGGTTCTGCTTCTGCCACTGCAGGGTCTTCATCGACGGCGCGAGCAGCGAGATCTTGCCGGCGTCGAGCATGGCGACGTTCTCGGTCGTGATCTGGATGCAGAGCGCGCCCGAGTTGTACACGCCGCCGAGCGCGTAGTTCGTGTACGCCTCGCTGAGGCCGAGGCCGAAGTGCGGGCCGTCGAGCCCGGCGGGCCAGCCGGAGACGGAGTTGCCGAGCAGCTCGTCCGGCGTCGGGATGCCCGTCGGCTTCGCGAGGTCGACCGGCACGATGCAGGTGCCCTTCGGGCTGGGGATGGCGCCGCCGACGAGCGACAGCGTCGCGCCCTTGTCGACCGGGTTCAGATCGCCGTAGGTGAGCGACGGCGCGTCGGGGTTCGTGCCGAGGCCGCCGAGCGCGAACTGGAAGTCGAGCCCGCCCTTCGTCGTGGGCGACACGCTCGCGAGCGCCGCGCCGAGATCGAAGTGGCCGTCCATCCCGAGCGACGGGCCGACGCAGCTCTTGTCGGGGTACACGCAGTTGCTGTTCTTCGGGTCCTTCGGGTCCTCGGGGGCCGAGCCCGCGGGGCACGCCGTCGCCGGATCGTCGGTCGAGCCCTTCGAGCAGAGCGCCGTCGCGAGCTGGTCGTTCAGCGGCTTCTTGATCTGGTCGACCAGCGTGCCGAAGAGGGCGTTCTTCAGCCCGCCGAGGATGGGGTTCAGGATGCCGGTGCAGAGGATGTTCGTGCAGTCCGCGCAGAGCTGGACCTGCTCCTGCTTCAGCTTCGGATCGAGCTTCAGGATCTTGATCTTCGAGAGGCCCGTCGCCGCGCCGTGGCTGGGATCCTTGTCGGTCTCGACGGAGATGTCGGCGTCGATCTCGACGTCGGCGAAATTCACGCCGCCCGAGCAGCCCGCGTTGCCGAGCGACGCCCGGAGATCGAAGCCGGCCGCCGTGACCGGGATGCGCTGCGCGCGGATCGGGATCGTGCCGCCGACCTTGAGGTTGTGCGGCGCGCCGCTGCCGAGCACGAGCTTCGACTTCGCGAGCCCGATCTCGATGATGCACTCCGGAGGAGACGCCGTCGCCACCGAGCCGTTCGGGCAGGCCTTGCCGATGCCGCCGAGGTCCATCGGGCCGCTGCCCGCGATCGGGAACTCGAGCACGCCGCTCGAGTTGCTGCCACCCACGAGCGGCCCCGCGATCGTGCCGAGGTTCGCCGAGAGGAAGGCGAAGCCCTTGTCGGTGAGCCGGAGCGACGCTGAGTTGTCGATGCGCTCCGCCGCCGGGAAGCCGTTCGGCAAGGGCGCGACGCCCGCGCACCCCGAGTTGCAGCCGCCTCCCCCGCCCCCGCAGGCGACCAGGCCAAACAGCGAAGTGAAGACGATCTTCTTGATCAAGCGAGCCATCGAGACCTCCGGTCGAAAAATGGCGAGAGCCGCCGCACCCTCAAGGTACGCGGCGGCCCACGGTCGAAGCAAGCGCCAACAGCGCGAAAGTGCCGGTAAATTACACGTGTCGTTGATCTTGACCGCCGCGGCGGACAGCTCGGTGCCGAGCAGGTACGCGTCGCAGTCGGGCGTGCCGCTGCACGCCTTCTGGCCGGTCGACGAGAAGTCGGGCTTGCCCGACGCGGACGAGAGGTCGACCTTGCCGTCGGCGCCGCGGCGGCAGCACTTGAACGACGAGTCCTCGACGCACGGCTCGCGGACGTTCGAGAGGAACGAGCAGAGCGACTGGCTCAGATCGACGATCTTGACCTTGTCGGCCTCCTCGGCGGTGATGTAGCCCTCGAGGTCGGCGCCCTTCTCGAACTGGAACGCCTGCGGATCGGTCGGATCGCTGGAGAGCGTCTGGCAGGCCGAGTCGAGCTCGCCGACGTCGCCGCGGAACCGCCCGATGCAGTTGCCGTTCTCGGTGAGCTTGCCGTTCGTGATCTTCACGCCCTGGAGCGGCAGGAGGATCGGCGTGGTCTTCGCCTCCTGGTCGAGGAAGATCGGCACCGTCAGCGCCTTGCCCTCGCCGGTCGAGAACGCGCCGGTGGCCTTGTCGTAGACGATCGGGATGGTCTGCGGGGCGAGCGAGCTGCCGCCGATCGAGTCGGTGAGGAAGCAGTAGCCGGCCGAGACGTCCTTCACGGGGCGGGCGCCGCCGGTGCGGAGCGTGGCCTTCGCCGGGTCGGTGAGATCGAACTCCATCAGCCAGTTGAACGTGCCCGCCTTCAGGCCGGGGCGGAGGTGGCACGCGTCGTTGTCCTGGATGGTGACGGCCGGCCCGATGATCGTGAAGTTGATGGTCGTCGACGCGAGCGCGGCGGGCTTGCTGACCTTCAGCTGGCTGATGCGCAGGGTCTTCTTGTTCGACGCGGAGTTGTCGATCAGGGCCTGGCACTTCGAGCCGGCGATGGTGCACTTCGGATCGGTGGGGTAGCAGCCGCCGAGGTTGGCCGGGGCGGGCGTGACCGAGGCCCCCTCGTCGCTCTTCTCGGAGCTGCAGGCGTAGGCGGCGGTGGCCGCGAGGAAGGTGAGGGCGACGGCGATCGGACGGGAAGAGCGCATGAAGATCTCCTGGGTGAGGACGAGCAGAAGGATGGCCTAGCGTAACGGCAGCGGGCCGCCGCCGAAATCTTGGAGCTTACGGAAAGCGTCGAGCCGTGTCGCGATCTCGTCGCGGCGCAGCCCCGCCAGGCGCGCGGGGCCGACGGCCTCCACGCAGAACGACGCGCACGCCGACGCGACCATGATGGCCTTGCGGAGCGCGAGCGGCGAGACGTCGCCCTTCTCCGCGAGGTAGCCGAGCAGGCCGCCGGCGAAGCTGTCGCCCGCGCCCGTCGGATCGACGACGTCCTCGAGCGGGTACGCCGGCGCGAAGAACGCGCCGCTCGCGTCGAACAGCAGCGCGCCGTACTCGCCGCGCTTCACGATGAGCTGCTTCGGGCCCATCTTCAGCACGCCGGCGGCCGCCCGAGCGATGTTGTGCTCGCCCGACAGCTGGCGCACCTCCTCCTCGTTGATGACGAGGAGATCGACGCGCTTCATCATCGCCGCGAGCGCCGCGGGCTCGCCCTCGATCCAGAAATTCATCGTGTCCGCGACGACGAGCTTCGGGCGCGACACCTGATCGAGCACCCGCACCTGCAGCGCCGGGTGGATGTTGCCGAGCAGGACGAGCGGGCTGTCCTGGAACTCTGCGGGGATCTTCGGCGAGAAATCCGCGAAGACGTTGAGCTGGGTGTCGAGCGTCTCGCGGGACGAGAGGTTCTGGCTGTAGCGCCCCGCCCAGCGGAACGTCTTGCCCTTCGCGCGCTCGACGCCCGCCGCGTCGGCGCCGCGCGCCCCCAGCGAGGACAGCTCCGCGGCCGGGAAATCGTCGCCGACGACGGCGACGAGGCGCACCGGCGCGAAGCTGGTCGCGGCGTAGGCGCCGTACGTCGCCGAGCCGCCGACGACGTCCTTGAAGGATCCCGTCGGCAGCTCGAGATCGTCGAACGCCATCGAGCCGACGATCAGGATGGGGAGCGATGACATGAGGGCGCGCCTCATCGGCGAGGCGGCCTTCGGGGTCAAGCGTGACGTCGGCGCTCACCGGCCGGTCGAGCGGATCCACTCGATCCACATCGTGCCGGTGAGCGCCAGGATCGCGAGGACGGCGAGCACAAAGCTCCCCAGCTCCGACGGCGCGCCATGAGGGTCGCGTGCGGTACCGGACATCAGGTCTCCTTCCCCTGCCCCGTCCGACCTCGGTTCGCGCCCCTCACACGAAGGGAGCGCGCGGCGGAGGCCTGCGCCGCGGTGAAGCTCGGGTCAGCGATCCTTCTTCGCGCGCTCGTCGAAGCTGTCGGCGATGCCGCCGAGCAGGCTCGCGGTGCGCTTCAGCGTCTCGGAGCCCGCCTCGAGCGACGAGCGCGCGATGGTCAGGCCGTGCGACGCCCAGAGCGCGCCGACGCCGAACAGATCGTGGACGAGCTTCTCGGTCGAGGGGCTGGCGCTGGTCTCGGGGGCGGGCGTGGGGGTGGTGGTCTCGATGGTCATGGGGTTGGCTCCTTCTCGGTGTGGGTTGGGTCTGGGTCGGGTTTCGGGAGGCACGCGCCGCACACGATCACGCGGCGCGAGGGGTCGGTCGTCATGCCGAGCCAGCCGCTCTCGCCGCGGCGCAGCGAGCCCTGGCAGGCGGTGCACTCGGTCGGCAGCGCGACGACGAGCGGCTGGAACGCGAGCACGTCATCGAGCGGATCGAGGCGCTTCAGCTTCGACTGGATGGTCTCGCGCTCGCTGCGCACGACCGCGACCGCGTCGTTCAGCCGGTCTTCGACCGAGCCGGTCGCGCGATCGGCCATCTTCAGGGCGTCCTCGAGGATGGCTCGGACCACGTTGGACACCGGCACGCGGAGGTTCTTCGCGAAGCGCTTCAGCTCCTCCTCGAGCACCGCCGGCACGCGCGTGTGCAGCACGCGCTCCTTCCGAGGGGTGTCCGGGGACGCGTCGTCGTCGTCCTCGTCGGGCTTCGCGGGCGGCTTCCGTGTCACGCCGTGATACATGTATCACACGACGTAAGTCGTCAAGGGCGGGAGGCGAGATTTTTCGGTAGGGTGCGGGCGATGGCCGAGATCGACTGGGCGCGCGTCGGCGCGGAGTCCGTGGAGCTGTTCAAATCGCTGCTGCGGATCGAGACGGTGAACCCTCCCGGCAACGAGCGGCCCGCGGCCGAGCTCATCGCGGGGGTGCTCGCGCGCGAGGGGATCGAGCACCAGCTGGTCGAGCGCGCGCCGACGCGCACGTCGGTCGTCGCGAGGCTGCGGGGCAACGGCAAGCGCGCGCCGCTGCTGCTCAACGGCCACCTCGACGTCGTGCCGGTCGACCGCGACAAGTGGCGGCACGATCCGTTCGGCGCGGAGGAGCACGACGGGTGCATCTGGGGCCGCGGCGCGATCGACATGAAGAACATGGTCGCGATGGGGCTGATGACGCTCGTGCTGCTGAAGCGCACGGGCGCCGCGCTCGAGCGCGACGTGATCTTCGCGGGCGTCGCCGATGAGGAGGCGGGCTCGCGCGAGGGCGCGCTCTATCTGGTCGAGGAGCACCCCGAGCTCGTGCGCGCCGAGTACGTCCTGAACGAGGTCGGCGGCCACACGCTGCACATGGGCAAGCGCCGCTTCTACCCGGTGCAGGTGGCGGAGAAGGGCATCTGCTGGTTCGAGCTCATCGCGGAGGGCAGCCCCGGCCACGGCTCGATGCCGCGCCCCGACAACGCCGTCGTGCGGCTCGCGCGCGCGATCGAGCGCCTCGGCGCGACGCGGCTGCCGCAGAAGAACCTGCCTGTCGTCGAGGGGTTCCTGCGGACGCTCGCGGCGGGCGCGCCCTTCCCGCAGAACAAGGTGATGCCGCTCCTGCTCGAGCCTCGGCTCGCGGGGCACCTGCTCGGGCTGATGGAGAAGAAGGACGTCGACCGCGCGATCGGCATCAACGCGATGCTGCGCAACACGACGTCACCGACGGTGCTCTCGGCCGGCAAGAAGGTGAACGTGATCCCGAGCGAGGCGCGCGCGCAGATCGACGGGCGGGTGCTGCCGGGCACGGCGATCGCTGATTTCTTGCGCGAGGTGCAGGCGGTCGTCGGGGACGACGTGCGCATCAACGTGCTCGACCGGCACGACGGGACGACGTTCGGCACCGACACGCCGCTCTACGAGAAGATTCGATCGACGCTCGCGCGGCACGATCCCGACGGCGTCGCGGTGCCGTACATGATCCCAGGGTTCACCGACTCGTTCGCGTACGCGCGGCTCGGCGCGACCTGCTACGGGTTCTCCCCCGTGAAGCTCGGGCCGGAGCTGAACTTCACCGGCATGTACCACGGTCACGACGAGCGCATCCCGAAGGACGGCTACCTGTGGGGCCAGCGCGTGCTGTTCGAGCTCGTGCGCGATTTCACGGCGGCGACGTGAGACGCGCGTGCCTGCTCGCGCTGTCGCTCTCCGCGTGCGGCGCGCCGTCGCCGCCCCTGCCCGCCCCGAGCGCGACGACGCCGATCGAGCGCGTGGCGCCGAGCGCTTCGGCCGAGCCCCCGCCCGTCGCGTCCGCCGCGCCGCCGCCGGCCGAGGAGGAGCCGCGCCTGCCGGCCGGCGTCGACACGCTCGGCGCGCCGCTGCCTCCCGTCGCGCTCGCGCGGTTCGGGAGCGATCGGTACCGCGTGCACGCCCCGCAAGCGCAGCTCCTGTTCGACGCGGCCGGCGTCGCCCTCGTCGCCGATCACGACGAGGGTCGGCTCGAGCTGCGCGAGATCGCGAGCGGGCGCGTGCGGCGCGCGCACCCGTCGCCGGCAGGGGGCGCGGTGTCGCCTGATCTCTCGGTGCTCGTGACGAGCGATCTGCAGCTGGTCGGCGTCGCCGATGCCGTGGTGCGGCGCAAGCTCACGTTGCCGACGCGCCACGAGGTCGTGCGTGGGAAGCCGCGCGAGGTGACGCCGCGGGTGCGCGCCGTGTTCGTCAGCGACGGGGCCCGCGTGGTCGTCGCCGAGACGAGCGACGGGGTGTTCGTGTTCGACGGAGACACCGGCGCGCTCCGGCGGACGATGAGGTCCCCGCCGCTGCCCTCGAAGGTGAAGGGCATGGCCGCGCTGTACGGCCCGTCGTTGACGGTGCTGGGGCTCGCGCGGAGCGGCGCGACGCTCTTGACCCACGACTCGACCGCGGTGTTCGCGTCGATCCCGCTCTTCTCGGGCGGCGCATCTCCCACCGAAGGCGCGACCGCGTGGGACGTGAAGTCGGGCGCGGCGCTCCGGCGCTCCTCGACCAATCCGGATGAGCCCGAGCGCTGGCTCGCGGTGTCCGACGACGGGCGGGCGCTGCTGCTCTGGCGGGACGGGCGCACGATCTCGATCGACGTGAGGACCGGAAGCTCGATCGCGGAGTTCGACGCGCGCACGACGGCGCCGCGCGCGGGCGCGCTCTCCGACGACGGCAAGCTCGCGGCGCTCGCGCGGCACGACCTCACGATCCAGAGCGCCGAGGGCAAGGAGCTCGACAGGATCGACGTCGACGCGAGCGTGATCGCGCTCTCCTCCGGCGGATCGCGCCTCGCCGCGCAGCGCGGGCAGACGCTGCTCGTCAGCCCGGAGAAGGGCGTGATCGACGAGGGCCCTCCCGGACACGCGAGGGCGCCGCGAGAGGCGACGCTCTCCCCCGACGGCAAGCTGCTCGCGACCGTGGCGGAGGACGGTCTGCGGCTGTGGGACGCGCGCGTGGGCAAGCACCTCGGGTTCGCGCCGCTCCAGAGCTCGGGGCAGATCGCCTTCTCGCCGCGCGGCGACACGCTCTGGCTGACCCAGGGCTCGACGCTGTACGCCGTCCCGATGGGCCGGCCCGCGACGCTCCGCACGGTCACGAAGGCGAAGACGGAGATCCTCGCCCTCGCGGTCGCGCCGACGAGCGGGCGGATCGCCATCGCCACCAGCGGCGCCGCGGCGGACCGGGTCGCCCTCGTCGATCCGGCGTCGGGGGAGCAGACGCCGCTGTCGGTGCCGCGCGCGTTCGTGGACGAGCCGTGGCGCGAGCGCGTGAGGGCGATCACCTTCTCCGCTGACGGCGCTCACCTGGTCGTCGTCGCGGGCGTCGCGTACGTGTTCCGGGTCGCCGATCGCGAGCTGCAGCGCAAGCTCTCGGCGCCGGAGGGCGCGGGGTGGGCGGCCGCGCAGGCGCTCGGCGCGGATCGCGTGCTGCTCGGGGGCGAGCGCCCGGCGATCGTCTCGCTGTCGACCGGCGAGGCGCGGCCCCTCGGCCCCGAGCCCTGCCTGTGGCGGGCGACCGCGCCGGAGGTCGCGCGGATCGCGTGCGCGAAAGAGAAGCGGTTGGTCGTGCTCGACGCGACTGACGGTCACGTCCTGGTCGAGCGCGGACTGCCGGCACCCGTCGTCGCCGCGCCGCTGCTCTCACCGGACGGAGCGCGGGCGCTGACGTTCCACGCGGGCGGCGTCGCCTTCGCGTGGCCGGCGCGCTGAAAACGCCGGTCACGCAGGGGGTTCGAGCCTGACCGTGAAGGTCGCGCCGCGAGGCGCGGCGGCCTTCGGCGCGGTGATGGCGCGCAGCGACGCCGCGACGCAGGTCGCGAGGGGCCCCGCGGGCGTGACGGTCGCACCGGAGACGGCGCCGGTCGCCGTGAACCGGAGCGAGACCGAGAGCGTGGACGGGGACTTCAGCCCCTTCGCGCACAGGCGGAGGCTCGGCGCGCGCCGCGACGCCGCGAGGCGGATCGGGACCGCGTCGCTCGAGGCCACGACCTTCGACACCGTCACGCGGAGCGCCGGGGCGCGCGTCCCGATCGTGCCGAGGCCGATGGATCCGACGCCGGCGCCCCCGCCGCCACTCCCCACGCCCCACATCCCCAGACCGCCGGCCCCGCCCTCGGAGAGGCCGACGACGCCCGAGAGCGAGCCGCCCGAGAGCGCGCCGAGCACGCCGGCCGCCTCGACCTCCGCGCGTGAGGGCTTGGGTGGCGACGGCAGCGACGCGAGCGCCTGGACGGCGTGGTCCGCCCGCTCCTGCGGCGCGCCGAGCGGCACGGCCGGCCCGGGGGTGGGCGCGCTCGTGGCGGCGGCGGAGCTCACCCAGCGCGGCGCGGTCGGCGGCGGCGCGGGCGCGGGCTCGCGAGGGGCGACCGCGGCGGGCGAGGCGCAGCCCACGGCCCCGGCGAGCGCGAGAGGGAGCGCGAGGCGGCGCATCCCCGGATCCTGTCACCCTGCTGGCGCGGCGCCAAGCGTCGGCGCCCGTCGACGACCGTCAACGATCCAGTCCCGTGATCGGGGCCCGCGGGAGCGCGCCGCGCGAGGTCACCGCGAGCTCCTCCACCCGACCCGCGCGCGCTCGTCCGACCGACAGGCGCTTGCCCTCGGGCGCCGCGAGCCAGCGCGAGAGCTCGGCGTGCGACACTCCACAAGCCTCACGTCCCTCGATCCGGAGCAGGCGATCCCCTGGCGCCAGCCCCTCCGCCTGCGCGTCGGCCGCCGCGCGCGCGACCGTCGGGCACCCGGTGAGGTCGAACGAGATCGAGATCGGCACGCGCGCGGCGGGCGGCGTGGGGGCGGCGGTGGGCCACGAGAACAGCCGACCGGAGCTCCAGTCGACGAGCACGCGGTGGCGCGACCAGACGTCCGCGCCGAGGACGCCGTCGGGCCCGCCGCCGGGCAGCGCCGTGAACAGCGCGGGGAACGTCCCGTCGGCGCGCGAGACGAACACCGCGGCGCCGAGCGATCTCCCCGCGATCGAGAGCGCGCCGCTGGAGACTCGCTCGGTCGCGTGCGCGCCGGCGATCATGTCCCAGTCCCCGGCGGCGACCTCGGCCCACGGGCCCCGCGCGGTGAGCGGCGCGAACGCCCGCTCGTGCAGCATCCCCGCGGACGCGCCGGTGTCGACGAGCAGCGTGCGCGGCTCACCTGCGATGTCCGCGCGCACGAACGCGTAGCGAGCGCCGAGCGGCGCCTCCTCCGCGAGCAGGAGCGGAGCGGCCGCCTCGTCCGCCGCGATCGTCGACGCGCGAGGGTCGCCCAGGCCCATCCGCCGCGCTACCGCGTCCACGCAGACGCGGCGCCGCGACAGCCACCCGGCGCCGATCTGACCGTCGCACTCACCCGGCCGCGCCCGCGCGACGAGCGAGGTCGGCGACGCGTCGTCGACGAGCACCCACGACGCGCCCTCAGGCATCGAGACGATCCTGCCCCCGACGCGGAGCGCCCGCGGCAGCTCCGCCACGTCCCTCGCGCCGAGGCGCGCCGCCGCGCGACCGTACAGCGCGACCCCGTGCGCGTTGCCGCCCGTGTCGATCATCAGGCGCAGGGGCGCGGGCCCGCGCGGGCCGTCCGCGACGACGTCGACGAAGAGTCGCCCACCCTCGACGACGAGCGGCCACGCGTCCGGACCGTCGCACAGCTCGCCCGCGGCGACGGCGGCGCTGACGACGGGGCGAGGCGCGCAGCCCGCCGCCGTGAGCGCGGCCGCGAGAACGAGCGCCCTCACCGCTGGGGTGCGGGAGACCCTAGCCCGCCGCGGGCGCCGCCCCTCGGCGCCGCGGTGGGCGGACGCGACGGAGGCTCGACGATCTCCCCGTGCTCGTAGACCGTCACCTCCCGAGCGGGCGGCAACAGCGCGTCGGGATCGTCGAGGCAGAGCGCCTCGCGCAGCACGTCGTCGACGTGCTCGACCAGCACGAGCCGCAGCGCCTCGAGCACGCGCCGCGGGACGTCGGCGAGATCCTTCTTGTTCTCCTTCGGCAGCACGACGGTCGTCACGCCCGCGCGGTGGGCCGCGAGGAGCTTCTCCTTCAGGCCGCCGATCGCGAGCACGCGCCCGCGCAGCGTGATCTCGCCCGTCATCGCGACGTCGCGGCGCACCTCCCGCTTCGTCAAGGCCGAGACGAGCGCCGTCGCCATCGTGATGCCGGCCGAGGGGCCGTCCTTCGGGATGCCGCCCTCGGGGAAGTGCACGTGCACGTCGATCTTCGTGTGGAACTCCGCGTCGAGCCCGAGGGCCGCCCCGCGCGAGCGCACGTAGCTCATCGCCGCCTGCGCGGACTCCTGCATCACGTCGCCGAGCTTGCCGGTCAGGATGAGCTTGCCCTTGCCCGGCAGGACGGCGACCTCGGCGGGGAGCAGCTCGCCGCCGACCGACGTCACCGAGAGGCCGTTGGTCATGCCCACCTCGTCGACCTCCTCGGCGCGGCCGGGGCGGTACTTCGGCACCCCGAGGTAGCGCGGGATGTCCTGCGCGCCGACGGCGATGGGCCCCTGGGCGCCGCCGTCCTTCACGACCTGGCGCGCGATCTTCCGGCACACGCCGCCGATCTCGCGCTCGAGCGTGCGCACGCCCGACTCGCGCGTGTAGTGGTGCAGGATGGCGCGCACCGCGCCGTTCGAGATGCTGACGTCGACGTTGCCGAGGCCGGCCGCCGCGCGCTGCCGCGGCACGAGGTACTTGCTCGCGATGTGGAGCTTCTCGAGCTCCGTGTAGCCGGAGAGGTGGATGAGCTCCATCCGATCGAGCAGCGGCGGCGGGATGTCGCTCATCGAGTTCGCCGTCGTCACGAACATCACGCCCGAGAGATCGTAGTCGAGGTCGAGGTAGTGATCGTTGAACGCGTCGTTCTGCTCCGGATCGAGCACCTCGAGCAGCGCCGACGCCGGATCACCCCGAAAATCGGACGACATCTTGTCGATCTCGTCGAGCAGGATGAGCGGGTTGTCGGTGCCGGCCTTCTTCAGCGACTGGACGATCTTGCCAGGCATCGCGCCGATGTACGTGCGCCGGTGCCCGCGGATCTCGGCCTCGTCGCGCACGCCGCCGAGCGCGATGCGGACGTACTTGCGCGCCGTCGCCCGCGCGATGCTCTTCGCGAGGCTCGTCTTGCCGACGCCGGGGGGCCCGACGAGGCACAGCACCGGGCCGCTCACCTCGCGCGTGAGCACCTGCACCGCGAGGTGCTCGAGGACGCGCTCCTTGATCTTCACGAGCCCGTGGTGGTCCTCGTCGAGGATGCGCTCGGCCTCGGCGAGCAGGCTCTGCTCCTCGGTGCGCGCGCCCCACGGCATCGCGAGCACCCAGTCGAGGTAGTGGCGGACGACGGCGGCCTCCGCGCTCGTCGGGTGCATCTGCTTCAGCTTGCGCAGCTCGCGGTTGACCCGGTCGCGCGCCTCCTTCGAGAGCTTCTTCGTGCGGGCGAGCTCGCCGAACTCGACCAGCTCGTTGCGGTTGTCGTCCCGCTCGCCACCCAGCTCCTTCTGGATGGCCTGCATCTGCTCGTTCAGGTAGTACTCCTTCTGCGTCCGCTCCATCTGCTTCTTCACGCGGGAGCGGATCTTCTTCTCGACCTGGAGGATCTCGATCTCCGCGGTCAGCACCTTGAAGAGCTTCTCGAGGCGGCGGTCGGCGCGCTCGGTCTCGAGGAGATCTTGCCGGTCGGCGAGCTTCAGCGTCGAGAGGCTGGCGGCGATGACGTCGGCGAGGTGCGACGGCTCCTCGATGCTGGCGACCGAGGTCATCGCCTCCGGCGGCACCTTCTTGTTGAGCTTCACGTACTGCTCGAACGTGTCGTGCAGCGTGCGCATCGTCGCCAGCGCCTCGAGGTCCCCGGCCTCGATCTCGGCGAGCTCCTCCACCTCGACCAGGAAGTACGGCTCCTCCTGCTGGAAGAGCCGCGTCCGCGCGCGGCGCTTGCCCTCGACCAGCACCTTGACGGTGCCGTCCTGCAGGCGGAGCAGCTCGCGCACGAGCCCGATGGTGCCGACCTCGTAGACCTCGTCCGGGTTAGGATCGTTCACCTTGGCGCTCCTCTGCGCGGCCAGCATGACCTCCTTGCCGCCGGACATCGCGGCGTCGAGCGCGGCAATGCTCCGCTCGCGGCCGACGAAGAGCTGCGACACCATGTGAGGGAACAGCACGACGTCACGCAGCGGGAGGAGCGGCAGGCTGCGCGGAGGCTTCTTGGTCGGCATGGAGATCACCGAGGAGCGCTCGGCGCACGCAGCCTAATACAACGTGGCGCGAAGTCATGGCGCATCGCGCCCGCGCGCCGTCAGCTCGGGTGCTCGGCCTCGTACGCCTCGAGCGACTCGCGGCTGATCTCGACCTCGATCGTGCCGTCGCCACGGACGCGCGCCTGGCAGCCGAGGCGCGACGTCGCGCGGACGTCGAACGCCTTGTCGAGGATGTCGTTCTCGTCGTCCTCCATCTCGCTGAGCGACGCGGCGCCGGAGAGGACGTACACGTGGCACGTCGAGCACGCGCAGACGCCGCCGCACAGCGAGCCCTCGGGGGCGCCGACGGCGCGCGCCGCGTCGAGCACGCTCTCGCCCGGCTTGGCCTCGACCTCGAGCCCTTGCTTCACGAACTTGATCTTCGCCATTCGTCAGCTCCGCTCGGCGGCGAGGTGAGCCTCGACGCCCTTCGCGCCCTCGACCGAGCGCTCGACGTCGCCCAGCTGCCTGCCGGAGATCGCCGCCGCGATCGCGGCGTCCATCCGCCGGCCCGCGAAGGCGTGGGTCGCGCGCTGCAGATCCTCGCAGGCGAGGTGGATCCTCCCGGCGTCGTCGCCGTCGATCGCCGCGACGAGCGCCGCCATCGCCGCGTCGATCGTCGCCTGCTCGCCCGGCAGCAGCAGGGCCGCGTCGGCCGCGAGCGCCTGGCGGGTCGCCTGCGCCACGCGGGCGCCCTCGACGCGCTCCTCGACGAGGCGCCGCGCCGCGAGATCGTCCTCGCCGTGATCGAGCGCGGCGAGGAGCATCTGCTCGACCGCGTCGTCGTCGAGGCCGTACGTCGGCTTGACCTCCACGCGCTGCACCAGGCCCGTCGTCAGCTCGCGCGCGGAGACATGCAAGAGACCGTCGGCGTCCACCGAGAAGGTCACCTCGAGGCGGGCCATCCCGGCCGGCATCGGCGGGATGCCGCGCAGGGTGAACCGCGCGAGCGAGCGGCAGTCGGCGGCGAGCTCGCGCTCCCCCTGGACGACGTGCAGCTCGAACCCCGTCTGGCGATCGGCGTACGTCGTGAACGTCGAGCGCGCCTCCGCCGGGACGGTGGTGTTGCGCGGCAGGATCTTGTCGACGACGCCGCCCATCGTCTCGATGCCGAGCGACAGCGGCAGGACGTCGAGCAGGAGCACGTCGTCCATCGCGCCGTCGCCGGCGAGCAGCTCCGCCTGCGCGGCCGCGCCGAGCGCGACGACCTGGTCTGGATCCAGATCGCACAGCGGCTCCGTACCAAACAGCTCGCGGACGTACGCGCGCACCGCCGGCACCCGCGTCGCGCCGCCGACGAGGATGACGCCGGTGAGCTCCGTGGGCGACAGCTCGGCGTCGCGCAGCGCCCGCCGGCACGCGGCGCCCGTGCGCTCGATGATCGGCCTCACGAGCCCGTCGAGCTCCGCCCGCGTGACCACGAGCGCGGGCGCGCCGTCGCGCGGGAGGGCGACCTCGACCTCGGCGTGATCGGTGAGCGCGTGCTTCGCCTGGCGCGCGAGGTCGAGCGCGAGCCGGCGCACGTCGGGGCCCGGGTCGGCGACGCCGAGCGCGGGCAGCACGCGCGCCTCCGCGAGCGCGCGGTCGAAGTCGTCGCCCCCGCGCGCGCTGTCCCCGCCGGTCGCGAGGACGTGGAACACGCCGTCGTCGAGGCGCAGGACGGTCACGTCGAACGTGCCGCCGCCGAGATCGTACACCGCGAAGGTGCCGCTCTGCTTCTTCTCGAGGCCGTACGCGAGCGCCGCCGCGGTCGGCTCGTTCAGCAGGCGGAGCACCTCGAGGCCGGCGAGCCGCGCGGCGTCCTTCGTGGCCTGGCGCTGCGCGTCGTCGAAGTACGCGGGCACCGTGATCACGACGCCGCCGACGCCGTTCAGCTCGTCGCGCGCGCGCGCCGCGAGCGTCCGCAGGATCTCGGCCGACACCTCGACGGGCGAGACGACGCGGTCGGCGACGCAGAACCGGACGACGCGCGCCTCCTCGGGCGTCGACGGCGTCGCGAAGCGCAGGGAGGAGAGGCGGCGGGTCTCGGGATCGTCGGCGCCGCGCCCCATGAAGCGCTTCACGCTGGTGACGGTGTCCTCGGGGTGCTCGCCCTGCAGGCGCGCGGCGTCGCCACCGACGACGACGCGGCCGTGCGGCCCGTAGTGCACGACCGACGGGAGCAGCGCGGCGCCGTCGCAGTCGAGGAGGCACGCGGCGCGGCCGTCGCGCACGCACGCCACGAGCGAGTTGCTCGTGCCGAGATCGATGCCGATCGGGCGAGGCGCCGCCTTCGGGTCGAAGATGTCGAACAGCATCGCTCAGGCGCCCGCCTCTTCCTCGATCACCCGCACCTCGTCGAGGAACCTCGCGAGGTACCGCAGCTCGGCCACGAGCGGCACGGCGTCGGCGTCGCGGCCGGCGTCGAGCAGCGGGCCGAGCGCGGAGGTGACGCGCGCTCGCCGGGCGCGCGCGTCGTCCGCCATGCGCCGCACCCGGTCGAGATCTCTCGCCAGGCGGGCGTCCGCGAGCGACTCCCGCAGCTCCATCACCTCCATCAGGAACTCGGGCGTCGGCGCGGCGCGCTCGTGGCTCACGCCCCGCCTCGCGAGCAGCGCCTCGGCGCGACGGATCGGGTCGCGGAGCGCGCGGTACGCGGAGTTCACGTCGACCGCGAGCGAGAGCGCGCGCCGCCGCTCGGCCGGCGCCTTGCCGGCCTGGCGATCGGGGTGCACGACCTTCGACAGCTCGTGGTAGCGCGCGTCGAGCGACGCGAGATCGAGCGAGTAGGTCGGCGCGAGGCCCAGCGTGGTGAACGGGTCTGCCAACGCGGCTCACTTCACGGTGAACGAGTGCCCGCAGCCGCACGACGCGGCCTCCTGCGGGTTGAGGAACTTGAACCCCGCCTTCATGAGCGACTGCTCCCAGTCGAGCGTCGTGCCGGCGAGGTACACGAGGCTCTTCTTGTCGACGTAGACGCGCAGACCGTCGAACTCGAACACGCGATCGCGATCGCGCGGCGGCTCGTCGGAGAACTCGATCACGTAGCCGAACCCCGAGCAGCCGCCGCCCTTCACGCCGAGCCGCAGCGCCGCGCCGGGCGTGCCGCGCTTCGCGAGGCGCGCCTTCGCCATCTCGACCGCGCGAGGCGAGAGCGTCACCGAGGGCGACGGCCTCGGCGCGGGATCGTGGGTCTCGGTGGGGGCCATCATCGTCAGCCCCCCGAGAGCGCCCGCTTCGCCGCCTGCTTCTGCTTGAAGTCGGCGATGGCGCTCTTGATCGCGTCCTCCGCGAGGACGGAGCAGTGGATCTTCACGGGCGGGAGGTTCAGCTCCTCGGCGATCATGCTGTTCTTGATCGTCTCGGCCTCCTCGACGCGCTTGCCCTTCAGCCACTCGGTCGCGAGCGACGACGAGGCGATCGCCGAGCCGCAGCCGAAGGTCTTGAACTTGGCGTCCTCGATCACGCCCTCGTCGGAGACCTTGATCTGCAGGCGCATCACGTCGCCGCACGCGGGCGCGCCGACCAGGCCGGTGCCGACGTCGTCCGCCTCCTTGTCGAGCGTGCCGACGTTCTTGGGGTTCTCGTAGTGCTCGAGGACTTTCTCGCTGTAGGCCATCCGTGTGCTCCTTCGCTCAGTGTCCCGCCCACTCGACGGTCTTCAGATCGATCCCGGCCTGGGCCATCTCCCAGAGCGGGCTCATGTCGCGCAGCATGCGCACCTTGTCGGTGACCAGCTGCCCCACGTAGTCGATCTCCTCCTCGGTCGTGAACCGCCCGAGGCCGAACCGGATGCTCGAGTGCGCGAGCTCCTCGCCGACGCCCATCGCGCGCAGCACGTAGCTGGGCTCCAGGCTCGCGCTCGTGCACGCCGACCCGCTCGAGACGGCGACGTCCTTTATCGCCATCATCATCGACTCGCCCTCGACGTACGAGAACGCGATGTTGAGGTTGCCGGGCAGGCGCAGCGTCGGGTGGCCGTTGAGGGTGACCGCCTCGATCTGGAAGAGCTTCTTCGCCAGCCGCTCGCGGAGCGCGGTCAGCCGCTCGGCCTCGGCCGCGCCCTCGGTGACGAGCAGCTCGGCCGCGCGCCCGAAGCCCACGATGCCTGGGACGTTCAGCGTGCCGGAGCGCATCCCGCGCTCGTGGCCGCCGCCGTCCATCTGCGCGACGAGCCGCACGCGCGGCTTCGAGCGCCGGACGTAGAGCGCGCCCACGCCCTTCGGGCCGTAGATCTTGTGGGCGGTGATCGACGCGAGGTCGACGTTCATCTTCGAGACGTCGAACGGCACCTTGCCGACGCCCTGCACGGCGTCGCAGTGGAAGAGCACGCCGCGCGCGCGCGTGATCGCGCCGATCTCCGCGATCGGCTGCACGGTGCCGACCTCGTTGTTCGCGAGCATGATCGACACGAGGATGGTCTTGTCGGTGATGGCCTGGGCGACGTCGTCGGGCGACACCCTGCCCTGCTGGTCGACGCCGAGGTACGTGACCCGGAACCCCTGCTTCTCGAGGCGCTTGCACGAGTCGAGCACGGCCTTGTGCTCGATGACGGAGGTGATGATGTGGTCGCCCTTGTCCTTGTAGAACTCGGCGACGCCCTTGATGGCGAGGTTGTCGGACTCGGTCGCGCCGGACGTGAACGCGATCTCCTTCGCGCTGTCGGCGCCGACCAGCCTGGCGACGCGCTCGCGCGCGATCTCGACGGCCTCCTCGGCGCGCCAGCCGAACACGTGGCTCCGGCTCGCCGCGTTGCCGAACGTCTCGGAGAAGTACGGCAGCATCGCGTCGAGCACGCGGCGATCGAGCGGCGTCGTCGCGTGATAATCCATGTAAATCGGCAGCTTCGGGGCCATGATCAGCGGTTCTCCGGTTGAGGCGCGGCGGGCCGAGGCCCGGCGTGCACCCCCGCGACGAGCTCCGGCGGGGGGCGACAGTCGTGCAGATCGCACGACGAGCAGGCGTGCATCAGGCGCGCGGGGTCGCACGTGTCGCACGTCTCGAGGTACGACAGGCTCATCGACAGCTCGCTCTCGAGGGCCCGCAGCCGCGCGATCTGCGCCGCGGTCGCCGCGAGCTTGTCGCGGTAGGTGTCGCGCAGGAGCTTCATCGCGGACGGCGCGGACGCGGCCTCGTCGACGCTGCGGATGATCGTCTGGATCTCGCCGAGCGACAGGCCGAGGTCCTGGAGCTTCGCGATCCAGCGCACGCGCATCACCGCGTCCGCGTCGAACAGCCGGAAGCGCCCCTTCGACCTCGCGCTCTTCAGCAGCCCGAGCTCCTCGTACAGATGGATCGCCCGCACGCTCCGGCCGACCTCGCGCGCGAGATCGCCGACGTGCAGCGGCGGCTGATCTGCTGGGTCGTCGCACGAGGCGAGCGGGAGGCGGAGGCGCGAGGCGGAGGCGGTCATTTCCAACCCTTACGTACGCGAGAGGTTGATCGCCTTGTAGCGATCTCGCGCCGGAGGTCAAGACCTCACGCTCACGTAAGGGTTGGGCTACTCCCGGCCGAGGGCCTGGATCGGATCGAGGCGCGCCGCCCGCCGCGCGGGGAAGAAGCCGAAGACCACGCCGATCGCGGTGCTGGTGGCGACGGCGATGAGCATGGCCGACCCCTGCACGCGGATGGGCCAGCCGCTCGCGCGCGCGAGCGCCCAGGCCACGAGCACCGACAGGACGATCCCCGCGACGCCGCCGATCAGCGAGAGCACGACGGCCTCGATCAGGAACTGCACGAGGATGTCGCCCTCGCGCGCGCCGATCGCCATGCGGACGCCGATCTCGCGCGTGCGCTCGGCGACGCTGACCAGCATGATGTTCATCACGCCGATGCCGCCGACCACGAGCGACACCGCCGCGACCGCGAGCAGGAGCACCGTGAGCGAGCCGGTGATCGCGCGCTGCGCGGCCTGAAACTCCGCCTGGCTGCGCACGACGAAATCGGGCTCCTTGCCCTCGTCGATGCGGTGACGCTGCCGGAGGATGGAGGTGGTCTGGGCGACGGCGCGCTCGGTCGTCTCGGCGCTCGTCGCGCTCATCATGATCGCGCCCGCGCGGTCGGGCGGCGCGTAGCTGACGTGAGATTTGTAGGTTCCGAGCGGCATGAGGGCGACGTCGTCCTGGTCGCCCCCGAACGGCGCCTGGCCCTTCGTCTCGAGCACGCCGAGCACCTGGAACGTGTGCCGCCCGATGCGCAGGCGGCGACCGACGGGATCGAGCGGGCCGAACAGGTTGGTCGCGAGCGTCGAGCCGAGCACGCAGACCTTCTCCTTCAGCGTCTCGCTCGAGAGCGGCCACACCTCTCCGCGCGCCAGCTTCCAGCTGCGCACCTCGAGGTACGCCGCCGTCGAGCCGATCGCGTTCGACGCGACGCTGCGGCCCTCGTAGACGGCCTGGATGGGCGCGCGCATCACCGGCGCCCAGAGCTTCACGCTGGTCGCCTCGCGGCCGATCGCCTCGCCGTCGTCGATCGTCAGGCGCGCCCCCAGCCCCTGCTGCCCGCGCGCGCCGGAAGCGTTCGCCGCGGTGGGGAAGACGATGATCACGTTCGAGCCGAGGTTCGAGATCTGGCCGCCGACGTTCTCGCTCGCGCCGGTGCCGATCGCCGTCACGATGCACACCGCCATCACGCCGATCAGGATCCCGAGGACCGTCAGCGAGGCCCGGAGCGCGTTGCGGCGGATCGCCCGGAGCGCGAGCAAGAGGCCGCTCAGCATGGGCCTCGAGATCCCGAGGATCGAGCGTGGGAGCCCCCCGAGGCGGCCGAAGGACGTGAGGACCCCGGCGCTCGCGACGAAGGCACCCCGACATCCACGCCGACCATCCCGCCCGCGTGTACCACGGCGTGGACCGCGCGACGCGCCGCCCGCGTGAACGGCGGTTCACCGGGCGCTCCGGGGCACGGGGAATCACGCTCGTCGCGGTGGCGCTCGGCTTGCTGGGCTGCGCCTCGCCATGCGATCTCCCCTCCGCGCGCTCTTCGCCCTCCCGCTGCTCGCCGCGGCCGCCTGCGGGCCCCAGTCGTCGCCCGACGTGGACCCCTTCCGGCAGGCGATCCCGCGCGCGGACGACGTGAAGGCGACCGATCCGACGGGCGCGGGCGCGACGCCGACGACGCAAGCGGCCCCGGGCGTCGTGGGCCAGGCGCCGTCAACCGCGTACGCGAAGCTCTACAAGCTGACGCGCGGGCTCTACGACGTCGTGAACTACGGCTCGGCGGCGGTGCTCGGCTCCGTGTGGTTCGTCGCGCACTCCCCCCCGACGACCCTCACCGAGGAGGAGGCCATCTGGGGGCCGGGCAGCGAGCCGCTCCACCCCGCGGAGTACCGGCTGCGCGTGTCGAAGGTCGCCGAGGCGACCTATGACTGGGCGTGGGAGGGGCGGCCCAAGGGGACGAGCGGCGACTTTCGCCCCGTCGTCACGGGGCGCGGGTACGCCGATCGCGACGCGCGGCACGGCACGGGCGCCTTCACCATCGACTTCGACGCCGCGAACGAGCTCGACCCGGCGCGCCTGCGCGCGGACGATGAGAGCGGCGTCGTCGTGATCGAGTACGACATCCGCGGCGCGCCCATCCTCGGCGGCCCGCGCGACATCACCGTGCGCTCGACGCCGAGCCAGCGAGACGAACGCTTCGTGCTGCACATCGCCCGCGGCGAGCAGGGCGAGGGCGGCGGCGTCGACCTCACCCTCCACGGCGACACCGACGACTCGAAGGCGACGCTGCCGGAGGACGTCGTGCTCGTCAGCCGGTTCCGCGGGGACGGCGCGGGGCGCAGCGACGTGAAGCTCTCGGCCGGCGACCTCCCCGCGGGCGTCGTCGTCGAGATGACCGAGTGCTGGTCACGCTCGTTCGAGCGCACGTACTACACGGACTCGATCTCGATCGAGCCGACCTCGGGCGACGCGGCGAGCTGCGCGTTCGCCGACCGCGCCGCGCTGCCCTGAGCTCAGCGCGCGAAGAGGTAGCGCGCCTCGGGATCGTCGCGGCGCCACAGCGCGTGATCCATGAAGTAGTGGTGGAGGTTCACGAAGGCGAACGCCGCCGCGAGGTACGGCGTCGGGCCGAGCGCGCCGTGATCGACGCCGCGTCCGCGCGGTACGAGCCACGCGTCGAGCGCCGCCGGACCGCCGCGAAACAGCAGCCACCCGAGCCCCGCCGCCGAGAGCGCGAGGAGCGCCAGGCGCTCGCCCGCGGGGCGCCCGAAGGTCGGTGGGCCCTCGAGCTCCCGCGCGCGCCCGCGCTCGCGCAGCAGGACGAAATACAGGTACTGCGCCGAGTGGAGCGCCGGGATCAGGTAGACCATGACAGGGTCCCACGACGCGCCGATCGTCCAGCACCAGACGGAGACGATGAACCCGACGAGCGGGACGGCCGGCAGCGCGGGCTCGCCTCGACGCGCGCGGGCGACGAGGGCCGCGACGACGCCGAGCCCGGTCACGACGAACGCGACGAGCGCCGCGCGCTCGAGCCACGCCGGGTGCGCGAGCGCGCGGAACACGACGCCCTTCTCCTCCAGCTCCATCGCGGGGACGGCCGGGTTCGCCCACGCGAGCGCCCAGCCCGCGTAGGCGTGCGCCGACAGCGCCCGCCGCGACGCCGGATCGACGCGCACGCCGCGCCGCTGCGAGAGGACCGCGACGACCCCGAACCCCTGCCGGACGTAGTGCCAGCCGACGAGCGCGAACATCACCTGCAGGAGCGCGCCGAGCGCGGGCGCCGAGCGCGTGGCGAGGGCGTACGCGCACCACGCGGCGAGCAGAGCGGGCGCCACGATCCCGGCGACGAGCACGCGCGCGCGCTGCGCCAGCGGCACGCGATCATCACGAAGCTCACGGTGCGCCTTGCGGTAGAAGAGGAGGTACGTCACCGCGAAGTGAGGATCGTTGAGCGCCGACGCCGCGTGGAACGTGAGGAACCCGGCCGCGAGCTCCGCGGCGTCGAGCCCGACGACCCGGCGCAGCGCCCAGCAGGCCGGGTAGAGCAGCAGCGTCGCGCCGCCGCCCACGAGGAGCTCGACGGCGCCCGCTCCCCTCGACGCCGCCGCCGCGCCCACGTCAGCGCTCGTGACGGCGCCGCGGATCGTCGCCTGCGCTCACGTCGCCGTCTCGGCAGCGAGGCGGCGGATGAGCGGCTCGCCCGGCTCCGCGCGGCGCGCGGCGACCTCGTGCACGAGCCGCGCGGCCGCGGCGTTCACCGGGGTCGCGAGCTCGAAGCGGCGCGCGCGCGTCGTCACCTCGCCGTTCAAGAAATCGACCGCCGGCGTGCGTCCTCGCTCGATCGCCGCGAGCATCGACGAGCGCATCCGTCGGTAGCGGGCGCCGACGGCCAGCAGGAGCGAGTGCTTCGCGAGCAGCGACGGCGAGCCGACGGCGCGGCGCTCGGCGTCGGTGAGCGCGATCCAGTCGAGATCGATCGTGCCCGCGACCTTCTCGAGCGCGACGCCCTCGCGGCGCGCGACGTCCACGGTCTCGGTCATGATCTCGAGCGCGAGCCTCCGCACCGCCCGGTGCACCATCGCGCTCCCGAGCGTGCCGCCCCAGAGCGTGCCGAGGGTCGAGATCGCGCAGTTGATCGCGAGCGTGCTCCAGCGCGCGCCGGCGAGGTTGCGCGTCAGCGTGACGGGGCCGACCGGCTCGAGCAGCGTCGCCAGCGCCGAGAGGCGGGCGTCGTCGGCGCCGCTCATCACGCCCAGCGTGAACCCGCCCTCGGCCGTGCGATCGTAGACGCCGGGCTCCGGCATCGCGCCGCCCCAGCTGACGACCGCGCCCACCACCCGATCCGCGCCGACGATCGCGGCGACGCGGTCCTCGCAGAGGCCGTTCTGCAGGCACACCATCGCGCCCGACGGGGCGAGCAGGTGCGCGGCGGCGCGCGCCGCCTCCTCGACCTGGGGCGGCTGCACCGCGAGCACGATCCAGTCGAACGGTCGCGTGCCCTCGGGGAGCGACGACGCCACGCTGCCGCGCACGGTGCGCGGCGAGGCGCCTCGCAGCACGAAGCCGCGCTCGTTGACGGCGCGCGCGATCTCGCGGTTCGTGGTGGACGCGACGACCTCGACGCCGAGGGCCTCGCGCTGCTCCGTCAGGTGCGCGGCGACGATCCCGCCGAGCCCGCCGCACCCGACGACGAGGACGCGCGCGCTCATTTGCCGAGCAAGAACCGCATCGCCGTGTCGATCGTCTTGCCGAACGGCGGGCGGAGCAGCGCGGTGCCGTTGACGCGCGCCTGGTAGAACACGGGCTTCTTCTTGCTGAGCGCCTCGAAGCCCTCGCGGCCGTGGTAGTGGCCCATGCCGCTCGCGCCGACGCCGCCGAACGGCATGTCGTCCTGGGCGAAGTGCACCATCGTGTCGTTCACGCTGACGCCGCCCGACGTCGTGTCGCGCAGCGTGCGCTGCACCGTCCGCTCGTCGTGGCTGAACACGTAGAGCGCGAGCGGCCGCGGGCGATCGTTCACGTGGTCGAGCGCGTCGCCGAAATCCTTGTACGGGAGGATGGGCAGCACCGGCCCGAAGATCTCGTCCTGCATCACGCTCATCTCGTCGGTCGCGCCGAGCACGAGGCAGGGCTCGAGCTTCGGCGAGCCCTCGAACGACTCGCCTGCGGGGTTGAGCGGCACGAGCTTCGCGCCCTTCTCGGCCGCCTCCGCGAGGTGCTTCTCCAGGCGCGCCTTGTGCCGCGGGTGCACGATCGAGGTGTAGTCCGGGTTGGACACGAGCGTCGGGTACATGCGCGCGGCGTGCGCCTTCAGGCTCGCGACCAGCTCGTCGACCTGCTCCTCCTTCACGAGGACGTAGTCGGGCGCGATGCACGTCTGACCGCTGTTGAAGAGCTTGCCGCCGATGATGCGCTCGGCCGCCGTGTCGATCGGGAAGTCGGGCGCGATGAGCGCGGGCGATTTACCGCCGAGCTCGAGCGTGCACGGGACGAGGTTGTCGGCCGCGGCGCGCATCACGTGCCGGCCGACGGCCGTCGAGCCCGTGAACACGAGGTGATCGAACGGGAGCCTGGAGAACGCCTGGCCGACCTCGGGCCCGCCGGTCACGACCGCGACCTCGTCGTCGGCGAACTGCGACGCGAGCAGCTCGGCGAGCAGCTCGCTCGTGCGCGGCGTCAGCTCGCTCGGCTTGATCAGCGCCCGGTTGCCCGCGCTCATCGCGCAGACGAGCGGCGCCATCGCGAGCTGCATCGGGTAGTTCCACGGTGAGATGATCCCGACGACGCCGAGCGGCTGGTAGAGCACCTCGTTGCGCGCGGGGAAGAACGTGAACGCCACGTGGCGGCGCTCGGGCTCCATCCAGTGGCGGAGGTTCTCCTTGACGTAGCGGATGTACGAGACGGTGACGAAGATCTCCGCGATCATCGTCTCGTGGCGCGAGCGGCTGCCGAAGTCGGCCGAGATCGCGTCGGCGATGCGCTCCTTGTTCGACAGCATCAGCCGCTCGATGCGCGAGAGCCAGCGCAGGCGCTCGGCCTCGTCGGGCGGCCCCTTGCGGCGGTGCGCCTCGCGGAGCTTCGCCAGCAGCTTGGGCAGCTCGCCCGCGATCTCGGCGTCGGACTTCTGCTCGCGAACCACGTCTTCGGAAACGGCGGCCTGGGACATGCCGAGGAGCGGAGCACGACCGCGGGGCGCCGTGAAGGGCGGAAGACCACGCGCGGGTGGCGGGCGCGCCCGCGTCGACTAGCCTCGCGGCGATGTCCGCGGCCGCGACGCACACCGAGCGCTTCCTCGAGGAGATCCGGCGGGAGTTCCCCTCGTTCCGCCTCATCCACAAGCGCGACGACCGCTTCTCGCGGCTGATCGACGCGGCGCTGAGGGTCGTGACGCTCGGCGGGCAGCGCGAGTACCTGACGCGGTACCACACCGTCATCGCGGGTCGCCTGTACGTGCCCGCCTGCTGGGACGACGAGGACGACCTCGACCGGGTGATCGTGCTGCGCCACGAGCGCGTGCACCTGCGGCAGTCGCGGAGGTACGGGTTCATCGGGATGGCCGCGATCTACCTGGTGCCGATCTTCCCGCTCGGGCTCGCGTACGGTCGGGCGCGCATCGAGTGGGAGGCGTACACGGAGAGCCTGAGGGCGACCGCCGAGCTGCGCGGGCTCGACGCCGCGCGGCACCCCGCGCTCCGCGCGCACATCATGAAGCAGTTCACGAGCGCGGCGTACGGCTGGATGTGGCCGTTCCCCGGGCAGCTGTCGCGCTGGTACGACGAGGCGCTCGCGGCGATCGAGGCAGAGAGTTCGACCGGGCGCGGGGCCGCCGGCTACGATGCGGCCACCCCATGAGCGCTGTCGTCGGCATCGATCTCGGCACCACCAACACCGTCGTCGCCCACGTCGACCAGGGCCGCGCCACGGCGCTGGCGGACGAGGCCGGCGAGCGGCTGATCCCGTCGGTCGTCTCCTTCCACCCGTCGGGGCAGGTCATCGTCGGGCGCCAGGCGAAGGAGCGCCGGCTGCTCGACGCGACGAGCACGGTCTTCAGCGTGAAGCGGCTCATCGGCCGCGCGTGGGACTCGGACGACGTGAAGCGCGCGCGCTCGAGGTTCCCCTTCGAGCTGCGCGAGGGCCCGGGGCACGCGGTGCTCGTCGTGGCCCGCGGCGAGACGTACACGCTGTCCGAGATCAGCGCGTACGTGCTGCGCAAGGCGAAGGCGGTGGCGGAGGCGGCGCTGGGCCAGCCCGTCGAGCGCGCCGTCGTGACCGTCCCGGCGAACTTCAACGACCTGCAGCGCGCGGCGACGAAGGTCGCGGGCCGGGTCGCGGGGCTCGAGGTGCTGCGCATCCTGAACGAGCCGACGGCCGCGGCGCTCGCGTACGGCTACGGCAAGTCGAACGCGGAGCGCATCGCCATCTACGATTTCGGCGGCGGCACGTTCGACGTCACGCTCCTCGATCTGTCGGGCAACGTGTTCGAGGTGCTCGCGACGAGCGGCGACACGTTCCTCGGCGGTGACGACGTCGATCTGCTGCTCGCCGATCGGATCTCCGACGCCTTCCTGCGCGAGCACCGCTACGATCCGCGCACCGATCCGCAGGCGTTCGAGCACGTCCGCGCGGCGGCCGAGAAGCTGAAGCTGGATCTCTCCATCAGCGAGCTCGCCGAGGTGCACCTCGACGAGATCGCGTTCGGACCGGGCGGCCGGGCGCTGTCGTCGACGTTTGGGATGTCGCGCGCGGACTTCGAGGCGCTCATCCGCCCGCTGGTCGATCGCACGTTCAACGTGTGCCGCGACGCGCTCGCGACGGCGCGCGCGAAGGCGAAGGAGTTCGACCAGGTGATCCTGGTGGGCGGCTCGACGCGCATCCCGCTCGTGCGCCGGATGGTCGCCGAGTACTTCGACCGCGAGCCGCTCGGATCGGTCAGCCCGGACGAGGTCGTCGCGATCGGCGCGGCCATCCAGGCGATGGCGCTCACGTCGCACGAGCGACGTCGCGGAGGCGTCGACTCGCGGCCGGGGGGCGCGGGCGATCGCCTGAAGGCGCCGACGCTCGGCGGGCTGGGCAAGGGGGATCCTCGCGTCGACACGTCGCCGGGCCTCGCGGCGCCGCAGGGGCGTCGCACCGATCCCGGGCTCTCGCCGGGCGCCTCAGGCACGGCGCGGGGGCTCGGCGCGGCCGCGAAGCAGGCGCGTGAGGCCGTCGAGCGCGAGAAGGAGGGGCGCGCGACCACCGCCCCCGATCTGAAGATGACCGAGCGGGCGCCGTCGACCGCGGACTTCGCCGGGGCCCCCGCGAAGCCCGCCGCGCGCCCGCAGCCGCCGCCGCTCCCGCCCCCGAGGCCCGCGGCTCCGTCACGGCCGCAGGTGCCCGACGCCGCGACGAAGCTCTCGCTCGGCGCCGAGGCGCAGCGCGCGGCCTCGGGCGTCACGACCGACTCGGTCGCAGACGCGCTGCCGCTCATCGGCGCGATGGCGCGGCCCTCCGAGCCGGAGGAGCAGACGCTCGTCGGAGCGCGCAAGGAGCTGCCGCTCGAGCCGCTGGCGCTCGAGCCCGCGCCGATGATGCCCACGCCGATGATCACGCCCGCGGAGCCCGAGCGCCCCGTCGCGCGCGGCGGCGCGACGCAGGTCCTCCCGGTGTTCACGCCGCCCGCGCCCGCCCCGGTCGCGCCGCCGCCGGACCTCCCCCTCGCCGCGCCGGTGATGCACACGCCGCCGCCCGCCGCACCGGTGATGCACGCGCCGCCGCCCGCCGCGCCGGTGATGCACGCGCCGACCGCACCCGCCGCGAGGCCCTTCGCGGGGACGATGCCGATGCAGGTCGCGCCTCAGATCCGCGAGATGCGCGCGCCCTCCGCGCCGCTGCTCGTCGACGTGACGCCGCTCAGCCTGTCGGTCGAGACGCTCGGCGGCTACTGCGACGTCGTCATCGCCCGCAACACGCCGGTGCCGTGCGACCGCACCCGCGTGTTCGTGACCGCGAAGAACTTCCAGCGGAGCGTGCGGGTGAACGTCGCGCAGGGCGAGAGCGCGCGCTTCGGCGAGAACGTGCACCTCGGCGAGGTCGTGCTCTCGGGCATCCGCGAGGGCGTGCGCGGCGACGTCGAGATCGAGGTCACCTTCGAGATCGACTCGGACGGCCTCTTGCAGGTCCGCGCGAAGGACGTGGCGACGGGCAAGCAGGCACAGGCGCAGCTCCGCCTGAAGGGACTCGAGGCCGCGGGCGACGCCGAGGCGCTCCGACGGCGGCAGGCGAGCCAGGTGGTCGTCTGAAGAGGTCTCGAGCGCGGGCGTCCTCTCCCGACCTGCCGCTCAGCGCTTCGCGAGGCCCTTCTGCGCGAGCAGATCGCCGAAGGTGCCGAAGCTCCTGACGGCGGCGGGCCTCTCGCCCTGCTTCTTCTTCTCCCCGCCGCGGAACTGCTCGAACTCGCGGCGCTCCTCGTCGCCCATCAGCTCGACGACCGAGAGGCGGATCTTGCCGTCCTCCTCGATGCGCGTGATCTTCACCTCGA
>JADLFU010000149.1 GCA_020849655.1 Polyangiaceae bacterium | reverse complement strand
CTGGGCCTCTGTCACGTCGTCCGTGCCGGGGGGGCGCTGGCGCTGGGCCCTTGTCACATGGCTGTGCCGGGCCACGGGGCGCGTGGAGGCGCGTGGTGTTGGGGGCCTCCCCGGCCACCCCCCCTCCCCAACTCCCCCCGAAATCGCGGCCGGAGGGCCGCGATTTTCGCCCGGGGCTCGGAGTGGCTGCTCGGTCTGGTGACTCTGTTGGTGCCTTCGCACGGCGGGGGATGGACAGCGTGGTCCTCGGAGAGCCGCCGTCCCGCTCGCGCGCTTTGTGATGCTTCTTGCTTCGCGCCTACGGGCCCGTCGGCTCTCACGCGGTGCGACGGGTTGCACGCGGCGCGACAGGTTGCACGCGGTGCGACGGGTTGGCGCGCGTCGAGAGGCGCACCTATCCTGGCGGGCAGCGTGGTGGGAGGGCAAGCGAGGTCGGGTCTTACCGCGCGCAGGCGTACACAAGTACGCCGAGCACGTAAGACCCGAGATCGCGCCGCCATCCCGCCACGATGCCCGTCAGGATCCTTCTTCGAATTCGGCGTCGATGACCTCACCCTTCTTCTTGTCATCCTTCGGAGGCTCGGCGCCGCCAGGGGGCGCGGCGCCCGGCGTCCCCGTCGCGTTGTACATGACGCTCGCGAGCTTGTGCGCCTCCTTCTCGAGCCGCTCGAGGCAGCTCGCGATCTCCGCGTCGTCCTGCTTCTCGACGGCGGCGCGGCCCTCCTTGATGAGCCCCTCGAGCGTCGTGACGTCGGCCGCGGGGATCTTCTCCTTGTTGTCGGCGATGAGCTTCTCGATCTGGTAGCACTGCTGATCGAGCCGGTTGCGGCGCTCGATCTGGTCGCGGCGCTCCTTGTCGGCGGCCTCGTTCTCCGAGGCGTCCTTCACCATCTTCTGGATCTCGGCCTCGGAGAGGCCGCTGTTCGCCTGGATGGTGATGCGCTGATCCTTGCCCGTCGCCGTGTCCTTCGCGGACACCGAGAGGATGCCGTTCGCGTCGATGTCGAACGTCACCTCGACCTTCGGGACGCCGCGCGGCGCCGGCATGATCCCCTCGAGGTGGAACCTGCCGAGCGTGCGGTTGTACCGCGCCTCGGTGCGCTCGCCCTGCAGCACGTGGATCTCGACGCTCGGCTGGTTGTCGGTCGCCGTCGAGAAGACCTCCTTCTTCTGCGTCGGGATCGTCGTGTTCCGGGGGATCATGAAGGTCGTCACGCTGCCCAGCGTCTCGACGCCGAGCGACAGCGGCGTGACGTCGAGGAGCACGAGATCCTTCACGTCGCCCGAGAGCACGCCGCCCTGCACCGCGGCGCCGATCGCGACGACCTCGTCCGGGTTGACGCCCTTGTGAGGATCCTTGCCGAAGAACTTCTTCACCGTGTCCTGCACGAGCGGCACGCGGGTCGAGCCGCCGACGAGCACGATCTCGTCGATCTGCTGCGCGGTCTTCTTCGCGTCCTGCAGGGCCTTGCGCACGGGCTCCATCGAGCGCTCGACGAGCGGCTGGATCATCTGGTCGAGCTTGCTGCGCGACAGCTGCTTGACGAGGTGCTTCGGCCCCGTCGCGTCGGCCGTCAAGAACGGCAGGTTGATGGTCGCCTCCATGCGCGACGACAGCTCGATCTTCGCCTGCTCGGCGGCGTCCTTCAGGCGCTGGATGACCGTCTTGTCCTTCGAGATGTCGATGCCGGTGTCCTTCTTGAACTCGGCGAGCAGCCAGTCCATCACGAGGATGTCGAGGTCGTCGCCGCCGAGGTGCGTGTCGCCGTTCGTCGAGATGACCTGCACGACGTTCTCCGAGACCTCGAGGATCGAGATGTCGAACGTGCCGCCGCCGAAGTCGTAGACCGCGATGACCTGGTCCTTCGTCTTGTCGAGGCCGTACGCGAGCGCCGCGGCCGTCGGCTCGTTGATGATGCGCTTCACGTCGAGCCCCGCGATGCGGCCGGCGTCCTTCGTCGCCTGGCGCTGCGAGTCGTTGAAGTACGCGGGCACCGTGATGACCGCCTCGGTGACCTTCTCGCCGAGGTAGTCCTCCGCGGCTTTCTTCAGCTTCTGCAGCACCTTCGCCGAGATCTCGGGCGCCGCCATCGATTTGCCGCGCGCCTCGATCCACGCGTCGCCCTGCGGTGACTTGGTGACCTTGAAGGGCACGCGGCTCGCCTCGGCCTGCACCTCGTCGTAGCGACGGCCGATGAAGCGCTTCGACGAGTAGATGGTGTTCTCCGGGTTCGTCACGGCCTGGCGCTTCGCGATCTGGCCGACGAGCACCTCGCCCTTCTCGTCGAAGGCGACGACGGACGGCGTGACGCGCGAGCCCTCCTCGTTGACGATGACCTTCGCCTCCTTCCCCTCCATGATCGCGACGACGCTGTTGGTGGTCCCGAGGTCGATACCGATGATCTTTCCCATGACGAGTGAGGCTCCTTCTTCGATTTTGGCTGGCTGAACGGACGATCTCGCCGAGACCGCCCGGGCGACGCGGCGCGGTGGCCAGAGGCCAGATCCCGCGGTCTTCGGCGCCCGGTGCCTTCGGACAGCGCGCAACCTAATCACACGCCCCCACCCGTCAACGGACTTCGGCACGCTTCGTGCCCGAGCAAGTTGGCCCGCTCGTGCGCGTGGGCGCAATCTTGCTTACAGGTTCCATCGTGCGCCGCTCCCTCCCCTTCGTCTTGCTGCTCGCGGGCTGCGCCGCGCCGGCGCGGGAGGTCGCGCGGCTCGCGGCGCCGAACCCGCCCGTCGCGCCGGTGCCGGTTCCCGACGATCCCGCGCCGCCTGGAGAGGTGTCGCCGCTCCCGCCTGCGGCGTTGCCCGTCGTGGCGTCGCCCGCGACCCGGAGCGTGATCGTGGTGACGATCGACGGCGCGAGGTGGCAGGAGGTGTTCCACGGGGTGGACCGTGACCGCGCGATCGCGCTCGGCCTCTCGCCCGACGAGATCGTCGACGGGCGCGCGCTGATGCCGAACCTGCACGCGCTCGGTGACCGCGGCGTCGTGCTCGGCGCGCCGGGCGTGGGCGCGGCGATCTCCGCGTCGGGCCCGAACTTCGCGTCGCTGCCCGGCTATGGCGAGCTGCTCTCGGGGCGCGCGCCGACGTGTCAGCGGAACGACTGCGCGCGCATCGCCGACGAGACGCTGCTCGACGCGTGCCGCGCGCTGCCGGGCGCGACGAGCGCGAACGTCGGCGTCGTGTCCTCGTGGGAGACGATCGAGCTCGCCGCCTCGCGCTCCCGCGACGCGTTCTTCCTGTCGTCCGGGCGGCACCATGTGTGGCGCGCGGGCGCGCTCCGCGATCCCACGATGGACGCGCTGCTCGCGCGCTCGGAGCGCGCGTTCCCCACGCCAGGGCAGCTCGACTACCGCCCGGACAGGCTCACGTCGCAGGTGGCGCTGCGGTACGTCGAGGCGGCGCGCCCGCGCTGTGCGCTGCTCGGGCTCGGGGACGCGGACGAGCACGCGCACCTCGGCGACTACCGCGGATACCTCCGCGCGCTCCGCGCGTTCGACGCGTTCGTCGGCGATCTCGTGGGCGTGCTCGCGGCGCAGGGCGAGCACGGCGCGACGACCACGGTGATCGTGACGACCGATCACGGCCGCGCCGACGGCTTCGTCAGCCACGGCGCGAAGCACCCGGAGTCGGCGCGCGTGTGGCTCTTCGCCGCGGGCGGCGCGGTGCCGGCGCGCGGCGAGGTCGCGCTCGCGCAGCCCGCGAAGCTCGCCGACGTCGCGCCGACCCTGCGCGCGATGCTCGGGCTGCCGGAGGCGCCCCTCGACGATCGCTCGGGCCGCGTGCTCGGCGAGCTGTCGCGCTAGTACCTCGCGCCCGAAGTTCGTAGGGGGTCGCGGCAGGGCGGTCCCTGCGCGATCCTGCGCGATCGCGACGAACACGACGCCGAGGCGCACGCCGCGCACCTCGCCGACGACGTGGTCGGCGTGCCGGCGCCGACCCACAGCGACGCGCGACGCCGCCAACTCGATCGGCTCGAGCACCCACGGGAAGCCGGTCACGACGGCCTCGAGGAGGTGCTCGATCTGCCCACGCAGCGAGGTCGGCTCCCAGCCGCCGCGGTGGGTGGCAACCTCGACGGTCCAGATGTGCGCGCCGTGGCGGCGAAAGCGGACGTGGCCGATTGCAGGTGCTGCCCCGGCGTCAGCGGCATCGCCGGGCGGGATCAACTGGAGCTACTGGGGAAGCGGTTGCCAGGGTCCAAGATCGTCGAGCTTGTACCGCAAGACCGTCTTGCCCTGGATGCCCTGGAGGACGACCACCATGACCTCCTGGTCGTCGGCCCAGACCAGCTCGCCCCACTTCGTGTCCGCGATGGGCGGGTCGGCAGGCAGCGTCTTGAACGCGCCGTCGGTGAGTCGGAAGAAGGTCACGGGTCGACCCCCGGCGTAAGAGAGGACGCCCTCTCGCACCTTCTGCCCAAGGCCAAGAGGCTTGTTCTCCAGGTAGGTCAGGCGCCCCAGACGCGTCGGCTGCACCCCCGCCTTCGTGTTCGTGTGCGGCCCCGCGAAGAGTTCAATCTTCTCGGACACCATGGATCCCCCCGCGTCCGTCTTCTGCTCGGAGAAGACCATCCAGGCCATCGTCGTCCCGTCGCTCGCCCACTTGCCGACGTTGGCGCCGGGCTCGGCCAACAGTTCCTCTGATGCGCCATCGTCGCGGCGTACCCAGACACGGACGAACTTGGGAGCCTCGGTGACGAAAAAGGCGTCGCTTCCAACGAACTGAACAAAGGTCGACTGGCCAGCCGTGTCGTGGTCGACCGAAGAGGTGACGCCGGTGCCACGTGACATCATCGAGACGATGGAAGTGTCCCACGCGACGTACTTAGCCCCGAGTGTGAGGTTGTTCATGATGGCGAAGGGCAGCTTCGCGCGGGGCTCGGCATCGAACGACGAGGGCGGCGACCAGAGCAAGTGAAGCCCAGTCGCAGAGCTGCCGTAGCCGAGGAAGAGCT
>JADLFU010000148.1 GCA_020849655.1 Polyangiaceae bacterium | reverse complement strand
TTGCTACCAGCTGGCCGGGCACAACCACGGCACCGAGCCGGAGCGGAGGGATGGCGCTTGCGACTACGCGTCGAAGCCGAACGCGGGCATCACCACCGGGATCCGCTGCTGCGCCGACCCGCTGTAGCGCGCCCAGCTCGGCTCAGCCGGTGGCCGCCCCGAGGGTCGGCGCCGCGCCCGCCGCCTGCTGCGGCTCGCGCCGCGCGCTCGTGAACTCCATCACCCCGTCGTCGATCTCCCCGTGACGCAGCCTGACGACGTCGACGGCGTAGTTCATCCCGAGCTTCCACGGCCACTTGCTCCCCTGCTTCGGCAACCCGGCGAGCGATCGCTTCACGTAGCCGGCGCCGAAGTCCATCAGCGGCGAGCGCTTCATCCCGTGGTCACGGTTGCGCGCCACGCACACCTCTTGCCCTCGCGCGTCCATGTGGTTCAGCAGGCGGCAGACGTAGTCGGCGACGAGGTCCGCCTTCAAGGTCCAGCTCGAGTTGGTGTACCCGATGGTGAAGGCGGAGTTGGGGACGTCGGAGAGCATCATCCCCTTGTACGTGAGGTGCTCCGACAGGTCGACAGGCCGTCCGTCGACCACCAGCTCGGCGCCGCCCATCATCTGCAGCGTGAAGCCCGTCGCCGTGACGACGATGTCCGCGTCGAGGGTCGCGCCCGAGGTGAGGCGCAGGCCCGTCTCGGTGAAGGTCTCGATGGTGTCGGTGACGATCGAGACCTTGCCGCGGCTGATGGCCTTGAAGAGATCGCCGTCCGGCACCGCGCACAGGCGCTGGTCCCACGGATCGTACCGAGGGTTGAAGTGGGTGTCGACGTCGTAGCCGGGGGGCAGCTGGTGCTTCACGGCGGCGCGCAAGAGGCCGCGGACGAGCCTCGGGCGGCGCTGGCAGAGCTGGTAGAGCGCGGCGTTCAGCGTGATGTTCTTCCACCTGGTGACGGCGTAGGCGAGCTCCTCCGGCAGGTGATCGCGCATCAGCCTCGCGAGCGGATCGCGGCCCGGCACGCTGATGATGTACGTCGGCGAGCGCTGCAACATGGTGACGTGCGCCGCCTCGTCGGCCATCGACGGCACCAGCGTGACCGCGGTCGCCCCGCTGCCGATGACGATCACCTTCTTCCCCCGGTAGTCGAGCGACTCGGGCCACAGCTGGGGGTGCAGCACCTGCCCCTGGAACCGCTCGATCCCGGGGAACTCGGGCGTGTAGCCGGCCTCGTAGCGGTAGTAGCCGCTGCAGTTGTAGAGGAAGCTCGCGGTCAGCCGCACCTGCTCGCCGGTGTCGGTGCGCACGGCCTCGACCGTCCAGCGCCGCGCGTCGCTCGACCACGACGCGCGCACCACCTTGTGATGAAAGCGGATCTTCTGGTCGATGCCGGCCTCGCGCGCCGTCTCCCGCACGTACTCGAGGATGGCGGGGCCGTCGGCGAGCGCGCGGTCGCCCTTCCACGGACGGAACCGGTACCCGAGCGTGTACATGTCGGAGTCGGAGCGGATGCCGGGATAGCGAAACAAATCCCACGTCCCGCCGATGCAGTCGCGCGCCTCGAGCAGGAGCAGCCGCTTCGACGGGCACCTGGTCTGCAGCTCGTGCGCCGCGCCGACGCCGGAGAGCCCGGCGCCGACGATGAGGACGTCGACGTGTTCGAGGGTCATGGTGGCCGCCACGGTAGCACCAACTGACTTTGAGTCAATTGCGACGCGGGGCGCCTCTCGTCGCCCCGAGGGAGCCGCGCCTAGGGCTCGAGCTCGCGGAGGATCTCGGCCGCCGGCTTGCCCGCGAAGCGAAGGCGCGCGTGCTCGTGCGTCGAGAACGAGCGCGGCGCCATGCGGTCGACGTAGAGCGCGCCGTCGAGGTGGTCGAGCTCGTGCTGCAGGATGCGCGCGGGCCAGCCCGCGACCCGCCAGCGCACCGGGGCGCCGTCGGCGTCGGTGCCCTCGACCTCGACCTCGTGCGCGCGCGCGACGAGCGCGGTCCAGCCCGGCACGCTGAGGCAGCCCTCGAAGAAGGTGCGCGGGGACGGATCGATCACGCGGAGCACGGGGTTCACGATCACCCGCACGGGGAACGGCGCGCGCTCCCGCTCGCGGAGCTCGAGCGGCGTCAGCTTGCCCATCGACTCGTGACGATCCTCGAGGACGATGACGCGCAGCCCTACGCCGAGCTGAGGCGCCGCGAGGCCGACGCCCGGCGCCGCGCGCATCGCCGCGATCATCCGCGCGGTGAGCGCGTGCAGCGCCGGCGAGCCCAGCTGCTCTCTCGGCACCTCGGCCGCGCGCTGTCGCAGCACCGGCGCCCCCGCCTGGACGATCGAGTCGGTCGCGCGCGCGTCGCTCGGCGCGGGCGAGGCCCGACGGGCGGTGTCGCAGGCGGCGACCGACAAGGCGGCGCAGGCGGCGACCGAGCCGAGGCGCGCGGGGTGCGTCATGACCGGCCGGGCGGACGACGACGGGTGAGCGCGGACGGATCCGGAGCGGCGCGAGGCGGCATCTGCCCACGGTACAGCGGAGGCGGGGGGCCCGCGAGCGACGCAGACGATCCGCTGCGCGTCGGCCCTCCGGCGTCCAGCCCTCCCGGGTCCAGCATGACAAACCCCACTCTCGTCAGCGAGCCGCGGCGGCCCCGCGAACGGGCCGGTTGCCAGCCGGGGGCGAGCGATGGCAAGACGGGGCATGCGCCCGCTCGCCCAGCCGCTCGTCGCGTCGCTCGTGCTCCTGCTCGCCGCGTGCTCCAGCGCGGGCCAGGGCGTCGACGACGCCGCCGTCGAGGAGGAGGAGGGCGCGGCGGGGGGCGGATCGGCAGGCGCGAGCGGCGGCGGAGGGAGCGCGGGCGCCTCGGGCGTGAGCGGCGGCGCGGGGGGCGCGAAGGCTGGGGCCGCGGGGGCAGGCGCAGGCACGGGCGGCGCGAGCGGCGCGAGCGCGGGAGGGGCAGGAGCGAGCGCAGGCGGCGCGGGCGGCGCGGGCACGGCAGGCGCGAGCGCGGGAGGGGCAGGCGCGGGGAGCGGCGGCAAGGCGGGCGCGTGCGCCGACGCGGGCCCGGAGCCCAACGACAGCGAGGCCCTCGCGACCCCCGCGTGCGGCACGCCGTGCGAGCTGAGCGACAAGGACACCGACGGCTCCGCGGCGTACGGCGGCTCGATCAAGGCGATCGCTGGCACCGTCGGGCCGGGCGACGCAGACCACTACGTGTTTCATGGCAAGGACACGTTCGGCATCGGCCACGTGGTCGACCCGGCCGCGAAGACGCAACAGTCGGGGTTTCGGTTGTGTGTGTTCACCGCGTGCCCCGGCAACGAGACGACGAAGTTCAGCTGCTCGTCCGGCACGCAAGTGAAGAGCCCCGGCGGGCTGGACGGCTGCTGCGCGCAGGCCCCCGGCGAGGCGCGCTCCGACCACGACTGCAAGGGGAGCATCACGGACGACGACTCGGCCGACGTCATCATCCGCGTCGACCAGGCCACCATGTGCGTCGACTACCTCGTCGACTTTCACTTCTGATCAGGGCAGGCCGGTGCCGGGGGGGTTCTTCTTGCACCAGTCGACCCCGGCCTGGGACACCGGCGCGAGGAGCGCGCCCGCGGGCGGGTAGGGGAAGCTCACCTTCGAGAAATCGAACATGTCGAGCAGCGGCCAGGCGTTCGCGTCGCGCGCCGTCAGCGCCGGCAGATCGAAGCGGTTCTGGATGAACCGCGTGACGCTCGTGTGGTCGGTCACCTGGTGGCTCACGTAGCCGGGCTTCGTCCACGGCGAGACGACGTACAGCGGCGTGCGGATCCCGAGCCGGTCGAACTTGAAATCCTGCGGGACCATGTCGTCCGGCTCGCACGCGGGCGGCGGCGGCACGTGGTCGTAGTAGCCGCCGTGCTCGTCGTACATCAGGAAGAACACGGTCTTCGCCCACACCGCGGGGTTCGACCACAGCGTCTGGAGCGTCTTGGCGACGAAGGCCTGCCCCAGCTGCACGTTCGCGGGCGGGTGCTCGTCGTTCTGGCCGCCGCCGGAGAAGCTCGGGTCGAGGATGACGAGGTTGGGGAGCTTGTCGGCGGCGACGTCCTTCGCGAAGTCGCTCATCGGGCTGCCGTAGTACTTGAGGTCCTGCTTCAGCACGAGCGCGAACGAGACGAGGCCGTCGCGGTAGATCTTCCAGCTGCGCTTCGCCTCGTCCATCTGGTTCAGCACGGTCTTGCCGACGACCCCGACGAACGGGACGATGTCGCCGAGATCGCCCGTCTTCGTGTTGCCCCACGACGACGCGCCGTAGAAATAGAAGCGGTTGGGCCAGGTCGGCCCGAGCAGCGAGCAGAAGTTGCGGTCCGAGATGGCGAACGTCTTCGCCAGCCAGTAGTAGTAGGGCAAGTCCGTCTGGTCGTAGTAGCCGAGCGCGCGGGCGCCGCCGGGGTTGTTGGTGGCGAGGAACCCGCTCATGTTGCCGCCGTCGTACTGCAAGTGAACCCCGCTCCACTCGTGGTTCACGTCCTTGATGCAGTAGCGGCTCTCGTGGTAGCGCTGGACGAGCTTCGGCGGGCTGGCGGTGGGGTCGTAGTTTCCGTCAGTGTCCTTGGCCACGTCGACGTCGGTGACGCCGTAGCTCGGGAGCTTCGAGAGGTAGTGATCGAAGCTGCGGTTCTCGAGCATCAGCACGACGACGTGCTCGAACGGCAGCGCGTCTCCGTGGGGCACGCCGGGCCCGATCGTCGTCGAGGTCACGTCTCCCGACTTGTACAGGCACGCAAGTCGGTCGGCGGCGTGCGCGTCGAACGTGCCCCCGGCCTGCCCGGCCTGTCCGGCGAGGCCCGCCGCGCCTCCGTTGCCTCCTCCGCTCGCCCCACCGCTGCCCCCTCCGTTGCCTGCTCCGCTGGCGCCGCTGCCTCCGGTGCCCGCGCCTCCGCTGCCTCCGCCGGCAGCGCCGGCGCGGCCGCCGGCCCCTCCGCCCCCGCGCCCCGAGGAGCCCGCCGCGCCCGCCGCGCCCGCTTCGCCGTCGTCGGGCTCGGCCGGCGGCGCGTCGACCTCGGTGCCGCCGCCGCCGCACGCGACGAGGAGCGAGAGCGCGGAGAGCAGGCAGAAGGGTGACAGCCTCATGCGGCCGAGACTACGCGCCCCGCGCGGCGCCGCCAACCGCCGGGCTGGCCCGACCCAATCGGTGCGCGCGTCGAGGTTGCGCCAGGAGACCGCCGCCGTCCAGTTCGCGAAGGTGGGAGCGAGGTGAGTGGGGCTCGACACTGTGCGCCCAACCCGACGCTCAGCTCACTGGTCGTCGCCGTCGTCCGTTCCGATCATCCCGAAGTGCCGGAGCCGCGCGTACAAGAGCGCGCGCCGGATCCCCAGCAGCCGCGCCGCCTCCGCGCGGTTGCCGCTCGCGCGCCGCAGCGCCTCCTCGATCATCGAGCGCTCCAGCCTGTCGCGCGCGGACTTCAGATCGAGGTCGCCCGTCGGCGCGCCCGACGGCGGCGCCGACGCCGGCCGGGGCAGGTCGAGATCGGTCGCGTCGAGCACCTCGGAGGTCGACATCACGCACGCGCTCTCGAGCACGTGCCGCAGCTCGCGCACGTTGCCGGGCCAGTCGTGCGCGGTGAGCTTCGCGAGCGCGTCGCGCGAGACCCCGCGCCGCGCGCCCGGCTTCTGCCGCAAGAACGACTCGACCAGGAGCGGGATGTCGTCGCGCCGCTCGCGCAGCGGCGGCACCTCGATGCGCACGACGCTGAGCCGATAGAAGAGATCCTCTCGCAGCGTCGCGCCCTCGCGCCCCGGCTGCACGGGCTGCGACGTCGCGGCGAGGATCCGCGCGCGCGAGGTGAGCCGGACCGCGCCGCCCACCCGCTCGAACCCGCCGTCCTCGAGCACGCGCAGGAGCTTCGTCTGCAGCGAGGGATCGAGATCGCCGATCTCGTCGAGGAAGAGCGTGCCGAAGGCGGCGAGCTCGAACCGCCCCTCGCGCCGCGCGGCCGCGCCGGTGAAGGCGCCCTTCTCGTGGCCGAACAGCTCGCTCTCGACGAGCGTCGCGGGGACCGCCGCGAGGTTCAGCGGGACGAACGGAGCTGCCGCGCGCGCGCTGTGCTCGTGGATCGCGCGCGCGACCAGCTCCTTGCCGGTGCCGCTCTCTCCGGTGATCAGCACGGGCGCGTCGCTCGCGGCCGCGCGGCCGATGGACTTCCACACCTCGCGCATCTTCGGCGTCGCGCCGATGAGCGTCGCGTGATCGTCGACCCGCGGGGGCGCGGCGGCAGCGGGCGGGGGCTTCACGGCCCTGGCGACCGTGGAGAACAGGGCGTCGAGATCGAACGGCTTCGTCACGTACTCGAACGCGCCGAGCTTCATCGCCCGGATGGTGCGCTCGCTGTCTCCGTACGACGTCGCCATGATCACCGGCAGCGCAGGCCGGGCCGCGCGGAGCTCGGCGAGCAGGTCGAGGCCGTCGCCGTCCCTCAGCCGGATGTCGAGCAGGACGGCGTCGACGCCGTCCACCATCCGGCGCGCCTCGCCGAGCCCCTCCGCCGCGCGCACGGCGTAGCCAGCCTCCTCGAGCGCAGAGGAGAGCGTCTCCCGGATGGTGCGCTCGTCATCGACGATCAGCAGCGTCGGCATCGTGGGCTTCGGGGCGGGCGACGGGCGTGTGCGGCATGCACAGGGTGAAGCGGGTCCGGCCGCCGGCGCGAGCGTACTCCAGCCTGCCGCCGCGCGCCTCGACGAGCGCGCGGGTCATCCACAGGCCGAGCCCGGTGCCACCTGGCTTCGTCGAGAAGAACGGCTCGAACAGCTCGGCGGCGCGCGCCTCGTCGACGCCGGGCCCCTCGTCGACGACGGCGAGCTCGGCGCCGCCTTCGAGCTCGCGAATCTCCACCTCGACGCGCGACCCCGTCGGGCTGGCCTCGATGGCGTTGCGGAGCAGGTTGTCGAGCGCGCGCGCCAGCAGCTCGCGCGCTGCCACGATCCGGGCGAGGCCGCGGCTGCCGAGCGACACCCCGCGTGAGGCGGCGAGCTCACCCGCCGCCTCCACGCGCTCGCTCACGAGCATCGCCACGTCGAGCTCCTCCGCTGCCTCGGCGCCGCGTCGCGCGACGCCGAGCACGGACGAGATCACCCTGTCGATCCGCGCGGCCTCCCGGAGGCAGGTCTCGAGGTCGCGCGAGGAGCGATCGTCGAGCGGGCGCTTCGCCATCACGTCGAGCTTCAGCTTGAGCCCGGTCAGCGGGTTGCGGATCTCGTGCGCGACGCCGGCGACCAGCCGCCCGAGCGCGGCGAGGCGCGCGCCGTCCGACACCTGTCGCGCGAGCGCGCGCTCCCGCGCCTGCGCCTCGGCCAGGTGCGCCGCCAGTTCGCGGAGGCCCCTCGAGATGCGCGCGAGCTCCTTCGCGCGCGGCTCGGCGACCGGCGCGGTGAGATCGGCCTCGAGCCGCCTGACGGTGTCCTCGAGCTCGCCCGCGCCGCGCGTGAGCGCGACCATCGCGTCCAGCGTCACGATCACCATCGCCGCCGTGACGATCGCCATCGCGAGCAGCAACACCGCCCACGGTCGGCCGAGCTCGCTCCGCTGCGTCCGCGTCAACGCCCAGGACGCCACGCCGTCGTCGACGCCCACGACGCTGACGACGAGCGGGTGCGTGGGGTGCGCGATCGCCTCGTGATCGACGCGGCCCGGGTGCGCGGCCGCGCACGCGCGGAGCAAGAGCTCGCGCACCTCCGGCGGCGGGCCGGGCGGGCGCCCGAACGGGGGCGGCGCGTCGGGCGGCGGCGCGTCGGGCGGCGCGTCCGGCGGCGGAGGCCTGCGTCCGCGCCATCCGCGCCCCGGGGATCTCGCCTGCGGTCCGCCCTCGGAGACCATCAGCCCATCCTTCGTGCAGTACCCTCCGGCGCCGTCGATCAGCGACGCGATGACCGCGCGCGCG
>JADLFU010000147.1 GCA_020849655.1 Polyangiaceae bacterium | reverse complement strand
TGGTACCGGGCCCTCCCCACCATGCGCCCAGAGCGAGTGAGCTTGCTGATGCTGGCCTACGCGGAGGTGCTGCGAGAGCATGAAGATTTGAGCGAGGTTTTCGGGGCAATTTGAGGGGATGCTTCAGCTGGTGACCTTGTCGCGACGGCCTTTCTTCGCGTCCGACAGCTGGACGCCGAGGAGGGCGGGGGCAAGGCGATCTACGGGCCGTGCCCGGAGACTTCACAGGTCGACTCGTTCACAGCACAACACATTGACTTTGCGCCTGTATCGTGTGCCAAGGGCACGCAAGTGGCCTGGCGAGCCGTGCTCGTCTACGGCGCGAGCCAGGCCAGGATGTACCGCACCGGCGACGCGAAGATCACCGAGTACACGGCCGGGGGCGGGGCCTCCATCCCCCTCCCTCACGACGCGCTGCCCGCAACAGCTGACGAAGTAGGCACCCGCCTGCTGGCGGTCGGCCGCTACCACGTCCGCGTCGGCATGGGTCGACCGACAGCCATCTACGACCTCGACACCCCCGCGCTCACCAGCGTGGACTCGCTGGTGTTCCCCAAGCACGCCGCGGCGGCGGCCTCCCCGTCGGCGACCGAGGTCGCGCTCGCCGGGGTGACCACCACCGGCTTTCGCGTCGTCCGCATGCAAGTCCCGGCGGGCAGCTTTCAAGAGATCCCTGTCGGCAACCTCGAGCTGGGCACGCCCGACGAGCTCATCGCGACCTGGCACGCGAATCAACTGTGGCTCCTCACTCGCACGCACGGCGACTACGGCGTCCGCGTCATCGACGTCGACACGGGCGCGCTCCTCGGGCGCCGCGACGATCTCGGGCCGCTCTTCGGCCTCGTCGACCCCGTCGTGCCCCTGAACGGCTTCTCGCCGAAGGAGCTGCTCACCGCCGTCTCCGCGCCCGACGGCACCGTGATGGCCGCGCACCAGATCGGCCCGTGGGCGGGCGTCGTCTTGCGGTGGTCGCCGAGCTGCGGGCCTTGATGTGCGGCGCACGGGACGGGCGCGAGGCGGACACCCCCACAGACCCGTTGACGAGGCCGACGGCCCCGTGCATCCTCTAGCAGCGCGAAGCCCGCGCGTGGAGGGTGACGAAATGGCACGGCAGCGTTGGTTCTCACTCGGTGCGCCGATGGCCTGGGCGGCGCTCGCGGCCCCGGCCTGCTCGACTGACAGTGTTGGCACAGATCGTGCCCCCCCGGATGTCGTCGGCGGTCGTCGACCGGGCGAGTGACGTGGCCGCTCCGGGCGCGGCGAGCCTGAGGCGCGGCGCGTCGTACGAGCTGCGGCTCGTGCACCTGCGCGAAGGGGCGCGCCTGCAGACGCTGCGTGCGCGGGAGCTGACGAGCCTGATGGCGCCCTGGCAGGACGCGCAGTCGAAGCGCCCGGTGTGGGTGCTCGGCCTGACCGCCGAGCTCGAGGCGCAGCTCGCGGCGGATGGCCTCGAGATCCGAGAGTTTCGTCCGCCTCCCGAGCTGCCGCGGTGGCCGGCAGACATGCAGCGCGCGTTCTCCGCGGTGGCCGAGCGCTGCCAGGACGCGCCGGGCGGCCTGCCGAAGCCGACGGCGCTGCAGCGGTGGAGCACGCCGACACCTCCGGGCACCGAGCCCCTCGACGCCTTCAACAGTCGCTACGGCCCCTACTACTTGCCATACGAGGCCACGCCGGGCGTCCCCGCGTTTCGGGACCGCGTCTCGCTGTGGAGGGACGGCGCCACGTCGACGGGCTACGACGGCCTCCGCCTCCCGGCCGAGCTGTTCGGAGGCTGGCCGCTCCGCCCCGGCGCGACGCGCTATCGGGTAGGCACCACAGGCGACGGGCCCGAGGACCTGCTGTCCGGCACCGATCTCGTCTACGTCGACTTTGGGTGGCGCGCAGGTGGCACCTTCTCGGGGCGACGCCACGCGGGGCCGAAGGCGGTGTTGTTTCTCAACGCCAACCAGCACGCCCGGGAGCTGTCGACCCACGAGGTCGCCTGGAGGTTGTTGCAGCGGATCGTCTACGCCTACGCGACGGGAGAGTCTCTCGGCGAGTGGGACCGGCCGGCCGGCTTCTGGCGCGAGCAGATCGACGCCGGCTTGCACGTGGTGGTGATCCCATCTGCCAACCCATGGGGGTACCACGAGGTGGTGAAGGACGACGGCGACTGGGCCAGACTGCCTGGCGACTCGAACTCCTGGCGGCGCACCAACCGCCGCGGGGTCGACATCAACCGAAACTTCCCGGTGGGCTGGTTTCAACCGGGCAACGACGGCACGTCGCCGTGGGGGAGCGTCGGCTCGAAGACGGGCACCTGGGCGGGGCGCGAGCCCGAGTCCGAGCGGGAGACGCGCGCCATCGAGGGGGTGCTGATGTCGGCGCTCGGCGATCTCGGGCTCGACCTCGCGCACGCCGATCGCCGCGTGCCAGTCGTCGCCGTCGACGTCCACTCGTCGCTTGGCGCTGTGATGACCCCGCCGGCCGTCACGTGGGAGCACAACCGCGCCGAGGGCGACGCGTACGCGTGCGGCCCGTCGTCGGCCTGCACCCACCCTGACCGCCCCTTCTTCGACGCGACGTTCGGGCGCGACGCACGCCCGACCGTGGTGGGCAACACAGGGCTGTTGTTTCCTTCGCCCGGGGTCGACGATCCGCCGCTCCCGTACGTCCACGGGCACGGCACCCAGCTGCTCGGCCCGAACAACGGGACGCTGCGGATCGCGTTCGGGGCGCCGATGTGGCCGCTCGCTGCCAACACCTACCGCGGCCTCACCGGCGCGACCCTCGAGGTGACGGCGCAGGCCACCAACCCGTTCGCCTTCGGGACCTGCGCCGACGTCGCCGACGCAACCCTGGCCGTCGACACGCTCGTCCTCGACCTCGCGCCAGCGGTCGCCCGCATGGCCGAGTCGGCGCTGTCGCCCGCGGTCTCGACGCCGGCGGCGTCTCGGGCCGTCGACGCGGCTGGGCGGCCTGTCCCGATGCCGGAGCTGGCGGATGACATCGAGAACCTGGGCGTGGTGACGGAGGCCGCGGCGACCGAGGGGCGGTGGGAGGTGTCGATGACATGCGGGCCGAGCCCGCTTCATTTCTGCGTCGAGCTGAAGGACGGAGTTCCACCGTGTGACCCGGGTTCCTCCGACGACCGGTGTACCGGCACCTGGTGGACCGCGTACACGCCTGGCGACTATCCTGAAGAGAACCGACCGCGCAGCCTGCGCACCGGATGGCAGTTCGCTGTCAGACGCGCCGACCCAGACGCCGCCGACGTGATCGAGCACGGCGCGCGACGGCACGTACGCCTGCGCGTGGCGGCGTGCGAGCCGGTCGAGAGGTGCCAGAACGCCGAGGGCGCCCCGCTCGCCGCGACGCGGCTTCGCGGCGGGACACACTACGACCTCTACACACTCTCGCTCGGGGCGACCGAGCCTCCCCCGACGCGAGTGGTCATGGCGCGGGAGGTCCTGTTTCTTGGCACGTGGACGGAAACATCACGGTCGACCTTCGCGGCGCGACAGATGCCCATCGCTTCAGCGCTGCCGCTGTCGCCCGAAGTGCCAGACATGCAGGCGAGCGGTGTCGAACTGGCCTCGCTGGTCAGGCCCGGAGAGCTGGTGACCAACGTGCGCTTGACGCAGACGGCGCGCCCCAACCAGCGAAGCGAGATTCGGCTGCACGCGGCGTGGCGGCGCGGCAAGGACTGGACGGTGCGGCGCCTGCTCCACGGGGAGATTGACTACAACGCGGCGGCGGACGCCAGCCTGCCCGGTCCCGAGTGGGCCGGCTACCCCCCGTCGGACCAGTACCTCACCTACGACTTCGACCTCATCCGGCCGGTGATGGATCGCAGCGGCGGAGGCTCCTCCACGTCGGGGGCGGACGTGTGGGTCGGGTGGGGCGGGACCGAGGACGTCGCGCCGCCGACCATCACCGCGAAGGTGCTCGCCAACCCATGCTTCGGCGACGCGAACTGCTGCCCTCTCACGGCTGTCGGCACCGGCCGCGGCGTCCTCGACGCGGCCCGGCTCATCCGGGCGGGCGCGCTGTTGCCCGACGCGGACGGCCGAGTCCTGGTGCAGCAGTACCAGCGAC
>JADLFU010000146.1 GCA_020849655.1 Polyangiaceae bacterium | reverse complement strand
GTCGCTGGTACTGCTGCACCAGGACTCGGCCGTCCGCGTCGGGCAACAGCGCGCCCGCCCGGATGAGCCGGGCCGCGTCGAGGACGCCGCGGCCGGTGCCGACAGCCGTGAGAGGGCAGCAGTTCGCCTCGCCGAAACAACGCTGCTCTGCCATGCCGTAACCCTCCACGCTCGGTCTTCGCGCCGAGGAAGGATGCACGGCGCTGGCCGGGTGATCAACAGGAGTGCGCCGGCCACCGATGGCGACCGGGTGGGATCCAGCGGGTCCAGTGGCGTCCCCTGGTGAGGGCGCCTCCCGGCGCCGTGGCGCGCGCCCCGGGGAGCGCCGACGAAGCGTGTGGCCAACGCGTCCACGGTCCATCAGACCACCGACGCGGCCGTCAGCCTGTGCAGCGTGAGCTGGCGGCGCTCGCCCGTCTCGACGTCGACGCAGTTGAGCCTCGTCTCTCGGCGGTCGAGCACCACGCCCTCGATCCGCACGATCCGCCTGCGTGGACCGGCCTCGCTCGTATACGCGACGCGCAGGCTCCTGCGCTCGAACCAGGCGCGCTCGACCGCCCTCTCGACCCCCGGCGCGGGCGCGCGCGCCGGCACGCCGACGTACGAGACCCCCCGCGCCACCTCGCCGAGGTCTCGCTGCGCCGCGCGGGGCAGCGCCGCCCGCACCTTGTCGAGCGCGCCCCGGAGCGTCTCGGGGAAGGGGAGGAGCCGCTGCTCGATCAGCATCTCCCCCGCGGTGATGAGGAGGGCGGCCTCGCGCGCGTCGAAGTTCACCGGCGGGAGCGTGTAGCTGCGATCGAGCACGTAGCCGCCGCCGCGGCCGCCCTCCGCGAGCAACGGCAGCTCACCGTCACGAAGCTCGTCGAGGTCGCGGTAGATGGTGCGCACCGACACCCGGAACCTCGCGGCGAGCTGCGCCGCCGTGACGCCGCCGGAGCGCCGCGCGCGGAGGTGCTCGGCGAGCGCGAACAGGCGGGCGGTGCGGCGCATCGATTCGCTGACATATAGCTGACACAGAGCGCGCGTACACCCGCCGCATGACCCAGTCACTCCCTCCGCTCACGCTCTGCGAGCTCGACGATCCCGGCCTCCAGGGCACGCTGTCGTGGTCGCCCTTCTGTCTCAAGGTGCACCGCGCGCTCGGCTACCTCGGGTTGCCGTACGCCCGGCGCCACGGCTTCCCCATGACCCACCGTGCGCTCAACCCGGCGGGCCAGGTGCCGGTCCTGCTCGTGGGTGACGAGCCGGTCGCCGACTCGACCCGCATCCTCGCGCGCCTCGACGAGCTCACCGGCGGACGCCTCGGCGCCGGGCTCGATCCGCGTGGGCGCGCGGAGTCCCTGCTCTGGGAGGAGCTCGCGGACACCTCCGTCAACGGGTTCACGGTCGCGGCCCGGTGGATCGACGAGGAGAACTGGCCCCGCACGAAGGCCGCGTACTTCTCGAAGATGCCCCCGGTGGTGCGCGCCGTCGTGCCCGCGCGCCTGCGCGCCCGCGTCAGCAAGGCGCTCGTCGCGCGCGACGTGCTCCGCGCGGGTGAGGAGGCGTGCTGGGAGAGGTTCGAGCTCCTCCTGGACGCGCTCGACGCGCGCGCCCCCGAGGAGGGCGCGTTCTGGATGGGGCCGAAGCCGAGCTTCGCCGACTTCGCGCTCTTTGGGCAGCTGCACGCGCTCCGGACGCCGCTCACGCCACGGCAGGCGGCGCGCGTCGCGGCGCGCCCCAGGCTGTCGCGGTACCTCGACGCCGTCCTCGCCGCGTGACGGCAGGTCAGGGATCGGCGCTGGGCCCGACCACGGTCGTCGCGCGCTCGCCCCGGGCGATGACGACGCCGCCGGCCACGGAGACGCCGACGCCGAGCCCGCCGAAGACCCAGCCGAGCGTGCGGCGCTCGGCCGGCGTGATCGGGCGGCGCTCGTCGCCCTTCCCGACCTTCAGCCCCGGCGCGAACAGCACGAGCCCGGCGGCCGCGATCCACAGCGCGCCGCTGCCGAGCAGCGTGTACCCGATGACGTCGTTCTCGCGCTCGCGCGCCTGGACGTACGCGACGTTCGAGCGCGGCGTCACGAGCTCGAGCTGCTCTCGCGAGCGCGGAGAACCCCGCCGCACGATGGTCGTCATCGCCGAGAGCTCGCGATCGTCGACCGAGTAGCTGGACGCCCGCCCCGTCACGAGGCCGCCCGCGCTGAGGATCGTCTCCTCCCTGCCCGTCGAGGTCGTGAGCACGAGGCTGCCGTCCGCGCGCCGCGTGAGCCGCGCGCGACCGCCGTCCGGCGCCTGCGACGCGGTGGGCGCGCCGCGCGGCACGACCGTCACGCCGGTGAGCGGCTCGCGCACCTCGACCTCACGCGGATCCTTCACCGCCACGTCGAAGCCCGTGACGCAGGACTGCGCGAAGGGCGCGAGGAGCGCCAGACAGAGGACGCGCGCGCGGTGGTGCATGGGATCCGCCAGTCTGCCACGCCGGTCCACGGAGGCCAGGACACACGGCCGGAGGCGACGCGCGGCCGCGACGCTGACGAGGGGAGCTATTTGGCGCCGAACAGCGCGCCGAGCGCCCACGAGGCGCCCCACAGCACGAGCGTGACGCCGAGGGGCCAGAACCTGGGGAGCATCCCGTCGTCGGGGCGCGTCGCTTGGGGCGGCATCGGCGCTCGATAGCATCGATCTTCGACCGAGGGGAGGACGGCCGGCGCGCGGTTGGGGTAAGCCGCTGGGCGTGAAGATCACGTGCCTCGGCGGTGGGCCCGGCGGGCTGTACGCGGCGCTGCTCGCGAAGAAGGACGATCCGGCGCGCGACGTCACCGTCATCGAGCGCAACGCCGCCGATCAGACCTTCGGGTGGGGCGTCGTGTTCTCGGACGAGACGCTGTCGCACCTCGAGGAGGCCGACGCGCCGAGCTTCCGCGCGATCGAGCGCGCGTTCGCGCGGTGGGAGAACATCGACATCCACCGGCGCGGGAGGGTGTCGCGCTCGACGGGCCACGGGTTCGTCGGCATCGCGCGGAAGCGCTTGCTCGCCATCCTCCAGGAGAGGTGCCGCGAGCTCGGCGTGACGATGCGGTTCGGCGAGGAGGTGACCGACGTCGAGGCGCTCCGGCGTGACGCCGACCTGCTGGTCGCGGCCGACGGCCTGTCGAGCCGCACGCGCGCGCGGTACGCGAGCTCGTTCCGCCCCAGCCTCGATGTCCGCAAGAACAAGTACATCTGGCTCGGGACGACGCGCCTGTTCGACGCGTTCACGTTCGCGTTCGAGGAGACCGAGCACGGCGTCTTCAACCTGCACGCGTACCGGTTCGACGACGAGCTCTCGACGTTCATCGTCGAGTGCCCCGAGGCCACGTTCGAGCGCGCGGGGCTCGCCGGGATGTCGACGCCGGAGACCCTCGCGTACCTCGAGCGGGTGTTCGCCGCGCGCCTCGCCGGCCACCGCCTCCGCGAGAACCGCGCGTCGTGGATCAACTTCACGACCGTGCGCAACGAGTCGTGGCGGCACGAGAACGTGGCCCTGCTCGGCGACGCGGCGCACACGGCGCACTTCTCGATCGGCTCGGGCACGAAGCTCGCGCTCGAGGACGCCATCGCGCTCGCGAAGGGGCTCCGTGAGCGCGGCGACGCGGGCGCGGCCATCGACGCGTACGACGAGGAGCGGCGCGGCCTCGTCCTGCGCACGCAGAAGGCCGCGGGCGACAGCCTCGACTGGTTCGAGCACGTGCCGCGGTACCTCGGCTTCGACGACGAGGCGTTCGACGTCTCCTTGCTCACGCGCTCGAAGCGCATCACCTACGAGAACCTCCGGCTGCGCGATCCCGCGATCATCTCGCGCGCCGCCGCGGAGTTCTCGGCGCGCGCGCACCGGGAGGCGGGCGTCGAGCCGCCGAGCGAGTCGCCGCCGCCGCCGATGTTCACCCCGCTCCGCCTGCGCGGGCTCTCGCTGTCGAACCGCGTCGTCGTCTCGCCGATGTGCATGTACCGCGCGGTCGGCGGCGTGCCTGGCGACTTTCACCTGGCGCACCTCGTCGCGCGCGCGCTCGGCGGCGCGGGGCTCGTGATGACGGAGATGACGAACGCGTCGCCCGACGGACGCATCACCCCCGGCTGCGCCGGCCTCTGGAGCGACGAGCACGAGCAGGCCTGGCGCCGCATCGTGGACGCGGTGCACGCGCAGTCGAGCGCGAAGATCGGCCTGCAGCTCGGCCACGCGGGGCGCAAGGGCTCGACGAAGCTCCCGTGGGAGGGCGAGGACGCGCCCCTCGACGAGGGCGGATGGGAGCTCCTCGCGCCCTCCGCTGTTCCATACAAGGCTAACAGTCGTGTCCCCCGCGAGATGACCCGCGCCGACATGGATCGGGTGCGCGACGAGCACGTGCAGGCCGCGGCGCGGGCGGCGCGCGCGGGGTTCGACCTCCTGGAGCTGCACGCGGCGCACGGGTACCTGCTCGCGACGTTCCTCTCGCCGCTGACGAACCGGCGCACCGACGAGTACGGCGGATCGCTCGCGGCGCGCCTCCGCTACCCGCTCGAGGTGTTCGACGCCGTGCGCGCGGAGTGGCCGCGCGAGCGCCCGATGAGCGTGCGCATCTCTGCCACCGACTGGGTGCCCGGCGGCCTAGAGGTCGACGAGGCCGTGGAGATCGCGGCGGCCCTCCGCGACCACGGGGTCGACGTCGTCGACGTCTCGAGCGGGCAGACGTCGCCCGAGCAGCGGCCGATCTACGGGCGCATGTGGCAGAGCGGGTTCTCCGACCGCGTGCGCAACGAGGCGGGCGTGCGCACCATCACGGTCGGGAACATCACCACGCACGATCAGGTCAACAGCATCCTCGCGGCGGGGCGCGCCGATCTGTGCGCGCTCGCGCGCCCGCACCTCGACGATCCCAACTGGACCCTGCACGCCGCGCGCGAGCAGGGCTTCTCCGTCCCGTGGCCCTCGTCCTACCGCGCCGCCGACAGGCCCGCGCGGCGCTGACCCGCGCGTCACCGCCCCGGCAGGCGCTCGCGCAGCAGCTCGAACGCGCGCGCGAGCTGCGCGTCGGCGCCGCCGCGAGGATCGTCCGGCGGATCCTTCGGCGGGACCGGCGACGCGAGCGCGACGCTGGCGCTCGGCGCGGGCGCGCCCGGCGCCGCCGGGCGGGGCTCGATCGGCAGCGGGAGGCCGTCACGTGGTGAGAGATGCCCATCCAGATCGCGCTCACGGGGCGGCACCCCGCCGCGCAGCGCCATCGGCACGACCACGTCGGGCGTGATGCCCTTCGCCTGGATCATCCGGCCCTTCGGCGTGACGTAGCGCATCGTCGTCAGGCGCATCCCCGCGCCGAGCGGCAGCTCGAGGATCGACTGCACGCTGCCCTTGCCGAAGGTCGGCGCGCCCACGACGAGCGCGCGCCCCGCGTCCTGGAGCGCGCCCGCGACGAGCTCGCTCGCGCTCGCCGAGTACTCGTTGACGATCACGACCACGGGCACGTCGACGAGCGCGCCTCCAGGCGTCGCCTTCACCTCCTCGACCTGCCGCCCGCGCCGCGTGGTCGCGTAGACGCCGCCGCTCGCGAGGATCTCGTCGGCGACCGCGACGGCCTGATCGACGAGGCCCCCCGGGTTGCCGCGCAGATCGAGCAGCGCCCCGCGCACCGGCCCCGCGCCCCTCGCCTGGGAGATCGCGCGCAGCAGCTCCTCGTGCGTCGTCGCCTGGAACTGCTTCAGCCGCAGGTACAGGACGCCGTCCGCGAGGCGCCTCCACGTGACGCTGCTCACCTTGATCTGCTCGCGTGACAGCTCGATCGTGCGCTTGCCCGTCTGGCCCTCGCGCTCGACGTCGACGCGGACGCGCGTGCCGGGCGCCCCTCGCATCTTCTTCACGAGGACGTCGAGCTTCTCGCCGGCGGTCGGCGCGCCGTCGATGGCGACGATGCGGTCTCCGCTCCGCACGCCGGCGCGCTCGGCCGGGCCGCCCTCGATCGGCGCGAGCACGATGATCGCGCCGTCGCGGACCTCGACCTCGACGCCGACGCCGCCGAAGTGGCCGTCCGTCTCGCCCTGGAAGACGGCGTTGTCGTCTGCGGGCATGTAAGTAGAGTGAGGATCCAGCTCGGCGACCATCCCCTTGATCGCGCCCTCGAGCAGCCGGCCTCGGTCGACGGGATCGACGTACTCGTTCTCGACGAGAACCAGCACGCGCGCGAGCTGGCCGAGCAGCGCGTGCGGGCTGTCGGCCTCCGCGCGCGCCCTCGGGAAATGGGTGCAGGCCGCGCCCAGCGTGAAGCAGGCGAGGCCGACGGCGACGAGATCGAAGCGAGCGCGCACGGGCGGAGCCTAGCCGCGCGCGTGGGAAGATCTCGCGAGAACTCGCGCCCCTAGGTGGCGCTCCGCGCGGCGACACCGAGCGCGACGGCGCGCGCCGCGACGAGCGCCGCGAGCGAGCCCGCGCGCAGCGTGGCCGACACCGCGGCCTCGGCCGGCGTGCGCGCGCCGATCTCGTGCGCCAGCCACACCGCGCCCCCGAACGTCACGGCGCCGAGCGCGGCGGCCCCGAGCACCTCCGAGAACGCGCGGAGGGAGAGGGCGCCGAGCGCGTCGAGCAGGGCGTCCCCCGCGCCCACGTCAGCGCGGAGCGCGCGCACCACGGCGACGTCGGCGACCAGGCGCAGCGCGCACGCGATCGCCGCCGCGACGACGGCGAAGATGGCGAAGACGACGAGCTCGCCCGCGCGCGACGAGGTGACGATCGTCGTCATCGTCGCGAAGAACACCGCGGCGGCGACGAGCGCCACGCGCGACAAGAGGTGCGCCGCCGCGATCGCCAGCAGCGACGGCAGCCGTCGCGTCGCGGTCGCGAGCGCGAGGAGCAGCGGCAGGCGGATCGGCCACGCGAGCTGCGCCGCGAGCGCGCCCTGCGGGACGACCGTGACGAGCGCCGCCGCGCACAGCCACGCGGGCCCGAGCCTGGCGGCGACCGCGAGCTCTCGCGCCGACGATCGGAGCGCCTCGAGCAGCAGCACGCCGCCCGGCTCGCCGAGCGTCAGCTCGCCGCCCGGCCACGCCGCGACCGACGCCCCGAGCGAGAGCCCGAGCGGCAAGGACGGCGCGAGCGCCGCGAGCCAGGCCACCGCGAGGAGCAGCGACATGCCCGAGCCACACCGCGCGAGCTCGTCGCGGAGCCTCATGGCAGCGTGAGCAGCGTCGCGGCCGCCCCCGCGTGGGTCAGCCGCTCGAGCAGGCGCAGCGGAGGCGCGCCTCGCGAGAGCGCGAGCGCGTTGTCGTCGAGGCGCTCGTCCAGCGCGATCGCGTGATCGGGATCCACCACGACCCACGCGAGCGGCGACCGGCTCACGGCGGTGACGCGCACCCACGGCCCGCGCCCCTCCCAGCGGACGCGCCGCCGCGTGCCGTCCGCGAGGCCGAGCTCGACGTCCACCGGCAGCTCGAGCGAGCCGCGGCGCGCGACCACCGCCCACACGTCGTGATCGCCGCTCGCGTCCATCGTCGTCACGGTCTCGCGCCCGCCTTCGCGGTCGAACACGCCCTTCGGGCTGCGGCGGGGCACGGTGCCCGCGTCGACGACCGCGAGGTCGATCCACCCGCGCTCGAACAGCCCCACGCGCGCGGCCTCCGCCAGCTCGGACCCGCCGACCTCGTCGAGCGCGGCGAGCAGGTGCCGCGCGTCCGGGTGACCGAAGCGGTGGCCGCGCGTGTAGCGTCCGACGGCGCGCTCGACGACGTCGGGGCCGTACGCGCCGGCGAGCGACGACATCAGCGCCGCCGTGCGCGAGTACACGAGCCGCGCGTAGTGCCCCGCGGTGGCCGCGTCCGCGCTGCTCCTCGCGATGACGTCGTCGCGCCCAGCGGAGAGCGCGCCGATCCGGTGCAGCGCCTCGACCGACACCGTGACGCCCGGCAGCGCGAGCGCCGAGCCATCGCCGGCGAGCTCGCGCATGCAGCCCTGCTCGGCCCACGAGTTGAGCCCCTCGTCGAGGAACGGCTCGCGGTGCTCGTCGGTGGCGACGAGGCCGTAGAACCACTGGTGCCCGAGCTCGTGCATCGTCAGGGCCTCCGTCAGCTTCACCGCGCCGGGCGAGAGCGACGGTCCGCCGGTCGTGATGAGCGTCGGGTACTCCATGCCGCCCGCCTCCTCGGCGTCGGGCGGCGGGTGCACGACCGTCAGCGTCTCGTACGGGTATCGACCGAAGCGACGCCCGTAGCACTCGAGCCCGGTCGCCAGCGCCGCGCGGGTGCGCGCGATCACCCCCTCGTGGCGCGGCGGCGCGATGAGGTGCACGTCCACGCCCGCGATCCGCGCGCGCGACTCGACCGCGCCCGACCACGCGGTGAAGGCGAAATCGTGCACGTCGCGCGCCGCGTAGCGCGTCTCCACGCGGCCGGCCGTCGCGCGCTCGGAGATCCGCTTGCCCGTCGCGCCGATGACGTAGCCCGCCGGGGCGTCGATGGTGACGTCGTACTCGCCGAAGTCGGCGTCGAACTCGCTCAGGCGCTGGAAGGTGAAATGGCTCGAGCTGCCGTCGGGTCGCACGCGCGCGAGCTTCGGGAACCACTGCGCGACCATGTGGAACCCGCCCGCCCAGCCGGTGCGCTCGACGACGTCGGGCAGCTTCGACTCGAACGTGAGCTCGAGCACGATCGCGGCGCCAGGCGCGACGGCGTCGGGCAGCGTGAGGCGCAGATCGGTCTCGTCCTCGGGATCGCCGGGGCTGTGGCGCTCGAGGGCGTCGCGCAGATCGCGGCGGGCGTCGCCGTCGACCAGCGTCACGCTCTTCACGTCGGCGTACCCCCACTCCCGCGGCATCTTCGAGCCCCGCCCGTCGCCGAGGCGCGAGCGCAGGAAGGCGGTGCGCTCGTTCTTGAAGGCGTTCAGGTAGAGGTGCAGGTACAGCTCGCGCACGGGCACGCTGGCGGGGTTCGTCCACGCGATCGTCTCGGTGCCGACGATCGCGTGGCGCGCCTCGTCGAGCCGCGCGACGAGCCGCGTGTGGTGCACGAGGGCCGCCTCCCTCGGCATCGCGTCATCCGTGTCGAACGCGGGGCCGAGCGGCGCGACCTCGCGGTACGGCGCGAAGCCGGGCGGCAGCGCGGGAGGAGGCTCGGTGAGCGTCGGGGCCGCGCCTCCGTGCCCGCCCTCTCCCGCGACGCGCCCTGCCCACCCGAGCGCGAGCATCGACGCGAGCGCCGCGGCGACCAGCTCCGCGGCCGCGCGCGCGCGCATCAGCCGACGGCGATGATGCGCTGCTGAGACAGCTCGTGAAGGACGCGGAGCGCGTCGAGCGGCGACATCCCCGAGACGTCGAGGATCTCCTCGATCGTCGAGTAGCCGTCGATGCACGACAGCACGAAGCCCGCGCGGTGGTCGAGCGTCAGCCAGCGCACCTGGTCGGGCGGCACGATGACGCGCGGGATCTCCTGCATCGAGCCGAGCTTCGCGGCGTACATCGCGAACAGCTTCTCGCGGCACGACTCGGCGTAGCTCGCGGCCTCGGCGTTCATCGGGTCTTGCTCGAGCAGCGTGACCGCGACCTCGAGGGCGCCCGAGAAATCACCGAGCGAGAACCTGTCGCGCATCTCGGCCTGAGGCGAGGTGCGCTCGGGCTCGGAGCCGGGTTCGGCCTCGTGCTCCGGCGCGGCCGCGTCGACGAGCGTGGACGCCAGGTGGTCGGGCACCGACCCGCCGATCGGGCGCTTCGGCATGTCGTCGAGCGACAGGGAGAGGCTCTCCGTGCGCGCCGGCGGCATCGCCGTGTGCAGATCGAACGCGAGCGGATCCTCGGTGGTGATCGTCGGCGCCTGGCTGCGCGGCGGCGGCAGCTCGAGATCGTCGAGGTCGAACTCGGCCGCCGCGCCCTTCCGCAGCACCGCGGAGTCGAGCTCGTCCTCGTTGGGCAGCGTGCTGGGGATCACCGTCGGCCGATCGAACGCCTCCCAGTCCTCCTCGTCGGGGACGGGCGCGTACGGGAGCGGCGTGCGGGACCGGGTGCTGCTCGCCATCCTCCCTCAGCTCGACTTCGACACGACGCCCTTGAACATGCGCTGGGTGCGCACGAGGCCGTCCGTCTGCTCCTTGATGAGCGCGAGGTCCTTCTTCTGGATGGCGTCGCGCGCGCGCTGGACGATCGCGCGCGCCTTCGCGATGGCGTCGCGCCCGAAGTCGCTCGACGCGACGATCTGCTCGACCTGGGGGAAGAGCCGGTTGATGTCCGCGATGACCGTCTCGGCCTCCTGGATCGCGGCCTCGACCTCCTCGCTCGCCTTCCTGTCGACCGCGAACTCCTCGGCGCCCGCGATCATGCCCTTCAGCTCGTCGGCCGTGAGGCCGCTCGTCGCCGTGACCTGGATGCTCTGCTGCTGGCCGGTCTCGAGATCCTTCGCCGCGACGCTGACGATGCCGTCCGCGTTGATCTCGAAGACGACGTCGATCTCGACCGCGCCCTTCGGCGCGCGGCGCAGCCCGGTGAGGATGAACTCGCCGAGCAGCTCGTTGTCCTCGGCGCGCTCGTGATCGCCCTGCATGACCAGGATCTTCACCGCGGTCTGGTTGTCGCGGCTGGTCGTGAAGATCTTGCTGCGGCCCGTGGGGACCGTCGTGTTCGCGGGGATGATCTCCTCGAAGATGCCGCCCTGGGTCATGATCCCGAGCGCGTGCGGCGTCACGTCGAGCAGCACCATCTCCTGCTTCTCGTCGATGAGCGCCATGCCCTGGATCGCGGCGCCGAGCGCGACGACCTCGTCCGGGTGCACGCCGCGGCTCGGCTCGCGCTCGTAGAACTCCGAGACGGCCTCCTGGACGCGCGGCATGCGGGTCATCCCGCCGACGAGCACGATCTCCTCGACCTCCTCCTTGCCGAGCTTCGCGTCGAGCAGGGTCTGCCGGCAGATGTCGACCGTGCGCTCGATGAGGTCCTCGGTGAGGCTCTCGAGCGTCTGGCGGCTGATCACGCGCTGCAGGTGGAGCGCCTCGTTGCGCCCGCTCGAGATGATGAACGGGAGGTTGACCTCCGTCTCCTTCACGCTCGAGAGCTCGCACTTCGCCTTCTCGGCGGCGTCCTTCAGGCGCTGCAGGGCCATGCGGTCCTGGCGCAGATCGATGCCGTGCTCGTCGCGGAACCCCTGGACGAACCAGTCGATGATGCGGGCGTCGAAGTCCTCGCCGCCGAGGAACGTGTCGCCGGCCGTCGCCAGCACCTTGAAGATGCCGTTGCCGCCGATCTCGAGGATGGAGATGTCGAACGTGCCGCCGCCGAGATCGTAGACGGCGACGACCTTCTCGACGCTCTTGCCGAACCCGTAGGCGAGCGCGGCCGCCGTCGGCTCGTTGATGATGCGGATGACGTCGAGCCCGGCGATCTGCCCCGCGTCCTTCGTGGCCTGGCGCTGGTTGTCGTTGAAGTAGGC